>CAYMLE010000015.1:0-30762 GCA_964391115.1 uncultured Herbinix sp. | reverse complement strand
AAATTTACTTGCAAATTCAGCATAATAAGATACAATAGAAATGATGACTATTTATATAGAAGTTTTATCTACCGAATATAATCCAGAGTAGATATCGGTGATGAAATTGAACGAAAACGTGAATTTATTTAGGAGGTTTTTTAATGATACAGGCAAGTGATATAACACTACGTCTTGGAAAGCGAGCATTGTTCGAGGAAGTGAATATCAAATTCACAGAGGGCAATTGCTACGGTATTATCGGTGCCAATGGTGCTGGTAAATCCACCTTTCTTAAGATATTAAGCGGACAGCTAGAACCCACAAAAGGGGATATAATTATTACACCCGGACAGAGACTATCCTTCCTACAGCAGGACCATTTCAAATATGATGCATTTGAGGTGTTGGATACCGTAATTACTGGTAATAGCCGTCTATATGAGATTATGAAGGAAAAGGAAACCATCTACGCGAAGGAAGACTTTACCGAAGAGGATGGAATTCGCGCCAGTGAGCTGGAAGGTGAATTTGCTTCCATGGATGGCTGGGAGGCAGAGGCCAACGCAGCCTCCTTATTAAATGGATTGGGTGTAGAAACAGATCTTCATTTCAAGAAAATGAGTGAGCTTAACGGCAGCGAAAAGGTGAAAGTGTTGTTAGCGCAGGCCTTGTTTGGTAATCCAGACATTCTGCTTCTCGATGAGCCTACCAACCATTTGGATTTAGAAGCAATCCGTTGGCTGGAGGAGTTCTTAATTAACTTCGAAAATACGGTAATCGTGGTATCCCATGACCGTTATTTCTTAAATAAGGTATGTACCCATATCGCTGATATCGATTACGCTAAGATCCAGCTGTATGCTGGTAACTATGACTTCTGGTACGAATCCAGTCAGCTGATGGTTAAGCAGCTGAAGGACGCCAATAAGAAGAAGGAAGATAAAATAAAGGAGCTGCAGGAATTCATACAGCGTTTCTCTGCTAATGCCTCCAAATCCAAACAGGCCACCTCAAGAAAGAAAGCTTTGGAGAAGATTGAACTGGATGACATTCGACCCTCCAGCAGAAAATATCCTTATATTGATTTCAGACCTAGCCGCGATATCGGTAATGAGGTTCTGACCGTAGAGAATATATCCAAAACCATCGATGGTGTTAAAGTTCTTGATAATATAAGCTTTATCGTAGGTCATGAAGACAAGCTTGCCTTTGTAGGCCCTAACACACTGGCAACTACTACAATGTTTAAGATTTTATCTGGGGAGATGGAACCGGATTCTGGTAGTTACAAATGGGGTATTACCACCAATGTATCTTATTTCCCTAAGGATAATACAAAGCTGTTCGAGGGGGAAGAAACAATTGTTGATTTCCTTATGCCCTTCTCTCCTGAAAAGGATGTAACCTATGTCCGTGGTTTCATGGGAAGAATGTTATTTGCTGGTGAGGAAGGCTCTAAGAAGGTAAAGGTTCTATCCGGTGGTGAAAGAGTCCGTGTTATGCTATCAAAGATGATGATTGCTGGTGCGAATGTATTGATCCTGGATGAGCCTACGAACCATCTTGACATGGAATCAATCACTTCCTTGAACAATGGATTGATCAAATTCCCTGGGGTTGCTCTCTTTACCTCTCAGGATCACCAATTTGTTCAGACTACTGCAAACCGTATTATGGAGCTTACTCCGAATGGTCTGATCGATAAGATCACAACCTATGACGAATATCTCGATAATGATGAGATGGCCCGTAAGAGACAAGTCATGCAGTTTAGTGTAGAAGAAGAGGATGAGACTGAGGAATAAATCTCTCTCAACCCTTGTATTCATTTAATCATATTTCTTTCGCGCAATTGAAGGCCGATTGATCCCAGGAAAGGTTCCACCACCAGGGTTCAATCGGCTTTTTTATGGATTTCTACATAATGTAATGTACATTCTTGTGTTTATTTTCTTGTACATTTTCTTGTACATTCTTGTGTGTTTATTTTCTTGTGCAATTTCGCGTACATTTTCTGCTCATTCTCCTGCTTGTTTTCCTGTACAATTTCGCGTACATTTTCTGCTCATTCCCTGCTGGTATTTCTGTGCATTCTTGTGTTCAATTTCCTGTGCAATTTCGTGTACATTTATACAAATTCCTTTTCATTGACAATTGATTCTATAGTGATTACAATAAAGTGGTAAACCAAATACTTGTACATATTATTTTTCACTACCTATTCCATTATTAGTTCCTTGTTCAGGATGATGTAGGTAGTATAACTAGTTTGCTAGGAGGCATATATGAAGAAACAATCATCCTTTCTTTTGAGACATCTTTCTACATTGGTGTTCACAGCATTATATATAATCATCGCCGCATTTCTCATCTTTCTGGAATCCTTTGTTGCAGAGACCCAGATTGGCCTATTTCAGATCATGGCAGTGAGTATTGTGGCAGGAGCAATTCTTGATTATATTCTTCATAAAAACACGTTTCTACCGGTTGGATATAAGATCTTCACACAGATATTACCCTCCGGTGTATTTATTTTGCTTGGTCTTACCTTCCTGATGGAGTTGGTTGATCGGACTCCTCCACAAATGTTTAATTATCTGCTATTTCTATTTATAGCCGCACCTTTTGCTATTGCAAGCTTTAATAAAGAAAACCATAAAATCAGAATGATTTTTTCACTACTTGGAACTGTCCTGATGTTTTCCGTATACCTCTATCTTACAACCTTAACCAAAGAGTTAAATGGTGGAGATGGGCTATCCGTATACATCCTGTCAACATTCCTAATATTATATGCAGTTTCTTATATCCCAAGGCTGCCCTTTATCAGCACCGCACTTGGTTTACTCTCTGGAGTAGCCCTATTTTCCCTATATAAGAACCCGGTTACAACAATAGCCAAGCAATACGGATGGGATTTTGATATCGCAGAGAATTTTGAATATATTCTCCTACTTACTCTAGCCGTTGGCATTCTTCTTACCTTCCTTGGAGCCCTAGTTAAGAAACCTATCGCAGGTAGTCAAACAAAGAAAAATAATTAATCACTATTTATATTTATGAATTATAGAAAATAATATCAACAAAATGACAAAGGATAACCTCCCTGTAAATCACTATTGGAATTACAGGAGGTTATCCTTTCTTACTGTTATTAGTCACCATGCTAATGGTCAACGAATATGATGTAATAAGGTAAATATAAAGGTATGAAGCATATTGGCTGACCAGAAACCCTCTATTCTCAAATTAAGAAATTCCGAATATGTCCCAATTCAAAAGGATCAGACCATTAATTATGGTGGAAGCCAAATGTGGTTTCCCAAAGATCGATGGATTAGCAAAAATCATGTTATCCATAATTATGGTTGTGGAACAATTGCTACCGCTGATTTATTTTTATACCTTGCACTTAGAAATGATGCTTATCGAAATTCAATCACAGACGCCGTACTACAGGGTTTAGATTCTGCCGATTATATGGATTACATAGCCTATGTAAAAACCATTGATCGGTATTATACGAATACGAGGCGGTGGATTGCTGTCATTGGACCAAAGATCGCTGCCGCCTTCAACTCATATTGTAAAGCTTACCATATGAATTTCCGGGCAACATGGCGTTTATCCCTATCGTTTTATGATATGTTAGACGCAATTGAGGAGATGCTCTCCTTGGATCTCCCTGTGATTCTCTCCATTGGACCGAATACGCCAAAATTATGGGGGAACACCGGCATAAAGTTCTATCAGCAATATACTGCCTTGGTTTCAGCCAAGAACTCGGTTAACCCAGAGGTTGAGACCAAAACAGTGTTTCGCTATCGAGAAATAATGAAGGATATCAATCGTCATTATGTGACTGTTACCGGCCTTTGGAAGGATCCAGAAGCCACCTCTATGATGCTATCCATATCCTCTTGGGGTAAAAAATATTATATTAATTACGAGGAGTACAGAGAGTATATCAATGAATACGGCGGCACCTTTACCAGTAGTATTCTACATATTCATTAACATTCAAGCACTAGGAATCAGAGGATTAACAAATGCCCTCTACATTAAAATCTCTTTTGTCTTTTAAAAATATCGCCTATTCAAATATCCCTACAAAAAACCGGCTACAATAGATTTCTGTAGCCGGTTTTATTGATATAATTTATTTGATTTTTCCATAAAATCATAATGTTCTAAATTTCTGATATCGTAACTCCAACAGCTCCTCTACCGGCAGCTTACATAAAGTTTGAAGATCCTTCTCCAAGAATGCTTTTACCTGCTCCATCACAAAATCATAATCACTGTGGGCCCCACCAGGAGGCTCCGGTATAATTCCGTCTATGATACCAAACTGTTGAAGATCCTGGGCTGTTAATTTCATATCCTTTGCCGCTTGTTCTGCCTTTGAGGAATCCTTATATAGAATACTGGCGAAGCCCTCCGGTGAAAGGATGGAGTATACCGCATGCTCTAGCATATATACTCGATCTGCTACGCCAAGGGCCAATGCGCCACCACTACCTCCCTCGGAGATTACGATAGAGATAATTGGTGTCTTAAGTAGTATCATTTCTGCCAGATTTGTAGCGATCGCTTCACCCTGACCTCTCTCCTCAGCACCTAATCCACAGAAGGCACCAGGAGTATCTATAAAGCAAAGGATGGGGCGTTTGAATTTCTCTGCTTGCTTCATTAGGCGAAGGGCTTTTCGGTAACCCTCTGGATGGGGCATCGAGAAGTTACGGGCAATGTTTTCCTTCGTATTACGTCCCTTTTGTTGTGCAATTACCGTAACCGGTATATCATTAAAATAAGCAATACCACCAACGATTGCTCGGTCTTCCCCGAAGAGCCGGTCACCATGCATTTCTAAAAAACCGTCAAAGATTTGATCTATATAATCTAGTCCGGTAGGCCGAATCGGCATCCGGGCTAATTTTACTTTTTCCCAAGGTGTTATGTCCATGATGCCTCCTCCCTATAAGTTATCCGGTGGGCTTATATGATTTTCTGGTTTCCTATTTTGCTTCTTGTTTACATACTCATCCTTTGAATTCGAATTATCGACTCTTATCTCTTCTGAAGCAGTAGGGTCTGATTCTTTAAATTCAATTTCAATCGCCTTGTTCTCATTTAATGCCTGATCCTCTAAAAGCGGATTCTGCTGATGTAGTTTTAATAGACTTCCTAACGTATTCTTTTGCTCTTCTCTGGGAACGATACGATCTACAAAGCCATGCTCCAGTAAGAATTCCGCTCTTTGAAAGCCCTCTGGTAGCTTTTGTCCAATCGTCTGCTCGATTACTCTAGGGCCGGCAAAGCCGATTAAGGCACCCGGTTCTGCTAATATGATATCGCCGAGCATCGCAAAGCTCGCTGTAACACCACCCGTGGTAGGGTCTGTCAACATAGTAATATATAATAACCCTGCCTCACTATGCTTTGCCACTGCTGCACTTACCTTAGCCATCTGCATCAGGGAAAAGATCCCCTCCTGCATTCTGGCTCCTCCAGAGGCTGTAAATACAATAACCGGAAGCCGCTCCTTCGTAGCTCGTTCAAACAGTCTGGTCAGCTTCTCACCTATGGCAGTACCCATACTTCCCATAAAAAATGCTGCATCCATGACTCCGAGACACACCGGTGAACCACCAATCGTTCCCTTACCAGTTACCAAACCATCGACAAGACCAGTATGGGTTTGGGTTTTAACCAATTTGTCTCCATAACCAGGAAAATTCAAAGGATCCCTCGTTGTCATCTGCTTATCAAATTCCTCAATTTCGCCATCATCCAGTACATATGCAATTCGCTCATATGCGGACACCTTAAAGTAATAGCCACATTCATCGCACATCTTGAAATTATTGATCAGCAGCTTTGTATAGATAACCTTACCACAGCTGGAACATTTTGTCATAATTCCCTGCGGTACATTCGGTTTCTCCTCTGCCACCCGGTCGATGTCCTGGGGCCGAACTCGATATATTTTTGAGGTTGCATATTGCTTAGACTTAAACGGATTTTTATTCATTCTGTTTCATTCCTTCAATCAAGCCAGTATTATATTTACCTGAAATAATCTCACTTCGCTCCAATAATTCATATTGAAAGTCAATATTCGTCTCTATTCCATCTATTACAATCTCTGATAAAGCACGCTTCATTCTCTCGATGGCTTCCTTACGATCCTTACCATACGCAATTATCTTAGCAAGCATGGAATCATAGCAGGAAGGTACCTTATAGCCTGAGTATAGGGCACTATCTACCCGAATACCAAAGCCTCCCGGAAATAAAACATTCTCAACTAAGCCGGGGCAGGGCATAAAGTTCTTCTTTGGATTCTCAGCATTGATTCTGCATTCAATGGCGTGACCTCTAAATTCGATATCCTTTTGGCGAAACGTTAGCTTCTCGCCGCAGGCGATCTTGATCTGTTCCTTTATCATATCAATCCCAGTAACCATCTCTGTAACCGGATGCTCTACCTGGATCCTTGTATTCATCTCCATGAAGTAATAATTTCCCTGTCGATCTAGCAAAAATTCTATAGTTCCTGCATTTACATAACCGGTTGCTTTCGCAGCCCGTACAGCAGCATTTCCCATCCTAAGCCGAAGTTCCTTGGTCATAACGGCACAGGGGGATTCCTCCAGCATCTTCTGGTTCCTTCTCTGAACGGAGCAATCTCTTTCACCCAAATGAACAACGTTGCCATGCTCATCGGCAAGTATTTGAAATTCAATATGTTTTGGATTTACAATTAGTTTTTCCATATATACCTTATCATCACCGAAGGCTGCCTTGGCTTCATTTTTCGCCGAGGTAATCGCTCTATCTAGATCCCCGGGACAATGTACGGCTCTCATGCCCTTACCACCGCCTCCGGAAGAAGCCTTGATCATAACCGGATATCCAATCTTATCAGCTAACAGTGTTGCATCCTTTATACAATCCAGTTCTCCCTCGGAACCTGGTACAACGGATACTCCTGCTGCCATCATAGTCTCTCTGGCCCGTGATTTATTCCCCAGTAAGTCGATGGTATCCGCTTTGGGACCAATAAAGGTTATATGACAATCCTCGCACATTCTTGCAAAGGAGCTGTTCTCTGATAAGAAACCAAAGCCAGGGTGAATGGCAGTTGCACCGGTTAAGACTGTGGCACTAATAATATTTTGCATATTCAGGTAACTGTCTTTGGATTTTGCCGGCCCGATACATACAGCCTCATCTGCCATCAGTACATGAAGAGCTTCCCGATCCGCTTCTGAATAGACCGCAACCGTCTCAATCCCCATCTCTCTGCAAGCACGAATGATTCTTACAGCTATCTCACCGCGATTAGCGATTAATATCTTTTTAAACATAATAATCTCCTTAATCAAACTAACTTAGCATACCTAATCTTCGCCTAAGTTTGTGCCGAGGAATACGCAAGCACAAACTTCTAATGGCTTGCACGTTTTTTGCAAGACTATTGGCTTGCACGTTTTTTGCAAGACTATTCACCAATTGCAAAGGTAAATATCGCTTCCACCGCGATCTGATCCTCGACGTAGGCCTTCGCTGAACCCACTCCAAAGCTTCCTTTATTCTTAATGATCTCTACGTCCAGTATAAGCACATCTCCTGGAACCACCTGTCGTTTAAACTTTACTTTATCCATACCGCCAAAATAAGCGATTTTTCCTGCGTTTTTCTCTTCGGATAGCATCACTATAGCACCTGTCTGAGCTAGCGCTTCCAGGATAATAACTCCCGGCATCACTGCCTTTCCAGGAAAATGACCCACAAAATAGGGTTCATTCATAGTCACACATTTCTTACCGATTGCCTTCTTTCCCGGCTCCAGCTCCTCGATTCGATCAACTAATAAAAATGGGGGCCGATGGGGGAGTATTTTCTGAATTTCATCTATGTTTAACATATCCTATCCTTTCGTTACTGTCACTACTATATTCACGCTTTTCTTTACGAATTCAAACTTCCGTGACTATTTTACTAAGAACAGAGGTTGCCCGAATTCCACCATGTCTTCATTCTTAACTAAGATCTCGACAACTTCTCCATCGTATTCACTTTCAATTTCATTCATCAGCTTCATGGCCTCTATGATGCAAATCGTCTGTCCCTTCTTTACCTGATCCCCTACCTTTATAAAGGGTGGTTTCTCTGGTGATGCTGCTGAGTAGAAGGTTCCTACCATTGGTGAATCAAGCTTCTTCAAGCATTGTTCAGCCGGTATATTCTGCGGGGTTGCTTCCTGGACATGACCTGAGGTAGCCTGTGTATTCGAAGTGGAAGGGTTGGCTATCGCTTCAGACTGAGTATTGATCATGGGTGCAGTATAATACGAAGCTGGTATCGAAACCTGTGGTACAAAAGCACCTTCTGGTAGAGTTGCTCCCTTCTCCAGAGAAATCTTCAGGCCTTCCGTTTCTATCTCCAGCTTAGTCAAGCTGGTCTCATTCATTTCCTTCATCAGACTGATAATCGCTTTATAATCCAAGGTTTATACCTCCATATTCTTAAATATAATTGTGGCATTGTGACCACCAAATCCAAGGGAGTTCGACATCGTATAGGACAGTTTAGCTTCTCTTCCTGTTAAGGGTACATAATCCAGATCACATTCCTCATCCGGTGTAGTAAGACCAATGGTAGCAGGAATAAAGCTTTCTTCCATGGCCTTGATACAAACAACTGCCTCTACAGCACCCGCTGCTCCTAGGAGATGACCGATCATAGCTTTCGTGGAGCTAATAGGTATCTTATAGGCCTCTTCACCAAAGGCTGCCTTCATAGCAAGGGTCTCTAGCTTATCATTGATTGATGTACTGGTTCCGTGGGCATTGACGTAGGATATCTCCTTCGGAGTGATTCCTGCCTCATCCATTGCTAATTTCATAGCTCTGGCACCACCATGACCTTCCGGAGCCGGTGCAGTGATATGATAGGCATCGCAGGTTGCACCGTACCCAACTACCTCCGCATAGATCTTAGCGCCTCTCTTCTTGGCATGCTCATATTCCTCCAGAACCAAAACGCCTGCGCCCTCTCCCATGACAAAGCCATCTCTCTCCTTGTCGAAGGGAATGGAAGCCCGTAAGGGATCCGTACTGCATGATAATGCAGTCAGAGATGAGAATCCAGCAATTCCGAGAGGAGTTATGGAAGCCTCAGTACCTCCTGCCAATATTACATCAGCATAGCCATGCTTTATATTTCTAAATGCCTCACCAATACTGTGAGTTCCGGTTGCACAAGCGGTTACAATATTCGTACAGATTCCCTGAGCACCGAATTTGATTGCTATATTGCCTGCTGCCATATTGGTGATAATCATTGGTATAAACAAGGGGTTGACCCTTCTGGGTCCTTTATCTACCAGGTTCTTATGTTCCTTTTCAATATTCGCCAATCCGCCAATACCGGAACCTACGATAACCCCAAAACGTTCTTTATTCAGGGTGTCAAGCTCCAGCCCGGAATCTTCAATCGCTTCGACCGAAGCTGCGACCGCATATTGAGAGAATACATCCATTCTTCTAGCTTCCTTTGACTCCATATATTTTTTAGGATCAAAGTCCTTAACTTTCGCTGCTAGCTTAACAGAGAAGACTTCCGTATCAAATTGATCAATAAAATCAATACCACATCTGCCTTCCTTGACACCATTGAAAAATTCTTCAACATTATTGCCTATGGGTGTAATTGCACCCATGCCTGTTACTACTACTCTATACATCTGTTTCATACCTCCATGACCTGATTATAGGTACTAAATCTGCACAACATCGGATGATTTCGACTTACTACATTACCATTCCGCCATCTACCTGAATAACTTGACCGGTAATGTAATTAGCGGCTTCTGAGGCCAGGAAGCTGACTGCTCCTGCCACCTCACTGGCTTTACCGAAACGTTTTAAAGGGATGTTCGCGATACTGATTTCCTTGATTTTCTCAGGAAGGGCATCTGTCATATCTGTCTGAATGAAACCGGGAGCCACCGCATTTACGGTAATTCCTCGACTTGCCAGCTCCCTGGCAGCGGATTTGGTCATTCCGATTACCCCTGCCTTAGAGGCCGCATAATTAGTCTGCCCAATATTACCAGCGATTCCTACTACCGAGGATATATTTATGATTTTGCCACTTCTCTGCTTTAACATTATCGTCGAAGCATGCTTCAGGCAAAGGAAGGTCCCCTTTAGATTAATATCAATAACCTGATCAAAATCCTCCTCGGACATACGCATCAGTAGATTATCCTTATTAATACCTGCATTATTTACTAAAATGTCGATCCTACCATATTGCTTTATAGCCGCTTCCATCAGTTTCTTCGCTTCCGCTTCCTTACTGATATCCGCCTGTACGGCAATCGCTTCTCCCCCGGCACTTTTGATTGCCTGAAGAAGTTCCTCTACTTGGGCTATACTACTGCGATAATTCAGTACCACTTTGGCACCAAATTCAGCAAATTGCAGGGCGATTGCCCTTCCTATACCTCTTCCCGCTCCAGTGACCACTGCGATCTTCCCATTCAGCATAATTGACAATCCTTTCTATTTCACTGCTTCCAGTGCTTTTACAGCAGCTTCTAATGAGGCGATATCCTCAACATTGTATATTCCTAAGCTTCTGTCTAGCTTTTTTACAAATCCGGAGAGTGTTCTCCCCGGTCCAAATTCAACAAAGCTTGTAGCTCCATCCTCAATCATCTTTCGGAGGGTATGTTCCCATAGCACACTACTCATAACCTGACGGTACAATAATGTTTTGATTCCAGTGGTTTCCTTGATGTAGTCTCCGGTTACATTACTAATTACCGGTATGTTTAAGTGTTCCATTGGAAGTTGCTCCAGCTCTGCCTTTAATCGATCTGCAGCAGGCTTTAGCATGGAAGTGTGAAAGGGAGCACTGACCGCTAGATCAATTGTCTTCATAGCGCCTAGCTCCTTGGCCAGCCTCGCTGCTTCATCTACTGCTTTTATCTCACCACCAATTACGATCTGGCCAGGACAGTTAAAATTAGAAGGTTCTACAATGCCAAAATCCTTAGCTCTTTCGCAAGCAAGTCGTACCTTTTCTTCTGAAAGACCTAGAATCGCCTTCATCTTTCCTAATCCCTCTGGGACCGCTTCTTGCATAAAACGCCCTCTTTTCCTTACCAAAGGAATAACCTGACTGAGGGTAAAGGCCCCGCTGACGGTTAGGGCAGAATATTCTCCCAGACTTAAGCCTGCTGTAACATCTGCCTTTATTCCATATTGGGCAAAGGCCTGATGAGCTGCCAGTGACATCGTCACCACCGCCGGTTGAGTATTCTCCGTTAGATTTAGCTCCTCTTTGTCTCCGTGAAAGATAAGGTCGGAAAGCTTACTACTTAGACAATCATCTGCCTCTTCAAACACCTTTCGACTCGCTGGAATATGATCATATAATTCCTTACCCATTCCAACATACTGAGCACCTTGCCCAGCAAACAGAAATGCTATCTTAGCCATACTCTTCCCCGCTTTCTAGTTCCAGTTTCTTTGTAACAGGGCCTCGGCTTCTGTAAACATTTCATTGATTATGTCCTTACAGCTCTGTTCCTTACGTACCAGTGCAGCAATCTGACCTGCCATTATACTACCGTAATCCATATCTCCCTGTGTTACTGCCTTGGCTAAAGCGCCACTACCTAGCTTCTCATATTCCTCCAAAGGAGCTGCCGTTGCCTCCAGACTGGAGAACTGCCGACTTAATTTATTTTTAAGAATCCGTACCGGATGACCTGTAGGGCGTCCCGTTACGACCGTATCGATATCCTTAGCATTCAATATCTTCTGTTTATAATTCGGATGAACGGTACATTCATGGGCTGTTAAAAAGCGAGTACCTACCTGTACTCCATCTGCTCCCAGCATCAACACTGCTGCGATTCCTCTCCCATCAGCGATGCCTCCGGCTGCTATAACCGGTACCTCAACGGCATCCACTA
This sequence comes from uncultured Herbinix sp., assembly GCA_964391115.1. Taxonomy (GTDB): domain Bacteria; phylum Bacillota; class Clostridia; order Lachnospirales; family Lachnospiraceae; genus Mobilitalea. Next base: position 18,782 of record CAYMLE010000015.1, on the reverse strand, counting down.
CTTGGGGAACCAGAACCATTGTGGTCAATTCACCGACATGGCCGCCAGCTTCCGTACCCTCAACAATAATCGCATCCGCACCACTCCGTACCATTCTCTTAGCAATCGCTACAGAAGGAACTACCGGAATCACCTTAATCCCATGTTCCTTCCACATCTCCATGTATTTACCTGGAGTTCCTGCTCCGGTAGTGACCACCTTAACGCCTTCTTCGCAAACCATCTTTGCCATCTCATCTACATTGGTACTAAGCAGCATGATATTAACGCCGAAGGGTTTCTTTGTCATTTCTTTTGCTTTGCGTACTTCATTACGGACATAATCGACCGGAGCTGTTCCTCCAGCGATGATCCCTAAGCCTCCTGCTTCCGAAACGGCAGCAGCCAGGGAAGCATCCGCTATTCTTGCCATTGCTCCCTGAAATATGGGATATTCTATATTCAACATTTCGCATATGCGAGACTTCATGTATATTCCTCCCTGTATTGTGGGAGGAATTATCCTCCCAACAACATCTATTCTTCTTCTTTTCTTGTATTTAAGTAGCTTTCAATATCACCAATGGTGTTGATATTATCGGTATCCTCGGTAGGAATTTCGATGCCGAATTCCTCCTCTAGTGACATAATTATCTGGAATAGATCCAGTGAATCAGCATTTAAATCATCCTTCAAACTCGTCTCCGGATTTAACTCAGAAACGTCAACTCCTAATTGCTCTGCTACTACCTCTTTAATTTTGATTAATTCCATTTTAATTTCCTCCTTAAATAATCTTTCAGGCTCATTTACCTGATTTGCATATGAAAGATATTATCCTTCTTTTTGTTACTTATCCAATTAGTTCAATTAATTTATTATTAAGCTAGAAGATGAAAACATCCTCTAAATTTTAAAACGTTATATAATCACTAGTAAAATCACAGGTCTCCGATTTAAGGCCCTATTATAATTCTACCAAAATGGCTCCACTGGTTAATCCTCCACCAAAGCCTACCAGAATTAATTTGTCCCCAGGCTGTACTTTGCCCGATTGTACTAATTCATCCAAGGCAATACCGATACTTGCAGCAGAAGTGTTCCCATAGTTCTCTAAATTCATATAAAACTTATCTGCAGTAATATTACAGTACCTCGCTGCCTGATCTATGATTCTTAGATTCGCCTGATGGGGTACAATATATCGTATATCCTCAAGGGTTAATCCTGACTTAGTAAGTATTACTTTTATATTCTCGGTAATTGTACGAACCGCAAATTTAAATACCTCCTGCCCCTCCATCTGAATCGTTGATCGAAATGAAGGCTCCTGGCTTACATAAGGATTGGTAACAGGCACCGCTTTGCAGGTTAAATAGTTTTGTTTGCTACCATCGGACAGCAAATTGGCTGCTATAATTCCTTTCTTATCCGTAGTGGCCGATAGAACCACAGCACCGGCTCCATCCCCGAATAATACACAGGTGGATCGATCCTCCCAGTCAAGAATCTTAGATATGGTTTCTGCACCGATTACTAGGGCATTCTGATACATACCACTGGAAATAAATCGCTCTGCAGTTACCATGCCATAAATCAGACCAGTACAGGCTGCCGTGATGTCAAAGGCCACCGCTCTATCCGCTCCTAGCTTAGCTTGAACCATACAAGCTACAGAAGGCATAAAAGAATCGGGGGTTATGGTAGCACATATAATAAGATCCAATTCTTTTGAATTAAGCCCAGCGTTTTTTAGTGCTCGATCGGCTGCCGCAAATGCCAAGTCTGAGGTATTTTCATTTGAGCAAATCCGCCTTTCTTTAATTCCTGTCCTAGAATATATCCATTCATCGCTGGTCTCTACCAGCTTTGATAAATCATCGTTTGTCATCCTATTTTCCGGTACATAGCTACCGGTGCCGATGATTGTTGCCTGTCTCATCACCGTATTCCTCCCGTCAAATTTAGTCCCTAATTCAGGTTTGAACATTCGACACGACCTTATCGCATCTTATACTGATTTACTATCCTTAGAACCAGCTGATAGATAAATCTCTTTGAGATGCACATTTAATTTACGGAGTGCAGTAAGAAGTATCTCTTCCTCTTCTGGATTAAAATCACTCATGATAGATTTCACCATGTCCATATGGAACTTTTCATGTATTCGATAAGCTAGCTTGCCTCGATTCGTTAGACTAACATTAACGATACGGCGATCGGTTGTACTTCGACTTCGTGTGAGATACCCCTTCTTAATCAGCTTATCCACAGCAATCGTTAAGGTTCCCATAGTTATCTCAAGCTGTGCGGTTATCTCCGACATAGTCTTCGAACCATATAAGCCCACCGCCTCAATTGTATGAATCTCAGTTATGGAAAGATCATTGAAGGCTCCCTGCTTAATTGAGTATTCTTCAATCCGGTTTACATCATCATAAACCTCCACTAGCATTTGATTGATTTCTAATAATTTCTCTTTCACGTATTCCACTCCTAAGTATATCTGTTCTTTCACAAATTTATATTTTGCAATACAAATAGTTTGATATTCAAAATATATAACAGACTTATTCTGTTGTCAAGTATTTTTTATCATATGGTCGGTAAAAGACATCCACATTCATCTAGATTATGATACTAAAAAAGCTAGCTTTGGTTCAAGATGTATGCGCTCTTTACATCCTATCCAAAGCCAGCTTCCTTATAATTTTAATAAACTTATTGCTTATGCCATGTCCTTCTTTTTATATTTACCTTGTAAAATACTTAGTATAAATTGTATTATGGGACCTCCTACGATTGCAGTAATGATTGTTATGGTACCGATTTTTCCTCCTAGGAGAAAGCCAATCAAGGTTGCAACAATGTCAAACATGATCTTAGTCCACCGGAAGCTCCAATTCAGCTTATCTCTGATTACCATAGTTACGCCTGTGATTGGATCCAAACCTATCTCTACCCAGATGTAAATAGCGACACCGGTAAAGATAAAGAGACATCCAATCGTTACAGTCATAATACGTATCAATAAGAGATTTGAATCTAGAAATTGATTGTAAATCCAGCTTCCTAGATTCACAAATAAACCATAGGGTAGTATATATATAAAAGTGCCAATATTCACATATTTTCTTCCTAAGATAAAAACAAATACCGTTAAAAGTACATTGACCACATTTACCGCATGTCCCAGCTGGCTATCGGATAGGTTGGCAATATGACGGACTCCATCATATAGAATACCAATTGGGTCATTACCAAAATGTGTAGCTGCATTAAAAGCGATTCCAATGCCGATCAAAAGTATACCTAACAGTGCATATACTATTTTAATAGTCTTTTGTTTCATAATATCGGTTCCTTTTATCTCCTTTATTTCATTATCCTTCTAAATAACAGATATATAAATCATTTATGTTATGCCCTGTTATAATAAAATGCATACCTCAAAATAAGAAATCTAGAATTTCTCACTTCTAAGGTATGCAGTATAGGATACTAATGTATTTTAACAACTGCTTCCGCAGGCCTGTGACTATAATTCAAATAACAATTCTCCATAGGTCGGTACTGGCCATAAATTACTGTCAATGATTAGCTCCAACTCATCAATCGGTCTTCTGAGATCCATCATAGCTGGAAATACATTGTCATGGAAGAAGATGGCCTTCTCATTCCCATCCATGTTTTTAGTAGTCTCTGCAACCAGATTCTGAAGCTTAACAAGGGCCGCTTTCGCCTTTACTAATAGGTCTGAGGCTTCCACTAAGAGTTCCCTTTGAACACTTACATCAGCTTCTGGAACCGCTTGCTTAACTGCATTAATGGAATCTGCTAACTTCTTCGTAAAGTTAACCACAGCAGGAATATATTTTACATTTACCATATGAAGCATCGTCTTTGCTTCTATATTGATGGCTTTCGAATAGGATTCATACATAATCTCTGCTCGGGAACGAAGCTCTATCTCAGTAAATACCTTATGCTTACCGAAGAGCTGAATTGCCTTCTCACTGATGAGCGCCGGAATAGCCTCCACCATAGATTTAATGTTTGGCAATCCTCTTCTCTCTGCTTCCTCTACCCATGCTTCTGAATATCCATTTCCGTTAAATACAATTCGTTTATGGTCGCTGATGGTTTTCTTGATTAGATCATGTACTGCCAGATCAAAATCCTCTGCCTTCTCTAATTCATCAGCCATATCGCATAATACATCTGCAATAATAGTGTTAAGAACTGTATTGGTGGTACCGATTGATGCTGAAGAACCAACCATACGGAACTCAAATTTATTACCGGTAAAAGCAAAAGGTGAGGTTCTGTTGCGATCGGTCGCATCCTTCTTTAGCTCTGGTATGGTATGTACACCGACATTTAACCTGCCACCTTCTTTACAGGTCTTAGCTTCTCCCGTTTCAATCAGCTGTGCTAAAACATCCTCTAGCTGCTCTCCTACAAAGACAGAAATAATTGCTGGGGGAGCTTCATTGGCACCTAATCTATGATCATTTCCAGGGTTTGATGCGGATACTCGAACTAGGTCTGCATGAACGTCAACCGCTTTTAGTACCGCAGCAAGGATTAAGAGAAATTGTATGTTCTCATTCGGTGTTTTACCCGGATCCAACAGATTCTTTCCAGTATTCGTAACCATGGACCAGTTGTTATGCTTACCGGAGCCATTCACGCCGGCAAAGGGCTTCTCATGAAGAAGACAGGCAAGATTTTGACGGTTTGCCACTCTCTTCATACACTCCATAACTAGCTGATTGTGATCCGTAGCGATATTAGCAGTTGCATAGATCGGTGCTAGTTCATGCTGTCCAGGTGCTACTTCATTGTGCTGTGTCTTCGCAGTAACTCCCATCTTCCAGAGCTCAATATTTAGCTCTTTCATAAACGTAGCTACCCGATCCTTGAGACTTCCATAATAATGATCATCCAGCTCCTGTCCCTTGGGAGGCATAGCACCGAATAAGGATCGACCGCTAAAAATCAAGTCATCCCTCTTTAGGTACTTTGCTTTATCGATCAAAAAGTATTCCTGTTCTGGTCCTACAGAAGGAGTAACTCTTTTCACTTCAGTATGACCAAATAGTCTAACAACTCGTACCGCCTGATCACTGAGAGCCTCCATGGAACGAAGAAGCGGAGTCTTCATATCCAGAGCTTCACCAGTATAGGAACAGAACGCCGTAGGGATACATAAGGTAACACACGCCGAATCCTCTCTTATGAATGCAGGAGAGGTACAATCCCAAGCAGTATATCCTCTTGCCTCAAAGGTTGCTCGCAATCCGCCGGAAGGAAAACTAGAAGCATCCGGTTCTCCCTTAATCAGTTCTTTCCCTGAAAACTCCATGATAATTCTCCCGTCGGAGGTCGGGGTGATAAAGGAATCATGCTTCTCCGCAGTTATTCCAGTCATTGGCTGGAACCAGTGGGTATAGTGGGTCGCTCCTCGTTCAATTGCCCAATCCTTCATAGCATTGGCAACTACCTCTGCAACGTTAGGATCAAGATCCTCCCCATTCTCAATCGTCTTTTTGAGGGCAGCATAGATCTTCTTTGGCAAGCGTTCTACCATTGCGGCATCATTAAATACGTCAATTCCAAATAAATCGGTTAATCTCTCAGACATAGTTTCCTCCCAATTTTTGATGACAGATGCGTGTATACGTGCCACACAGCTGTTAACAAAAAAGTGCCCCCAAAATTTGAGAACACTTTCGCTCTTGCATTTTAATTATATACAGTATATATCATGTTTTCCCTAAAAAGAAAAGGATATTTTATAACATATTTTACTTTTTATGAAAATTGACGAAAAGTATCCCATATTCGTATTGTTAGGTAACGAAATTAATATCCTAATCCAGATACCACTCGTCCTTTCCTGTCTCATCAGGAGACCCTGCAGTTTCTGGCATGTATTTTTTAAAAACCCTTTCCATCATAAAGGAATTAATTAAAACGGATAAAGCCGGAACAATAAATATCATAATCGGCATTAGATATACCACAATAATTACTGACATTATGAATACAACATCCATAAGTATGGTAAACAGTATATGTCTCATAGACATGTATACAGCAGCCTTGATTAACTGTTTTATTGTCATCTCAAATCGGGATAATACTGGAAATATATACATTGCTATGCTGATTGCCAGGAAAGTAATTGCTATAAATACACCAACCATAAGAGATCCTTTATTCGAATCCACCGCCAATGATTCTATAGCATAGGATATATCAAACATCAGTACAACTATAACAATGGTCAGTAGGACCCCAACTATAGCACCTTTTTTAAAATTTAAACGAAAGGATTTAACGAATTCGCGAAATAGATAGCCTCTCTCCTTACGGATAACCTTAACTACCGTATAATACAATGCCGTAGTAGCCGGACCGATGGTTACAATCGGTATACAAAAAATCACCCATAGCACACTCAAAAATAGCATATCATAAAGCTTACTGAGCGTTGAGAAGAATGGATTGTCCATATTAAATAAATTATTCATTGCTTGTCTCCCTCATTCATATTTCCTTATATTCTAACACAAGTCCCCCTTTAATTAAAGTAAAATTATTATAAACCGGGGTGCATGCAAATATTACATGTTTTGATGATATGTGGCTGTTGCTTGTAGGTTGTGAATAGGCAGGAGGCGATATCCAGTCCCCACACACACCAGTCCAAAGACAGTACCCCTGATATGTATGCTTTTATCGGACATGAATGTCCGCTAACTAGCATACATATCAGGGGCTCAGTCTTTGAAATGGTGTATTAAGGGGACTGGATATCGTCTCCTGCCTGGATTTACTTTGTTGAGCAACAGCTTTGCATAGTTTATAAAGTTTTAATAAGTTAATAATTAATTAGTTTAATTGATTTGTAATTTAATTATTTGACTTAGAAAATATTTTTTGAATTACTGGCTGTTTTATATCCTTGTTTATGTACTGTTTTTAGAGTCTTACGGCTTACTCAATTAGATTTAGAAACAGTCATCTAATAGCTGAAAATATGCTTGAGGGTGCTTACAGGCGGGACATAGGTTTAGGGCCTCGTCTCCTTCATGTACATAACCACAGTTGATGCATTTCCAGAATACCTTACCATCTTTTTTAAATACGGTTCCGTTTTCGATATTCTCAAGAAGCTTGCGATATCTATCCTCGTGATGCTTTTCTACTTTGGCAATCAATAGGAAACGGGATGCAATATCAGCAAAACCTTCCTCCTTCGCAGTTTGAGCAAAGGCAGGATAATCCACTTCACACTCTTCATGCTCACCGGCTGCTGCAGATGTTAAGTTGGCAATCGTATCTCCAAAAGCAAAAGGATAGGTAGCATTAATGTCTACAGGAGCAGGATTCTCTCCATCAAGATGTTCCAGTGCAAGCTTCATAAATACCTTAGCATGCTCCTTTTCATTTTCCGCTGTTTCCATAAATATATTTTGAATCTGCTTATATCCTTCCTTGCCTGCTACAGAAGCAAAATAAGTATAGCGCATTCTTGCTTGTGATTCACCTGCGAATGCTTTCATAAGATTTTCTAGGGTTTTCGTTCCTCTTAAACTTGTCATATGTAATAACCTCCTATAATGTAATAAAATTTATGTAATAAACTCCATGAACGGAGTATACATCAACTAATCTAAAGGATGAATAAATAATCCACTTCTAAGCTTAGGCTCAAACCAGGTGGATTTTGGGGGCATTAGCATTCCCTCATCCGATACTTTAAAAAGCTCGGTTATTGAGGTTGGATACATGGAAAATGCAACCGTCATATCCTCCGCTACTCTTCTCTCCAATTCCTTAAGACCACGAATTCCACCGATAAAATCAATCCGATTATCAACTCTAGGATCCCCTATTCCCAGTATGGGCTGAAGCAAATAATCCTGCAGCAGAGATACATCTAAGGATTTTACTGGATCCTTTACACTACGCAAAGCTTCCTTGGCCTTAAGGGAGTACCAGGTACCCTCCAGATACATACCAAAATCAGCCTTTTCTTTCGGGCCATATGCGGTATCTCCGATACAAGTAACCTCAAAACTCTCCTCTACCTTCTGAAGAAACGCCTCTACCGATAAGCCATTCAAATCCTTAACCGTACGATTATAGGGCAAAATCATCAGCTGATCATGGGGAAATAATACAGACAGAAAATAATTAAATTCTTCCCCTCCTGTATATTCAGGGTTGGCTTCACGCCTTTTTAGACCAACCTTTACGGCGGAAGCTGTACGGTGGTGTCCATCGGCAATATAGATACTGTCCACTTGGTCAAAACCCTCTCGGATTATCTGAAGTCGATCTGCTTCTGAAATCCGCCATACGTGATGACCAACTCCGTCAACTGCAGTAAAACTGTATAGGGGGGCTTCCCTCTTAACCTCCTCAACCAAACGGTTGATTTCTTCCCTGGAACGATATGCCAGAAAGATGGGTCCTGTCTGAGCATTACAGATATCTACGTGATTAATTCGATCGATCTCTTTTTCTTCCCTGGTATTCTCATGCTTCTTGATCCTATTATTCATATAATCATCAATGGAGGCACAGGCTACAATACCCGTTTGTGATCTACCCTCCATCGTCAGCTCATATATATAATAGCATTCCTTTGCATCTGAAATCAAGATACCTTCGGTTATCATATTCTCTAACAGTTCCTTTGCCTTGGCATAAACTCGCGGATCATAGGTATCCACATCATCTCCTAATTGAGTTTCGGCCCGGTCTACCCTAAGAAAGGACAGAGGTTCTCTGATTACCTCTTGACTTGCTTCCTTCCGGTTATATACATCATAAGGAAGTGCCGCTACACGTTCAGCCAGATCAGCCTCTGGGCGAATACATTGAAAGGGTTTGACAATTGCCATACTGAATTACCTCCTATTATCTACTCCGTCATCTTTCATTATTTCAATCATATCTTATCTGTTTTCTGTTGAAACCGCAAGTATTCCTCTGTTATTTTTCCATCTCTAGAGAGTATAATAATGTAATCAGACAGAAAAAGACGCCGAAAAAGGCATTGGAATTCATGTCCTCCGGCGTCATCTCTCTCTTCTATTCCCTATCCACTATCAAATAAGATGAATTAACAAGCCAATTCACTTATCATGAATTAAAGTTATTTAACAATTCTCACCTTAAGAACACCCTGAATCTTAGACAGCTTATCAGCCAATTCCTCATTAATTGCAGCTTCTACATCTACTACGGTATAAGCATAATCTCCCTTGCTTTTATTTACCAAATCAGTAATGTTATAGCCTATGGAGGAAATCGCACCCGTAAACTGGTTTAGCATATTGGGGATATTCTTGTGTAGGATGGCAACCCGTCCCTGGGACAAGCAAATTCCAGCTTCACAATTGGGGTAATTTACAGAATTACGGATGGTTCCGTTTTCCATGTACTCCCTAAGCTGTCTTACGGCCATCATCGCACAATTATCTTCTGACTCTTCTGTGGAGGCACCTAAATGAGGGATCGCTATAACTCCGTCCATTCCGGCTGTTTTATCATTCGGGAAGTCAGTAACATATTTAGCTATCTTCCCGGATTTTAAAGCTTCTCTCATATCGTCATCACTAACCAGAAGATCTCTTGCAAAGTTAAGGATAACAACGCCATCCTTCATCTTCTCGATTGCTTCTTTATTAATCATTTCCTTCGTATTCTTATCCGGATTCTCATCCGTTACCAAGGGTGTATGTACTGTGATATAATCACATTCTTTATAAATCTCATCTCTGGTCTTAACATGGATGATATCTCTTGAAAGGTTCCATGCACTGTCAACCGATATAAAAGGGTCACAGCCATATACGGTCATTCCAAGACGATGCGCTGCATTAGCAACTAGTACTCCGATGGCACCAAGACCGATAACTCCCAGCTTCTTACCCTGAATTTCACGGCCAGCAAACTTACCCTTGCCTTTCTCCACTAGTTTTCCTACACCAGCATCATCCTTTATGTTCTGAACCCAGTTAACTCCCCCAACGATATCTCGAGAAGCCATAATCAGTCCGGCTATAACTAGTTCCTTAACGCCATTGGCATTAGCACCAGGGGTGTTAAATACCACAATACCATCTTCCGCACATTTCTCTAGGGGAATGTTATTGACACCGGCACCAGCTCTAGCAATTGCATTTAAATTATCTGAAAATTCCATCTCATGCATTGCTGCACTTCTGACTAGGATTACATCCGCATCCTTTACTTCATCTGTTTTCTCGTATTGGTCATTAAAAATATGCAAACCTATCTCTGCTATAGGGTTAAGACAATGATATTTCAATTCCAGCACTCCTTCCTTATCGCTCGACTATTTAACGTTCTCATCCTCAAATTGCTTCATGAATGCAACAAGTTCTTGGACACCTTCCATCGGCATTGCATTATATATGCTAGCTCGCATTCCACCCACGGATCTATGACCTTTCAGGTTCTCTAGTCCAGCGGCCTTTGCTTCTTTAACAAATTTAGCATCCAACTCGTCGTTACCAGTTACAAAAGGTACGTTCATAAGAGAACGATCTTCCTTAGCAACGGTTCCTTTAAATAGCTTGCTCTGATCCAGGAAATCATAAAGAAGTGCTGCCTTTTTCTCATTATGCTCCTTCATAGCTACTAAGCCACCGCGGTTTTTAATCCATTTAAATACCTTACCACAGATATAAATACCGTATGCCGGAGGTGTATTATAAAGAGAAGCATTGTCATCATGGATTTTATATTTTAACATAGTCGGCGTACCCGCAAGAGTATCCTCTGTAATTAGGTCTTCACGGATGATTACAATTACAACACCAGCCGGTCCTATATTCTTCTGTACACCACCATAGATCACACCATATTTGGTGACATCAACCGGCTCCGAAAGGAAGCAGGAGGAAACATCCGCTACCAGGGTCTTACCCTTTGTATTCGGTAAATTCTTAAATTTCGTACCATAAATCGTATTGTTTTCACATATATAAACGTAGTCTGCATCTTCGGATATTGGCAGGTCAGAGCAGTCTGGTATATAGGAAAATGTTTTATCTGCGGAGGAAGCTATGGCATTTGCTTTACCATATATAAGAGCCTCTTGATAAGCCTTCTTAGCCCACTGACCTGTTATTATGTAATCAGCCACCTTATTTTTCATAAGGTTCATCGGTATCATAGCAAATTGCTGCGATGCTCCACCTTGTAGAAATAATACCTTATAATTATCAGGAATATTCATTAGCTCCCTTAAATCCTTCTCAGCATCCTGAATAATTCCTTCGTAAGCCTTAGATCTGTGGCTCATTTCCATAACAGACATTCCAGTGCCTTTGTAATCCAGTATTTCATCTGCTGCTTCCTGCAATACCTCGATAGGTAACATTGCAGGGCCTGCTGAAAAATTATAGATTCTTCCCAATTCTCTCATCCTCCCTTATATACTATCCGCTCAACCCATACTTTATAACTTTAGCCAAGTAAAGCATATTGTTATTATAAGACTACGTTATTTTTTTGTCAATACATTAATATGGTGTTTATTTTGCTTTCTTAATATAGTCCTCTTCAGAAAATACCTCCTGAATCGGAGCTCCAGGAGCTACCATCGGCCATACCATATCATCTCTATCAATAATACAGTCAATTAATACTGGCACATTTAATGAGATTGCTTCCTTAAGAACAGGTTCCACTTCCTCTATCTTCGTTATTCGATAAGCCTTAGCACCCATTGCTTCTGCCAGCTTCACAAAATCAACCTTATCGCGTAGATTTGTATAGGAATATCGTTCGCCGTAAAATAGACTCTGCCATTGACGAACCATACCAAGAACCTCGTTATTTAATATTATTTCGATAATCGGTATATCATATCTGGTTGCTGTAGCCAGCTCGTTCATGTTCATTCGGAAGCACCCGTCACCAGCGATATTTACAACGGTTTTCTCAGGCTTTGCGATCTTGGCTCCAATACAAGCCCCTAGACCATATCCCATAGTTCCTAGACCACCGGAAGTCAGTAAGGATCTGGGATACTTATAATTGTAAAATTGAGCCGCCCACATCTGATGCTGACCTACCTCTGTAGCAATAATTGCTTTTCCTTCGGTGACTTCATACAGCTTCTCCAGTATATAGGGTCCGGTCAGAATTTCCTTATTATATTTAAGCGGATGTTTTTTATGTAATTCCATAATATGAGCCATCCAGTCAGTATGGTCCTGCTGTTCCAGAGCTAGGTTAATCCTTTGTAAAACTTCCTTTACATCACCTATGATAGCGCTATGGGTAACAACATTCTTATTAATCTCTGCCGGATCAATGTCAATCTGAAGTATCTTAGCATTGCATGCAAACTTTTTAGTATTTCCAGTTACACGGTCAGAAAACCTTGCTCCAATGGTAATCAGTAAGTCACACTCAGTTACTCCTAGATTAGCCGCCTTAGTACCATGCATGCCTATCATTCCGGTATAACGGGAATCTGTTCCATCATATGCGCCCTTACCCATAAGTGTATCTGTTACCGGTGCATCCACTTTCTCAACAAATTCCTTTAGTTCATCGTGTGCTTCTGAAATAACTGCACCACCACCAACAAAGATAAAGGGGTTTTTGGATTTCCGGATTAGCTCCAGCGCATTCTGTATATCTTCCTCTGTAATCTTATCCGTATCACGTGCAATTACTTCTGGTAGTCCCTTCACATAATCTGTCTTTTCAGCAGTAACATCCTTCGTGATATCAACTAAAACCGGTCCAGGTCTACCGGAACTGGCTATCCGAAAGGCTTTTCGAATGGTAGATGCTAGCATAGTAACATCCTTTACTATATAGTTATGTTTCGTTATGGGCATGGTAACACCAGCTATGTCAATCTCCTGGAAGGTGTCTCTGCCTAATAGATTAACAGCAACATTGGCCGTTATGGCAACCATAGGAACACTATCCATGTATGCAGTTGCAATTCCGGTTACCAGATTCGTGGATCCTGGTCCAGAGGTTGCCAGACAAACACCAGTTTTTCCTGTGGCTCTTGCATATCCATCCGCGGCATGGGAAGCTCCCTGCTCATGAGAGGTCAGGATATGCCGGATTTCATGGCTATGTTTATATAGCTCATCATAAATATTCAGGATCGCTCCGCCTGGATATCCGAAGACGGTATCAACGCCCTGTTCCTTTAAACATTCTATTACAATTTGAGAACCTGTTAATTCCATACGATACCTCCATTTTCTAGGGGGGGTTAATTTGTCCGTTTCTAATCATTTGTAAGTTTTGCGCTATGTTTAATTTTATGCTTGTTTTATGTTTTATTTGTTTTATGTTTTATTTGCTTTATGTTTTATTTGCTTTATGTTTTATTTATTTTGTGATTATTATTTTATGATTTATTTGTTTATATATCTTATCATCATGTTCTTATTATGACAGTCTTCCTAACTACCTTGCCTTTGGAACCTCAAGAATTGCACCTCGATTTCCACTCGTAACCATAGCAACATATCGGGAAAGATATCCGGTTGTGATTTTAGGCTCCCTTGGCTGCCATTTTGCTCTTCTGACTTCCAACTCTTCCTCGGATACGGCAAAATTCAAGGAGTTTTGATTGATATCGATTTGTATGATATCTCCCTCTTCTACAAGTGCGATATTACCACCAACCGCTGCTTCTGGCGATACATGGCCAATGCAAGCTCCTCTGGATGCACCGGAGAATCGTCCATCGGTAATCAGCGCTACCGAGGATCCTAGACCCATACCCATAATTGCACTTGTAGGATTTAGCATCTCTCTCATGCCTGGGCCACCCTTTGGTCCTTCATAGCGAATTACCACGACATCGCCCGGCTTTATCTTACCACCTGTAATTGCTTCAATTGCATCCTCTTCGCAATCAAACACCCTGGCAGGACCTTCAAACTTCAGCATATTAGGATCCACTGCGGACCGCTTTACCACACCGGTATCCGGAGCTAAGTTACCCTTAAGGATAGCAATGCCTCCCGTTTCACTGTAAGGATTGTCAATTGGTCGAATGACATCTGTATTTAGATTTCTACAATTCTTTATATTCTCTCCGACTGTTTTTCCTGTTACAGTAAGCAGATCGGTGTGGAGCAATTCCTTCTTATTTAATTCATTCATGACTGCGTACACACCACCGGCTTCATTCAAATCCTCCATGTAGGTGTGCCCTGCTGGAGCCAAATGGCATAGGTTCGGAGTTTTTGCACTGATTTCATTCACATAATCAAGATTCAAATCAATTCCCACTTCATGAGCAATTGCGGGAAGATGTAACATCGAATTAGTGGAACAGCCCAAAGCCATATCCACCGTCAAAGCATTTTGGAAAGCCTTCTCTGTCATAATATCTCTAGGACATATGTTATTCTCCAAAAGTTCCATTATCTTCATGCCCGCATGCTTAGCCAAACGAATTCGATCTGAATAAACTGCAGGAATAGAACCGTTACCCTTAAGACCCATACCCAAAGCTTCTGTTAAACAGTTCATGGAGTTGGCGGTATACATACCAGAACAGGAGCCACAGGAAGCGCAAACCTTATTCTCATATTCCTCGACCTCTTCCTCTGTCATCTTACCAGCACTATAGGCACCAACTGCTTCAAATATAGTAGACAAGCTGGTTTTAGAACCATTCACACGACCGGCAAGCATAGGTCCTCCACTTACAAAGATGGTCGGAATATTCAGTCTGGCCGCTGCCATCAGTAAGCCAGGTACATTCTTATCACAATTCGGGACCATAACCAAAGCATCAAATTGATGAGCCATAACCACAGCTTCGGTGGAATCCGCTATTAAGTCTCTGGTAACCAGACTATACTTCATTCCCTGATGTCCCATAGCAATACCATCACAAACGGCAATAGCCGGAAATACAACTGGAACTCCGCCAGCCATAGCCACACCTAGCTTTACAGCATCTACTATTTTATCAAGGTTCATATGTCCGGGAACAATCTCATTAAACGAACTGACAATACCAATCAATGGTCTACTTAACTCTTCCTTGGTAAACCCAAGAGCATTAAACAAAGACCTATGGGGCGCCTGCTGTATCCCTTTTTTTACTACGTCACTTCTCATCCGCTATCACCTTTTCTTTCTTATAATAATATAGTTACATAATTGTACTCTTATATGTGCATCCTCTCAAGGTTGGTTTTTACTGCTTTAATGTAGTACAGTATATAATATAGTATCTTCTAGTAAAAATCAATGTTAAAATAAAATATTTTATGAAAATACTTCCATCCTACAATTCTTACCTGAATAAGTCAACTAAAATAAGCATTTTTTCATTATAACAATCGCCATTCAGATCAAAAATTGATTGCTTATGCTATCATTAAGTGTTAAGATTTGATATAGAAATAACAATATTTTGTAATCTAAATATTGTATTTTACTTATCTTCCTTGGGAGGCCTATTATGAGTTTATCTGATTTCTTGCAACAGCTGTTATCGAATCCTACTTTATTCATAACAGTAGTACTGGTTCTTGGCGTGATTCTTGTAAATGGTTGGACTGATGCACCAAATGCAATCGCAACCTGTGTTTCAACCAGATCCATCGGTCCAAGAGCAGCAATCATGATGGCTGCAGTTTTTAATTTCCTTGGCGTATTAGTCATGACTATGATAAGTAAAGCCGTTGCCGAAACGATATCCAATATGGTTAACTTTGGTACCAGTAAAAACGCGTTAATTGCCCTATGTGCCGCCTTATTTGCAATTGTTGTATGGGCTACCGCAGCCTGGGCATTTGGCATTCCTACCAGCGAATCCCATGCGTTAATTGCAGGTATCTCTGGTGCCGCCTTAGCATTGCAAGGTGGTCAGGGTATCAATGGAAATGAATGGGTCAAAGTTATCTATGGCTTGTTCCTATCCACAATCATCGGTTTTGGCCTTGGCTTTGGTATAACAAGGTTAACCGGTATGATATTCAGAGGCTTTGACCGTCGTAAAACAAATAAGTTTTTCAAAAGTGCTCAGGTCGCTGGTGGAGCAGCCATGGCTTTTATGCATGGAGCACAGGATGGCCAGAAGTTCATGGGAGTATTCATGCTTGGGATCTTCCTTGCAAATGATCAGTCTAGTGTATCCTCCTTTGATATCCCAATTTGGCTTATCATCTTATGTTCCGTTGTTATGACTTTAGGTACTTCCATCGGCGGTTATAAGATTATCAAAACAGTCGGTATGGGGATGGTAAAGCTGGAGCCCTATCAAGGCTTTTCTGCAGATGCTGCAGCTGCCATCAGTTTATTTGTTGCTACTACCTTAGGAATTCCGGTAAGTACCACTCACACGAAGACAACTGCCATCATGGGAGTCGGTGCTTCCAAGAGACTTTCCTGTGTCAATTGGTCCGTGGTGAAAGAAATGGTCGCGGCATGGATTTTAACTTTCCCCGGCTGTGGAATCCTAGCTTATATAATGTCTTTAATCTTTATGAAAATATTTTAGCAATAACGTAACAAGTACTTCGTTATTTCCATCTTAAAAATAATAATATATTTAAGAAAGGATGTATTTTCTTATGGCCAAAAAGAATGAATTCAATTACTTTGAGTCATTTTCAATTTTATCTAAGTTTTCCTTAAACTCAGCACAAATTCTACACAAAACATTAACTAACTTTAACCCCAGAGAAATAACAGCCCGAGTAAAGGAAATGCATCATATCGAGCATTCTGCTGATCTAGCAAAGCACGAAATCATGGACCATCTGGTACGAGAATTCCTTCCTCCAATCGAACGGGAGGATATCACATCAATTTCTCAAGAAATCGATGATGTAACTGATTCCATTGAGGATGTACTTTTATTTATCAATATGTTTAATATTCAAAAAATACGTCTGGATGTTTTGAAATTTACCGAGTTGATTGTTCGTTGCTGTGAAGCCATGGATGAAGCAGTTGTTGAATTCAAAAATTTCAGATCTTCTAAGAAACTAAAAGAGAAAATCATTGAGATCAATCGCCTGGAAGAAGACGGCGATGAACTTTATGTCGACATGATGAAAAACCTGTATCGCACTTCTACCGATCCCATTGAGCTTATGACCTGGACAGAGATTATGCATCGTTTGGAGCTGTGCTGCGATAACTGCGAAGATGTAGCAGATATACTAGAAGAAATCATCATGAAAAACTCATAATTTATATATTAGGAAAGGCTTGGTGCACATGAATTTAGCAAAGCAAAAGGCTTTCATCGTTCATGTAGTCTATATTGCTTTTATATTAGGTCTCGGATATGTTGGAATCAAATATATTCTACCTCTGTTTATGCCCTTTGTTATCGGTTTAATTATAGCAATAATATTTCGTAAGCTGATTGATCTTATCGAGAAGAAGTTCCATATGAAAAGATCCTTTGTATCCATCTTTATTCTAATTCTGTTTTATGGAATCGTGGTATTGCTTATCAGCTTCATAGGAATTAAGCTCTTCTCTTTCTTGAAGGACTTATTTGGTCAACTACCTGAATTATATGTACAAACTCTAGAACCAGCATTTAGTACTGCTGCCGATAATCTGATGGAACAATTTCCAGGCATACGACCATATATGGAGGAATCTATATTAAATATTAATGATACCATCTTTAGCTTTGTTAAAGATGCTTCCTCCACTGTAATAGGGACTATTACCGGAATAGCTGGTCGGCTCCCCTCATTATTAATCAAGTTAATTTTCACTATTGTTGCATCCTTCTTCTTCACCATAGACTATTATCGTATTACCGATTTTATCCTAAGGCAGTTTAAGGGAGAACGACGAGATATGCTACTGAATTTAAAGGATAATGGTATCGGAACCCTTGGTAAGTTCATCCGGGCATATTCTACTATTATATCAATAACCTTTATCGAATTATCGTTTGGTTTTTGGATTTTGGGCATCCCAAGCCCGATCTTATTCGGAGCCTTAATCGCATTCATTGATATTATGCCTATTTTAGGAACCGGAGCTGTGCTTCTTCCTTGGTCTCTCATTGCTTTTATACTAGGTAATACAAAGCTCGGTATCGGCATGCTGGTATTATATATTATCATTACCGCGGTCCGCCAAGCTATCGAACCAAAGATCGTAGGTCAGCAGATCGGACTTCATCCAGTTCTAACACTAATTCTTATGTATGCCGGAACACAACTAATGGGGATCCTCGGACTTCTCTTATTACCGGTCATCGCTACAATTCTTAAGAAAATGAATGATGAAGGATCCATTCATCTCTACCGATAGCATGAATTTAGACGAACTTGCTTTCTTGAATTAATAAAACTGAAAGGTACCTACATATAGGGAACTATATGAAGATACCTTTTTTAATGAATAACATTAGCAACAAATTACATTCAATGAAATGATTCCTTAGGAACAAAGGTAGTACAATCGGTTTCTTCAGAGTCATTGGCGTTCCTTGGCTCTACTTTAATCTTTTCTGCAGAACAATGATCACCGTTCATATAATACTCACAAGTATTAACAATACAACTAATGCCTTCATTTGGTTTATCTAATTTTCTAACTGTCATAGCTTTCCCTCCAAACATAAATTCTTACCTTACTATTGTTTACGCTTGGAACGAAAAAAATTCATCAAATATTTTTAACGCGAGCATTCAAAAATTTTAAGTAATCTTAGATATTGAGGGAAGGCATATACCATAACATCTAGTCTTCTCAAGCTGGAAATTGTATAG
>CAYMLE010000014.1:0-30882 GCA_964391115.1 uncultured Herbinix sp. | reverse complement strand
AAAGCTTTAAGTCATTCTTTTATAAAAAAGTATAATATTAAGCAGCTGATCTTAGGAAATTAATCCTAGACAGCTGCTTTTTTGAATATTAAAATTCTTGAACTAGGTACATAACAACATTCATTAAGAACCTTTCTTGAGTCCTTTCTTCTGCCTAAGAAAAAGTCATAATTAATAGTTGATTTTTAGTATGATATCGAGTATATTGATTTATAGGTTAGCTGTATGCAAATTTTAGCTAATAACAAAAACGCAGAATATAGTGTTTAAGAAAACTATTTTGCGGTTTTAATGGAGGTAAATAATGCAAAAGGTTATTACGGTTGCAGTCGATGCTATGGGCGGTGATAACGCTCCTGGAGAAATCATTCAGGGCGCTGTACTAGCTGTCCAAGAAAAAAAAGACCTTAAGGTAACGCTTGTTGGTAAAGAAGATGTCATTCGTAGCGGACTTCAGGAGTATAATTATGATAGTAATCAGATCGAGATTGTACATGCTGATGAGGTTATCACGAATAATGAGTCTCCTGTGATAGCTATTCGCCGTAAGAAAAATTCCTCCATCGTAACAGCTCTCAATCTAGTCAAGAACGGCGGAGCAGATGCTTTTGTATCTGCTGGTAGTACGGGTGCCGTCCTAGCAGGTGGACAGTTGATTGTTGGTAGAATACCTGGTGTGGAGCGTCCCCCTCTAGCACCATTAATTCCTACATTAAATGGGGTATCCTTATTAGTTGACTGCGGAGCAAATGTTGATGCAAGAGCCTCACATTTGGTACAGTTTGCCAAGATGGGTTCCATCTATATGGAACATGTGGTAGGAATAAAAAACCCAAAAGTAGCGATCGTAAATATCGGAGCTGAAGAGGAGAAAGGGAACCAGCTGGTTAAGGAAACATTTCCTTTACTCAAAAATTGTACTGATATTAATTTTATTGGTAGTATCGAGGCGCGAGAAATCCCATATGGTGCTGCAGATGTAATCGTCTGTGAAGCTTTTGTGGGTAATGTAATTCTTAAGCTTTATGAAGGTCTTGGCTCTGCGCTGATCACGAAGATCAAGCAGGGACTTATGAGCTCAATGAAAAGTAAAATTGGTGCATTATTAAGTAAACCGGCATTAAAGGAGACCCTAAAGGATTTTGACGCTTCCAGATACGGTGGAGCCCCGATGCTGGGCTTAAAAGGTCTGGTTGTTAAAACCCATGGTAATTCTAAAAGTATTGAGATTAAAAATGCCATTCTCCAATGTGTTTCCTTTACGGAACAAAGTATAAATGATAAAATTTTAAATAATCTCAAAAATGAAATTCATGAAAAGAAGGGTGAATGATATGGAATTTGAAAAGTTAAAAAAAATTATTAGTGAAGTTTTAAATGTAGATCACGACGAAATTACAATGGATACAACATTTGTAGACGATCTTGGAGCTGATTCCCTTGATTTATTCCAAATCATTATGGGCATTGAGGAAGAGTTCGATATCGAGATAGCCAATGAGGATGCAGAGAATATTGTTACTGTTGCGGATGCGGTAGAACAGATTAAAAATGCTATAAACTAGTTACTATATATTAGATTAGTGCTATGCAAAAGCCCGTAAAATAAGGTACGCCTTATTTAATTGGGCTTTTCATTTTAAAGGAGGAGCAATATATATGAGTTTTCGAAGGTACAATGAAGCATCACAGAATACGCTGGAAAAACAGATTCTGTATCGTTTTGCTGATCCAAGTATACTTCATCATGCACTAACCCATAGTTCCTATGCCAATGAGATGCGCATGAATAAGGAAAATAACAATGAACGGTTAGAGTTTTTGGGTGATGCGGTGTTAGAGCTAGTAACCAGTGAATACGTTTATAAGGAGTACAAGAATCTAAGTGAGGGGGATTTAACGAAGCTAAGGGCAAGTATCGTATGTGAGCAAACCCTATCCACCTGCGCCAGAGATTTGAACATGGGTGATTATCTGCTCCTTGGCAAGGGGGAGGATGCCTCCGGTGGTAGAGTACGGGAATCGATTCTATCCGATGCCCTTGAAGCCGTAATTGGCGCAATTTATCTGGACGGTGGTTTTACTAACGCAAAAGAGTTTATTCAGAATTTTATCCTGTCTAATGTAAAAGGCAAGGAACTCTTTTTCGATAGCAAGACTATCTTACAGGAGATAATCCAGAACGAAAATAATAAGCAAAAAATTCGGTACAAACTGTTGTCGGAGGAAGGTCCTGATCATAATAAGATCTTTACAACAGCGGTCTATGTTGGAAATGAGCAAATTGGTAGTGGAACCGGAAGAACAAAAAAAGCTGCAGAGCAAGAAGCAGCCTCTCAGGCAATTCAAAAGCTACAGAAAAAGAAATAATATACTGAAAGATGGGAGAACCGAATGCATTTAAAAAGTATAGAGGTCCATGGTTTTAAATCTTTTGCGAATAAAATAGTTCTAGAATTTCATGATGGTATTACCGGTATTGTTGGTCCAAATGGCAGTGGAAAAAGCAATGTAGCAGATGCTGTACGTTGGGTTTTAGGAGAGCAAAGTGCAAAACAGCTCCGTGGTTCTAAGATGGAGGATATTATATTCTCAGGGACACAGACCAGAAAGCCCCTGGGTTATGCTTTTGTTGCCATAACTTTGGACAACTCAGACCACAAGCTATCGATTGAATATGATGAAGTAACGGTTGCCCGCCGGGTTTATCGTTCCGGTGAAAGTGAATATTTGATTAATGGAGCTTCCTGTCGACTACGAGATGTTCAAGAGCTCTTTATGGACACTGGTATTGGCAAGGAGGGTTATTCCATAATTGGTCAGGGTCAGATTGATAAAATCTTAAGTGGAAAACCGGACGATAGAAGAGAACTCTTTGATGAAGCTGCCGGTATTGTAAAATTCAAGAGAAGAAAGCTTGCTGCCGAAAAGAACTTAGAAGAAGAACGACTGAACCTATCCCGTATCACTGACATTATGAAGGAAATAGAAAAACAATTGGAACCCTTAGAGAAACAGTCTGCTGTCGCTAAGGTTTATTTAAAATACAAAGAAGAGTTAAAAGCACTTGAAGTTGCTCAGTTCTTAAAGGAATATGATAGTATCCGAATATCTAAGGAGCAATTGGAAGAAAAATTAACGATTGCAACTTCAGACCTAGACCAGGCTAGAATCGATTATGAAAATACAAAGGAAGAATATCTTCGTCTGGAAAAGCAGCTGGAGGAATGTGATCTCTCTATTGAAACAGATAGAAACCAGTACAATGACCTTATGCTTAGAAAGGAAAAGGCCGAAGGTGAAATCAAAGTACTGATGGAACAGATTAGCTCTTTAACCCAAAATGATAAGTACTACCAGAGTAGAATTGATGCCAGTGAGAAGGATATCCAGGATAAAAAACTGGAGGAGCAAGGTTATCTGAGCGAAAAAAATATCATTGATCAGAAGATTGCCGATATGGACGATATCCTCAGTAATGCTCTGACGGAGTTAGAGAATATTAATGAGAACATCAAACGATATACAAGAGAAATAGAAGACTGCAACAATGGTATCTTTGAGTACCTAAATATTAATTCTCAAATCAAAGGTAATATTCAACGATATGAGACTATGCTGGAACAGAACACCTTACGTAAGGCAGAGCTAAACCAGAGGATTTTAAAGAATAAAAGTGAAGAGGATACGTATAATGAATCCATCCAGAGATATGAAGGTGTTTTACAAAGTATTTCTGGTGAAATAATCCAACGAACCGTGGAAAGCAAATCCCTTGAAGTCTCTATAGCAGATACACAGGGACGGATTGAACAGACTACTCGGGAATTTAACGATAACCAAAACAATTATCTTAGGGAAAAATCTCGACTGGAATCCTTAATCAACCTGACCGAGCGTTACGAAGGCTATGGCAACAGTATTAAGAAGGTCATGGAACAGAAAGCTAGAATTCCTGGGATTGTTGGTGTTGTTGCTGATATCATTAAAACAGAGAAGGAATATGAAACTGCTATCGAGACTGCTTTAGGTGGAACCATACAAAATATCGTAACAGAGAATGAGCCTTGTGCAAAAGAATTGATTACATATCTAAAACAGAACAAATTTGGCCGGGCAACCTTCCTTCCTCTTACTAATATATCCTCCGGTAACGGGTTTACGAATGAAAAGGCTTTGCATGAAGCTGGAGTAATTGGCTTAGCCAGTAGTCTTGTAGAAGCGGAACCAAAATTTCGTGGATTAATGGACTACCTGCTTGGAAGAATTCTAGTGGTAGATCATATCGATCATGCCACTGCAATTGCAAAAAAATATCATTATAGCCTTCGATTAGTAACCTTGGAGGGCGAATTATTGACACCAGGAGGCTCTATTTCCGGCGGTGCATATAGAAATGCCAGTAATCTTCTCGGAAGACGACGAGAAATTGAAGAACTGGAGGAGCAGGTTAATTTCTTGTCTGATTCCTTACAGCAACTCTCCAAACAGATTGAACTTGAAAAAGATAAGCGCGCCGGACTACGCATGGAGCTGGAAGATATAAAACGTCAGCTTCAGGAGGAATTTATTAAGCAGAATACGGCTAAGATGAATCTGGATCAGGAAGTCAAGAAGAAAGCAGATGCCCAGACCATTTTTCATGAATATACAAAGGAATTAACAGAAATTGAATTGCAAGCTAGGGAGCTTACTGTGAATCTAAATAATCTAAATATCTCCCTAGAGGCTAATTTATCGAAAAACAAGGAAAAAGAGACGACGATTGAGGAGACTAACCGTAAGCTGGAGAAGGAAAGAGAAGAGAGCCAGCAGGCTTCGGAACGATCTGCATCCTTAAAGCTGGAACTTACCACCCTAGAACAGAACAATCAATTCCTGATGGAGAATGTAAAACGTACGAAACGAGAGATTGATCGACTCTACGAGGAACAATCCCAGCTCATGGGTGACATAAAAAAAGCATCGGAAGCATCTCACGAAAAGAAAGAGATTATTCGTGAAGCAGAAGAGCAAATTGAACTCTATCGAACTTCCTTAAGTACTTTGGATCAGAAGATCAAAGATCAATTACATTCCAAGGAAGAGATCACTAAGATCCATAAAAACTTCTTTACAAAGCGAGATGAATTGTCCGATCGAATGAATCATCTGGATAAGGAATGCTACCGATTGACCAGTCAAAAGGATAAATTAATTGAGCAGGTAGACCAGCAGATGAATTATATGTGGGAGGAGTATGAATTAACCTATACAACTGCCCAGGAATATCCTATAGATAACGAATTTAGTCTTTCCCAAGCGAAAAAACTCATCCAAGAGATCAAAAGCAAAATCAAAGAGCTGGGAGATGTCAATGTAAATTCCATAGAGGATTTTAAAAATCTATCCGACCGGTTCCAATTCCTTTCCACCCAAAGCGAGGATTTAATCCGGTCTGAGGTAGCCTTGCTTGAAATTATAGAAGAATTGGATACGGAGATGCGTCGTACCTTTGCCGAGAAATTTGCTGCAATCAACGAGCAATTTGATCTTGTGTTCAAGGAATTGTTTGGTGGTGGAAAAGCGGACCTTGAATTAATTGAAGGAGAAGATATCTTAGAGGCAGGAATTCGAATTAATGGTCAGCCTCCGGGCAAGAAGCTGCAGAATATGATGCAACTATCCGGTGGAGAGAAGGCCTTAACAGCGATATCCCTATTATTTGCGATACAGAATCTTAAGCCTTCTCCATTTTGTTTATTGGATGAGATTGAGGCAGCCCTTGATGATTCAAATGTTAAGAGATTTGCTAATTATCTGAATAAATTATCAAGAGATACACAATTTATTATTATCACTCACCGTAGAGGAACCATGGCTGCAGCAGATGTTTTATATGGAATCACTATGCAGGAAAAGGGAATCTCTACTCTGGTTAGTGTAAGCCTTATTGAAAATGAATTAGAGGTATAACCAATATTATAGTATGATTCTAGAATCAAAAGCCCCCTAATTTAATGACTTTATCAATTAGCATTATAAATGTGAATACAAGTAAATACAAAATATGAACTAGAAAGGCAGAGAAACAATGGGAGAGAAAACTGGATTTTTTGGAAAGCTAGTGAAAGGCTTAAGTAAAACAAGAAATAGCATATCCAATGGAATCGATGCACTGTTTAGTGGATTTTCCAGTATTGATGATGATTTTTATGAAGAGTTGGAAGAGCTTCTTATTATGGCTGATTTAGGTATCAATACTACCACTGCAGTTATTGAAGATCTAAAAAAGCAAGTGAAAGAACAAAAGATTAAAGAACCAGGAGAATGCCGTCAGCTGCTGATCAATAGCTTAAAGGATCAGATGCAGGTTAAGGAAATGGATTATGAATTTGAGAAGCGTAAATCTGTAGTCCTGGTCATTGGAGTAAATGGGGTCGGCAAGACAACCTCTGTCGGTAAGCTGGCCGGTCAATTAAAGGAGCAGGGTAAAAAGGTTATGGTCGCTGCTGCGGATACCTTCCGAGCTGCAGCCATTGAACAACTGACGGAATGGGCAAACCGTGCCAACGTAGAGATCATAGCTCAAAAGGAAGGTTCCGACCCTGCAGCTGTTGTTTATGACGCTGTCACTGCAGCCAAGGCAAGGAATGTGGATGCACTAATTTGTGACACGGCAGGTCGTCTCCATAACAAAAAAAATCTAATGGAGGAACTTAGAAAGATTAACCGTGTTATTGAACGGGAATATCCAGATGCATACCGGGAAACCCTGGTTGTTTTAGATGGTACCACCGGTCAAAACGCTCTGGCCCAAGCAAGAGAATTTAATGAAGTAGCTGATATTACTGGAATTGTCCTTACAAAGCTGGATGGAACCGCCAAAGGTGGTATCGCTATCGCAATCCAAGCAGAGTTGAATGTTCCCGTTAAATATATCGGAATTGGCGAAAAAATTGATGATTTACAAAAGTTTAATGCTGAGGATTTTGTAAATGCATTATTCCAAAAAAATGAATAGGAGACGATAAAAATGATGACTTTGGACAGATTTGAAGATGCCACTGAGGAAGTCAAGAAGGTTATCCTTCGGACGAAGCTGATATACAGTGATTATTTTTCTGATACCACTGGTAATAAGGTGTATTTGAAACCCGAAAACATGCAGTTTACCGGTTCATATAAGGTTCGTGGCGCCTATTATAAAATCAGCACTCTGTCCCAGAAGGAAAGAGATCAGGGGCTGATCACCGCATCTGCCGGTAACCATGCCCAGGGAGTTGCCTATGCAGCGAAGCTCTATCAAGCGAAGGCTGTAATTGTTATGCCCAACACTACGCCTTTGATTAAAGTAAATCGAACCAAGAGCTATGGTGCAGAGGTAATTCTCTATGGAGATGTCTATGATGAAGCCTGTCAGCATGCATTAAAACTGGCTGAAGAAAAAGGCTATACCTTCATACATCCCTTTAATGATGAGATGGTTTCCACCGGACAAGGAACGATCGCGATGGAGATCTTCAAGGATCTACCCACCGTAGATATTATTCTTGCACCAGTCGGTGGTGGTGGCCTTTTAGCAGGGGTTGCCACTCTGGCCAAGATGTTAAACCCAAATATCAAGGTTATTGGTGTAGAGCCCTCCGGCGCTGCTTGTATGAAGGAATCCCTTGCTGCCGGCCATGTTTTAACCTTACCTAAGGTGGATACAATAGCAGATGGAACTGCGGTAAAAACTCCAGGAGATCTTGTTTTCCCCTATATACAGAAATATGTAGACGACATAATCACCGTAGATGATCAGGATTTAATCGTGAGCTTCCTTGATATGGTAGAAAGCCATAAGATGGTGGTTGAGAACTCCGGCCTCCTAACTGTGGCAGCATTAAAGCAACTTAAGTGCAAAGATAAAAAGGTTGTCTCCATCTTGAGTGGTGGTAATATGGATATTATAACTGTATCCTCCATCGTACAACACGGATTAATTCAGAGAGGCCGAGTATTTACAGTTTCCGTATTGCTCCCAGATCGTCCAGGTGAACTGTTAAACGTAGCTTCTGTTATTGCAAAAGCTCAGGGCAATGTCATCCGCTTAGATCATAATCAGTTTGTCAGCATTAACCGTAATAGTGCAGTGGAACTGACTATTACAATGGAAGCCTTTGGTCATGAACATAAGCAACAGATTGTGCAGGCTTTAGTCGATGCTGGTTATGACCCTAAGATGTGCCAACCTTGCAAGATGTACTAATTGTTTACTCGTGAATTGCTTTTATAAATCACCTTTCTACTGTTATTTTTCATAATAAAAGCAATGTTTTTCAGGAGTTTGCACAATGATATAGCTGTTTACATTCGGACCTGTCTTTGATATAATATTTATATCTTTATATTCTGTTATATCAAAGTACTTTTTCCTTATGCATAACTTATGTCAATCGCATTCTCTGTGTTTCCTAACGAATCTTTTCCAATCCTTATATTAATAATTAAATATACCTAATTAGGATTTATATATAGCTTATATTTACATTTAGATATTGGATATATTTAAATTGCTTACAGGTACTGTCATGCGAAATATTATATTATTTTGTAATTTACCCACCCTATGACAGTGGTCTATGATACATTGAAAGTGTTGTGGATCATATTTAGCAGGAGTATTGAAAACAGATTGACAATACATAGGTAATACGTTATTATAATTACAAGAACATAAGTTCGTGTTTTGTGAAAAGAATAAAGAAGGATGCCCGTGTCAAAGGGTAGATGGAGGTAAATATGGCAAAGGATGATAAGATCAAGGCATTAGAATCTGCCTTAGCACAGATTGAGAAGCAATATGGCAAAGGCTCTATTATGAAACTGGGGGAAACCAAAGGCAATATGAATATTGAGACGGTACCTACCGGCGCTCTCAGCCTGGATATTGCACTAGGATTGGGTGGTATACCAAGAGGCCGAATCGTTGAGGTCTATGGTCCAGAATCTTCAGGTAAGACCACAGTTGCCCTACATATGGTCGCTGAGGTTCAGAAAAGGGGAGGAATTGCCGGTTTCATCGATGCTGAGCATGCTCTGGACCCTGTCTATGCGAAGAACATCGGTGTCGATATCGATAATCTTTATATCTCACAGCCGGATAACGGTGAACAGGCTTTGGAGATTACTGAAACCATGGTACGTTCCGGAGCAGTAGATATCGTTATCATTGACTCCGTTGCAGCTCTGGTACCAAAGGCTGAGATTGACGGTGAGATGGGTGACTCCCATGTGGGTCTACAAGCAAGGTTAATGTCCCAGGCTCTAAGAAAGCTGACAGCAGTAATCAGTAAATCAAACTGTATTGTCATCTTTATCAACCAGCTTCGTGAAAAGGTGGGCGTTATGTTTGGTAGTCCAGAGACAACCACCGGTGGAAGAGCGTTAAAGTTCTATTCCTCCGTACGATTGGATGTAAGGAGAATCGAATCTCTGAAACAGAGCGGTGAAGTAGTCGGTAACCGTACCCGTATTAAAGTAGTTAAGAATAAAATTGCACCTCCTTTTAAGGAAGCAGAATTTGATATCATGTTTGGCAAAGGAATTTCGAAAGAGGGAGATATACTGGATCTGGCCGCTGAGGTTAATGTAATCAATAAAAGTGGTGCTTGGTATGCTTATAACGATAGCAAGATTGGGCAGGGCAGAGAAAATGCCAAACAGTTCCTTTCAGAGAATCCAGAGATTTTTGCAGAAGCAGAGATGAAGGTAAGAGAAAAATTCGGATTACCGCTTCCTAAGAGTTTCAATGAGGGCATTGAACAATAACCAGAATATTATCGATCATTTGTCGATTTGTATCCTTAATCTGGCTGTCTATATGTGAATTTTTTACCTGATTAGTTTTAATTCTCGTAAATCTTTCACATAGGGACAGCCATTTTATCTATTTGGCTATTTACAAAACAAGCAGAATATTATACCATAAGTATTGATATTTATTTAACAATCGCGGGAAATTGTGAACCTCGTACAATGCAGTTATTGTATGAACAGAACAATTACCTATTACCTAAAATGGAAGGAGGGTGTTATATGGTGATTACATCTCTCGAAGAACCGGAACAGTACAGGAGCAAAAGCGCAGGTAAATCCAGAAAAAGCGACAAGATCAAAGTATATATCGATGGAGATTATGCCTTTCCCTTATACCAAAGTGACATTAGATCTTTAGATCTAGAGGAAGGAATGGAGCTCTCAGAAGAAATAATTGAACGGCTGCTCGAGAGTATTATCTTCCCTAGAGCAAAGCAAAAGGCTATGGATTTATTAAAATTCCAAGACCGAACGGAGCATGAGCTCCGCATAAAGCTAAAGGATCAATTATATCCACAAGATATAATCAATCGTACAATTGAGTATGTTTTAAGCTATGGATATCTAGATGATGCCCGATACGCCTCTTTTTATATCAAACTTAGAAAGGAGAGAAAGAGTAGAAAGATTATAAACTATGAATTGATTAAGAAAGGTATTGATCGAGACCTTCTTGAGCGTATTTTTATAGAAGAGTATCAAAGCAATGAAGAAGATCCGGAGCTTACTGCGATCAAAAAGATTGTATTTAAGTTTACACAAAATCCAAAGGAATTAAATTGGGAAGAAAAACAAAAGATAATTGCAAAGCTATGTCGAAAGGGCTTTGATCTTACTATAATAAAGCGAGTTATGGATTTTGACAGCTTTGATTTCGAAGCATAAGGATCTATTTGTAGTTCTATTTTAGTAATAATTCATGCTTTATTTGTTATAATGTTGCTTAACTGTATTTTTTTTTGAAGAATATTAGTTTTAACTTGCAACTAATGGTTAAGTGTTATACAATTATAATTGGCAGAAAATTGGATTTATACTAGTAAATTCTGGTATGATTTTTCCATATGTTTACACTACAATCGAAAAATGGAGGGCTGAAAATGAGTAATACATCACCGCAGTCAGCAAGAGAACGTATTATTACTTTGCTAGACAACAATAGTTTTGTTGAAGTCGGCGCTTTCGTTACCAAAAGAAATACGGACTTCAATTTGAATCAGAAGGAGATTCCTTCGGATGGCGTTATTACCGGCTATGGTATTATCGATGGTAACCCAGTTTATGTGTATAGTCAGGACGCTACCTTACTCGGTGGTTCCATCGGCGAAATGCATGCAAAAAAAATAACACATATTTATGATATGGCACTTAAGGTGGGAGCTCCTGTTATAGGTCTAGTTGATTCAGTTGGCATGAGACTAGAGGAAGCTACCGATGCTTTGAATGGCTTTGGAGAGATTTACCTGAAACAGACCTTGGCTTCTGGTGTTATCCCTCAGATTACTGCTATATTCGGAAATTCCGGTGGCGGTTTAGCTGTTTTAGCATCCTTAAGTGATTTTTGTTTTATGGAAGAAAAAAATGCTCAGTTATTTGTAAACTCACCAAATGCAATACTTGGAAATTACAAGGAAAAGAAGGATACCTCAGCAGCATCCTTCCAATCCAACGCTGGAGCTGTAGACTATGTTGGCGAAGGGGACCAATCCGTATTATCCCGTATTCGTGAACTTGTTTCCCTCCTGCCTGCTAATTACGAGGATAATGATTCCTATGAAGAGTGTACGGACGATTTGAACCGACTTCTTCCTATGTTAGAAAATGAACTTAATGATCCGGCAAAAGCATTAACGGATCTTTCCGATAACAATTATTTCTTTGAATTGAAAGAAAACTTTGCCAAAGACATGGTGATTGGCTTTATCCGTCTTAATGGAGTTACTGTTGGGGCAGTTGCTAACAGAACAGAGCTACAGGATGAAAGTGGAAAGGTTATTTCCCGCTTTGATGGCACCCTTACAACAGAAGGCTGCGAGAAGGCTTCTTCCTTTGTTAATTTCTGTGATGCGTTCCAGATACCAGTATTAACCTTAACCAATGTAACTGGTTATAAGGCAACCACAGAGGAAGAGAGAACGATTGCTAAGGCTGTAGCAAAGCTTACTCATACCTTTGCCAATGCTACCATACCTAAGGTAAATGTCATTGTTGGTAAGGCCTTTGGTAGTGCATACATCGCAATGAATTCAAAACATATTGGTGCTGATATGGTATTCGCTTTACCAAATGCCCAAATCGGTATGATGGACGCAGAGCTTGCAGCTCAGATCATGTATGATGGTAGTTCTTCTGAAGTTGTGAAAGAAAAGGCCTCAGCCTATGCAAAGCTACAAGACAGTGCTGAAGCGGCTGCTAAGAGGGGTTATGTAGATAGCATTGTAGAAGCAGCTTCTCTTAGAAAACACGTTGTTTATTCATTTGAAATGCTATTTACCAAAAGTGAAACCCGCCCTGCTAAAAAGCATGGCACAAAATAGAATGAGGTGACATTATGGGTTTAATAACATTTGGACTAGGTAGCCAGGCGGCATATCTTACAGGAGAGGATTTCCTTGCGAGTCTCACCTCAGATCCATTGACTTTACTAGTAAGTCTTGGTGTTGTATTAGCTGTACTGATACTAATAATCCAATTAATCTATGCTTTTAAGGTTCTCCCTAAGTTTCAAAATTCTTCAGCAAGAGGTAAGGTACAAAATACAGCAATTGATCATGTCATTAGCCAGATTGCGAATCAGGAAGAACAGGAACTGATGGATGACCAAGAGTTGGTAGCCGTAATTATGGCTGCAATCTATGCATCTATGGGAACGGAAGCACCTACTGACGGGCTGATTGTTCGTTCCATCCGTAAAGTGAATGTAAGAAGATAGTACAATATAATATAAGATGAATTGGTAAACCAGTGAAAGGCTTGGTTTTCCAAACACAAGGAGGATTTTATCATGAAATATTATACAATTACTGTGAATGGTAATACCTATGATGTATCTGTAGAAGAAACCAACGGAACACCAGTTAGAAATACAGCTCCTACTCCAGCACCAGCCCCTGTAGCTCCTAAAGCAGCTTCTGCAGCAGCACCAAAGCAAGAAGCAGCTGCCCCAGCTCCCAAAGTAAGTACCGGAGCTGCTGGTGGTGTGAAGGTTGTATCTCCTATGCCTGGTAAGATAATTTCCACAAAAGTAAGTGAAGGCCAGACAGTAAAACAAGGTGATGTTGTTCTAATTCTAGAAGCAATGAAGATGGAGAACGAAATTGTTGCTCCTTCAGACGGTACAATTGCTAGTATTAATGTAACCGCTGGTCAAACAGTAGAAGCAG
This sequence comes from uncultured Herbinix sp., assembly GCA_964391115.1. GTDB lineage: Bacteria > Bacillota > Clostridia > Lachnospirales > Lachnospiraceae > Mobilitalea. The sequence continues at coordinate 17,656 of CAYMLE010000014.1, read as the reverse complement.
GTACAGTACTTGCGACTATGAATTAATTTACAAATTACGTACGCTACTATGTTAGTGAATATACCATATCACAGTGTCCATAACTAGACAGGAGGTAAAGTAATGGCTGAACAAGTTAAAAAGCCGGTTAAAATATTAGAAACTATTTTGCGTGATGCCCATCAGTCCCTGATTGCCACAAGAATGCCTACAGATAAGATGCTTCCAATTATTGAGAAGATGGATCAGGTAGGATATCATGCCGTAGAATGTTGGGGTGGTGCTACCTTTGATGCATCCTTACGTTTCTTAAAGGAAGATCCATGGGAGAGATTAAGAAAACTTCGCGCTGGATTTAAGAATACAAAACTGCAGATGCTATTCCGTGGACAGAACATTCTAGGATACCGCCATTATGCAGATGATGTTGTTTCCTATTTTGTACAAAAATCCATTGCTAATGGTATTGATATCATTCGTATCTTCGATGCGCTAAATGATATCCGCAATTTGGAGTGCGCTGTTAAAGCCACAAATAAAGAAAATGGTCATGCACAAATCGCAATTTCATATACCCTTGGCGACTCTTATACGCCCGATTATTATATTGACATGGCAAAAAGAATTGAATCCTTAGGTGCTTCCTCCATATGTATCAAGGATATGGCTGGTCTTCTGGTACCCTACGAGGCAACGAATTTAGTGACTGCATTAAAATCTGCTGTTCAGATTCCGATTGATCTGCATACCCACTATACCAGTGGTGTAGCAGGTATGACTTACTTAAAAGCAGTAGAAGCAGGCTGTGATATTATCGATACAGCGATATCACCATTTGCTATGGGTACCAGTCAGCCGGCTACTGAGGTTATGGTTGAGACCTTTAAGGGTACTCCTTATGACACCGGTTTTGATCAGAAGCTTTTAGCTGAAATTGCCGATCATTTCCGTCCGCTTCGTGACCAATCTCTTGAGTCAGGTCTCTTAAATCCCAAGGTTATGGGTGTTGATATCAAGACTCTGTTATATCAGGTTCCTGGTGGTATGTTATCCAACCTAGTATCCCAGCTGAAGGAGCAGAACGCAGAAGATAAATATTATGATGTATTACAAGAGATTCCTAGGGTTCGTAAGGATTATGGAGAGCCTCCTTTGGTAACGCCCTCCAGCCAGATTGTTGGAACTCAGGCAGTACTTAATGTTCTTTCAGGGGAACGGTATAAGATGGTTACTAAGGAATCGAAAGCGCTCTTATCTGGAGAATATGGTCAGACGGCGAAACCCTTCAATCCCGAGATTCAGAAAAAGGTTATTGGCGACAAGAAGCCTATTACTTGCAGACCGGCCGATCTATTAGAGCCCGAGCTGAGTAAAATTGAAAGTGAAATTGTCGATTGGAAAGAACAGGACGAGGATGTATTATCCTACGCCTTATTCCCTCAGGTGGCTCTTGATTTCTTCAAATATCGTAAAGCTCAAAAGACCGGAGTTGATTTATCCGTTGCTGATAGCAAGAATCAAGCTTATCCGGTATAACAATAGCTAAATATGAATTAGCAGTAATTTGCTTCTTTATATGACCTAATGCAAAAAACATCACAAGCTACTTATCAGTTGTGATAGATTAAAAATAACAAAAGGTGACCAATCGATTTCATAAACTTTGATTGGTCACCTTTTGTTTTAATATCACTGAACCATCTTTATAAATACAACAAAAATTTCATTGACAAAAGCTAGGTGATATATTAAAGTCAATTTATGTAGAAATTGGTAAAAATATATAATATTTATACGAATCATGGGATAGGGGGATTACATTGGTTGCATATGGTTTGCATGATAGTCTCTATCATCAGAGTGATGAAATTACATATTTAACAATCCTTATATTATTATTATTAATCGTTGTTTTATTTAGTTTGTTATATACTCGAAAGAAATTCTACAAACTACATCAATCCTTGTTTCTCAGGGAAGAGTTGTTTAATTCCTTATGCTCAACGATTGATGATGTATTTCTTATTTATCATTTTGGAAACAAAGTGATTGAATATGTTTCACCCAATTTCGATCGGGCATATGGGATAAATGGAAAGCACTTTAAGAAGAATCCTTTTTTGATTTTAAATCTGTTGGACTATGATTTAAAGGAAAAGATTAAGTCCTTTTTTACTACGAATATTTTAATGACAAATCAGGAATTAGAATTTCAACTTTTAGATCCAAAAACGAAAAAAATAACCTTTCATATCGTTCGAATTTACCCGATAATCAAACGAAATATTGTAATCCGGTATATTATTAGCATATCGGATTTGACCCGGATTAAACTGGCCCAACAGACGATTAAGGATGCGCTACTCAATGCTCAGCTAGCAAATGAAGCGAAAAAGGATTTCCTCTCTCATATGAGTCATGAAATAAAAACACCAATTAATGCAATTATCGGAATGTCTCAGTTAGCGATTAGAGATATAGGATACATAGGAGATCAGGACAAAGTAGTAGATCGTCTGAATAAGATATCCGATGCCTCTAAAAAGTTGATCGTTCTGGTTAATAATATTCTAGATATGAGTAGAATGGACAGTAATCGATTAAAGATTGCTCATGAACCCTTTCATATTATAAGTTTCTTAAAGGATTTTACCTCCATAGTTAAATCACAGGCAGAATTAAGCCGTCTAAAATACATTCTGGACTACACAGGATTAATTACAGAGAATATATTAGGCGATTCCTTACGACTTCAACAAATTCTCCTAAACTGTACCTCGAATGCAATTAAGTTCACGCCTCCTGGCGGTTTTGTTAAAATCAAGGTCAGAGAGATGGCTGTTAGCTCAAATAAAGTTATATTACATTTTAAGATAATCGATAATGGAAAGGGGATGAGCGAAGAGTATATAGACCGTATCTTCATTCCCTTTGATCAAGAAGATCCTCAAATCTACTCTAATTTTGGGGGCTCCGGCTTGGGTATGTCAATCACAAAGAATCTGGTTACTCTGATGTCCGGTGACATTCAGGTCAAAAGCCAAATAGGAGTGGGCACGACGATATCCATCATCTTACCCTTTGATGTTCATAAACCAAAGGAACTTCCAGAGTATCATGATCAGATTGATAAGGAAACTTGTATTTCGGACATTGATTTAACGGGCCATCGTATCTTAATCGTGGAAGACAATACAATCAATCTTGAAATCATTTGTGAATATCTCAAATTATCCCACGCCACTCTGGATGCCGCTTCGAATGGCAGAGAAGCAATCAAATACTTCGAATTATCCCCCCCATCCTATTATGATATTATTTTGATGGATATTCATTTGCCTGAGTTGAATGGATATGAAGTCACAAGGTTAATACGACAATCTACACATCCTGATGCAAAAAACATCAAAATTATTGCAATGTCAGCAGATTCCTACCCAGAGGATATTGCAATAGCGCTGGATTCCGGTATGAATTATCATGTTGCAAAACCAATTGATTTCAAAAAGCTGCTACAATTTTTAAAGGATGTTCTACAAAAAAGATAATATTTTCTTAAAAAGCTTCTATAATTCTCTTGACAAAGCAATTCTATTTCGATATACTAGCACCTGTAAAGAAAATAACTTTACAGGTGGTGCAGAATATGAAGCAAACAGTACCAGGAATGGAGAAACTGGAGGAGATAGTCCAGCTCTCGATGTTATATGATTTTTATGGTGACCTTCTGAATGATCATAAAAAGCAAATTTTTGAGGATTATATACTCAATGATCTGTCCTTAAGCGAGATTGCATCAGAAAAGAAGATCAGCCGACAGGGTGTTTATGATGTAGTTAAACGCTGTAGTTTGGAGTTAAAGGATTACGAAGATAAATTAGCCTTGACCCATAAATTCAATACGATAAAAGATAAACTTAACAAAATAAAAGAGATTTCGGCCTCAATCCGCATAACTGGGGATACCACCGAAATGGAAACAATAGACGTATTAGCCGATGATATTTTAAAGGAGCTGTAGTCCATATGGCATTTGATAACCTATCTGAAAAACTGCAAAACATATTTAAGAACTTAAAGGGAAAAGGCAGACTCTCTGAGGCTGATGTAAAAACGGCTCTCAAGGAGGTTAAGATGGCCTTACTGGAAGCGGATGTTAACTTTAAGGTTGTAAAAAACTTTGTTGCTTCCGTTCAGGAGAGAGCAACCGGCCAGGATGTATTAGGCAGTTTGACCCCCGGCCAGATGGTAATAAAAATTGTAAATGAAGAAATGGTGAAGATGCTTGGGGAAACCACAGTTGAATTACAACTGAAGCCCTCAAATGAAATCTCCATTATTATGATGTGTGGTCTGCAGGGTGCTGGTAAAACAACCGCTACTGCAAAGCTGGCAGGCAAATTAAAATCAAAAGGTAAAAAACCTCTGTTAGTGGCTTGTGATATTTATCGTCCGGCTGCGATTGAACAGTTGCAAATTAACGGCGACAAAGTAGGCGTCGGTGTATTTTCCATGGGTGATAAGCATAAACCCTTGAATATAGCCAAGGCTGCGTTGGAACACGCAGATAAGAATGGTTATAATGTAGTGATACTTGATACAGCAGGACGTCTTCATATCGATGAAGCTATGATGGAGGAGCTGCAGGAGATTAAAGCAAACCTCACCGTCCATCAGACTCTGTTAGTGGTCGATGCAATGACCGGACAGGATGCTGTAAATGTTGCTGAAATGTTCCATGAAAAGTTAAACATTGATGGTGTTATCATTACCAAGCTGGATGGTGATACTCGAGGTGGTGCTGCACTTTCCATCCGAGCGGTTACCGGAAGACCCATCCTATTTGCTGGTGTTGGTGAAAAACTTACCGATCTGGAACAGTTCTATCCAGACCGAATGGCCTCCCGTATTTTAGGTATGGGTGATATATTAACCTTAATTGATAAAGCTCAGGCTGATTTTGATGAGGACAAAGCTAGGGAAATGGAACGAAAAATCAAGAAAGCAGAATTTGATTTTAACGATTTCCTAGAACAGATGCAACAGGTTAAAAAAATGGGTGGCATTTCTGATCTGCTAAGCATGTTACCTGGAGTTGGCGGCCAACTAAAAGATGTCGATATCGATGAAAATGCATTATCTTCTACAGAAGCCATCATATATTCCATGACAAAGAAGGAACGCTCTAATCCGGATATACTTAACGTTTCCCGTAAGAAACGAATCGCTGCCGGTGCCGGAGTGAATATTAGTGAAGTGAATGCCCTGGTAAAGCAGTTTGAACAATCTAAGAAGATGATGAAACAATTTTCCGGCATGATGGGTGGTAAAGGTGGCAAACGAGGCAAATTCAAAATGCCCTTTGGCTTATAAAGCAACCCATTATAAAAAGTTATATGATTGATCAATATAACCAATTACTTTTGCTTAAAAAGTGTCAGTCTTGCTGACAGTTTTTAAATACAAACAAGTGTATTGTTAACCAATCACTTGTATATTAACCTAAGGAGGTGAATTAAGTGGCAGTTAAAATCAGATTAAAGAGAATGGGACAGAAAAAGGCTCCTTTTTATAGAATCGTTGTTTCTGATTCCAGAACACCTAGAGACGGTAGATTTATCGAGGAAATCGGTACCTATGATCCTACCAAGAATCCTAGTGCTTTCAGCGTAAATGAGGAAGCAGCTAAGAAATGGTTAGCTACAGGTGCTCAACCGACAGATACTGTAGGTAAAATTTTTAAGAATGCTGGTATTCTTTAAGCATCGGAGGTAGTAGAATGAAGGAATTAGTTGAAGTAATCGCTAAATCTCTTGTCGATCATCCGGACGAGGTTGTCGTTACTGAAAAAGAAACCGACAAATCCATCGTTGTGGAACTAAAGGTTGCCTCTGATGATATGGGTAAAGTAATCGGCAAACAAGGTCGTATTGCTAAATCCATCCGTACCGTTGTTAAAGCAGCCGCAACAAAGGATGACAAGAAGGTAATAGTTGAGATTATGCAGTAATCTGTAATCCTTAATACATTGCCTTTCTATTGCACAAGGCATAGTGAGACTCTGCAGAGGATTCTGCAGAGCCGAACAAGCCTAAGACGTGGAAACCTGTATGTCAGGTTTCGCATCGTTTGACAATAGCTGCAGGAAAGATTAGCTGGCTGTTATGTCCTCTATGACATAGTAGTTCAGCTTTTTTTGTACATTAGATATGAGCTGATACCAAATGAAACAACATGAAACAAAATTAGATTATTAGTACTTTCGATACTGCGAGTGTATATTTTGCCAAATCAATATGGGATATATCGGATTTAAGATAACTAAATTCTAGTATTCTTATTTTAGTGTTTTCTATATTCAAGAATTGTTTGATTCAAAATTAATTAGTTCAGGAATTATGATGATTTATATAAGAATACATGACAGGAAAATATAGAATACCCCTTCCTATTCCTTTGTTTTTATATAAGTCAATCATATAAATAACATAAACTGCCGATGATGTAATTAAGAAACTATATCATTCAGCGTAACTATAATATAAAGGAGAAGTATAAAACACATGGAAAACTATCTTAGAGTAGGTGTTATAACAACAACTCATGGAATTAAAGGAGAGGTTAAGGTCTTTTTAACCTCCGATGATAAAAAACGTTTTGAGAAATTAAAAGAGGTTATGCTTGATACAGGGAAAGAAATTCTTACCTTAGAAATCGAGGGCGTGAAATACTTTAAGGAACAGGTTATCCTGAAATTTAAAGGAATTAACGATATTAACGAGGTGGAAAAATATCGGGGTAAGGATCTTCTTGTCACGAGAGAAAATGCCATGGAGCTAGGAGATGAGGAATACTTCATCTATGATCTGATTGATTCTGAAGTCATTACGGAGGACGGAACGAAGCTGGGGATTCTTGTAGAGATACTTACTACAGCTGCAAATGATGTCTATGTCGTAAAAACAACGGAGAATAAGGAAATTCTTCTTCCTGCCATTAAGGAATGTATCCTGCAGATCGATCCAGAGAAGAAGAGTATTACAGTACATCTGATGGATGGTTTGCTTTAAGCTTGCCTTCTTATTGATAGATTAGGTTATAAGCATATACACCTCGCTAATATTTATGGCTCACTAATATTTATGCGCACTAAAATTTATAACTCGCAAATATTTATTACACACACAAATATAGTGCGATTATGTCTCATCTTTAACTAATTGTATTAAAAAAACACATTGGTTTTATAAGAAATAGAAAGGTACGAACGAATATGAATTTTCATGTACTAACATTATTTCCCGATATGATACAATCCGGTCTCGGTACCAGCATTACCGGAAGAGCAATGAATCAAGGATTAATCAATCTTAATACCGTGAATATTCGGGATTACTCCGAGGATAAGCATAACCGAGTAGACGACTATCCCTACGGTGGAGGAGCTGGCATGGTCATACAGGCCGAACCGGTATATAAAGCTTACGGTTACCTGGCGAACCATATACGGCTTTCGAAAGAAAATACATCCGAATATCGCAAGCCAAGGGTGGTTTATGTAACACCCCAAGGTAGAGTATTTGATCAGCCAATGGCTCAGGAACTTGCCAAGGAAGAGGATCTTATTATTTTATGTGGCCATTATGAAGGTATCGATGAACGAGTATTAGACATGATTGTAACCGACAATATCTCCATCGGAGATTATGTCCTTACCGGAGGAGAGCTCCCCGCTATGGTGATGATCGATGCTATCTCAAGACTGATTCCGGGAGTATTGAATAATGAGACCTCGTCGGAATTTGAATCTTTAGAGGGAAATCTTCTTGAATATCCGCAATACACACGACCTGAGACATTCATGGGGCACAAGGTACCGGAAGTACTTTTATCAGGCCATCATGCCAAAATCGACGCTTGGAGAAGACAACAATCCATTCTTCGGACCTATGAGAGACGGCCGGATCTCTTAGAGAAGGCTGATATGACTGAGGAGGAGCGTGAGTATCTTACGCGACTAATTTTTCAAAAGAATTATGATACTTATCAATGAAAATGCTTGCATTATCCATTTATCTATGTTAAAGTAAGTAATTGTGAGAAGGATGGTCCTCTGATTTTCGGTAAAAACCGTATTAAGAACATCTAAATTTAATAGGAGGTCACAAAATGAACGATATTATTAAGGCAATTGAAGCCGAACAGTTAAAATCAGAAGTTACTAGTTTTAACGTTGGTGATACGGTACAAGTTTACTCTAAAGTAAAAGAAGGTAACCGTGAAAGATTACAGGTATTTGAAGGAACTGTTATTAAGAGACAGAACGGCGGAGCAAGAGAAACCTTTACTGTTAGAAAATCTTCTAACGGCATCGGTGTAGAGAAGACTTGGCCTCTGCACAGCCCTAGCATTGACAGAATCGAAGTAACCAGACGTGGTAAAGCTAGACGTGCAAAACTGTTCTACCTGCGTGATAGAGTAGGTAAGAAGGCTAAGGTTAAAGAGTTAATCCGCTAAGATATAGACGAAACTCATGATCAGGACCAAAGGGACATTACAATATGTATTGTCCCTTTTTTATTTTTTTTATAAATATAGTAGCTAAGATTATTATGTAACAGGCTATCCGGTACTAATTGATAAAGTGTTTGTAAACTCAGATTAACTACGTTATAATATTCCTATGGTCCGGCAACCCGTGACCAGCAACCTCAGAATCTACATCACTAGAGAAGGAGTTCGTTTGTATGGATTTTGATTTTGAAAGAGAAAGTAAAAAACCAGAGATCATGAAGATCCTCATTGATGTCTTTCTCTGGACAGCTCAAATCGCTGCTGTGATTTTTTTAGCCTATTTTATCGTATACTATGCTGTAGAGAAATCGAATATGATTGGCATCTCCATGGAGCCAACCTTAGCCTATGAGGATTCTATTATTATAGATAAATTTTCTTATCGTATCTCGGAACCGAAACGCTTTGATGTCATAATTTTCAAACAGAGCGGTAAGGAGCATAGCTATTATAATACAAAGCGGATTATCGGACTTCCAGGGGAAACCATTCAGATTAAGGAAGGTACAGTATTTATCAATGATGTACTATTGGAAGAGAACATTAATATAGAACCCATGGCAAATTTCGGCTTAGCGGAAGAACCTATTATTCTAGAAGAGAACGAATATTTTGTTCTGGGTGATAATCGAAACAATAGTGAGGACAGCCGATTCGCTAGTATCGGTAACATCACTCGAGAGGAGATTGTCGGAAGGGCTTTTCTACGTCTATCTCCCTTTAATTTCGTAAATAAGCTTAACCAAAAGCTTCCCAGTCAGGTAACTAAGGATTGATAACGAAACAAATCAAATTTAAAGATAAGAGGTAATACAATGACATATCAGTGGTATCCTGGACATATGGCGAAAGCAAAGCGTATGATGCAGGAAAATATTAAATTAATTGATGTAATTATCGAATTGGTGGATGCCAGAATTCCATTATCCAGCAAGAATCCAGACATTGATACCCTGGGGCAGGGCAAATCCCGGGTTATTCTGCTTAATAAATATGACATGGCTGATTCCCGTTATACGGAACGCTGGAAGACTTATTTCGAAGCAAAGGGATACTTTGTAGCCCTGGTTAATTCCAGAAATGGTACCGGGGTAAAGCAGGTAAAGGATATCGTTTATAAGGCCTGTGAGGCAAAGATCGAACGAGATCGTAAGAAGGGAATTTTAAATCGACCAGTTAGGGCTATGGTCGTTGGTATTCCCAATGTTGGTAAATCAACCTTTATTAACAGCTTTGTCGGCAAAGCCAGTGCTAAAACCGGTAACAAGCCCGGCGTTACGAAGGGCAAACAATGGATACGTCTGAATAGTAATATCGAACTATTAGATACCCCTGGTATTCTATGGCCGAAATTTGAGGATCAGGCAGTTGGCCAAAGGTTAGCCTTGATTGGTTCCATAAATGATAATATTATTCATATGACAGAGTTAGCACTCGATCTGATTTTATTCTTGAATCAGTATTATCCAGATGCATTGGTAAAACGCTATGGTATCACTCCCACAGGTCCCTTAGCCAATGCAAAGGAGGCCAGTAGTGTTCTTGAAGCCGTGGCTATCAAACGTGCCTATCTAATAAGGGGTGGCGAACCAGATATGGATCGCGCCGCCAATATGCTGATGGAGGAATTCAGAAGTGTGAAGCTGGGGCAGATTACTCTGGAAATTCCGGAGGCCGAAGATAGTATCACAGAAAAATAGAGTTATCAAATGAATATTATTCTGTTCTGATTTAAAAAGCTTAATATTTCCACGTAAGAAGGAGTATCCCAATGGATTCAATAAAAGAAGAAAAGAAGGAACCTAAGAAGATCTCTATGATTAAGCTGGAATTCATGCAGGCAAGCACAACTGAGCTTCCAGCTTTATTACATAAGTATGCTGCTGATGAAAGAAGCGGTGTCATGACTATCTGTAAACAATATCAGACAAAATATACCGCTTATACCAGTGAGCTAAGCCGCCTAGAAGTAATGAAAATCTATGAAAATAAATACTCAGACTATGATCTGATCTGTGGTATCGATGAGGTGGGTAGAGGCCCCTTAGCTGGACCTGTAATAGCCTCTGCTGTTATCTTACCAAAGAATAGTAGTATCTTATACATCAATGACTCCAAGCAGCTCACTGAGAAGAAACGGGAAGAGCTATATGATGAAATTCTGGAAACGGCCGTAGCTTACGGAATTGGCAGTGTCCCCCCTGCTCGAATCGATGAGATCAATATCTTACAGGCCACCTATGAAGCCATGCAAAAGGCCATTCAAAATTTATCGATTACACCGGACCTCTTATTAAATGATGCTGTCACCATTCCTGAAATCACGATCAAACAGGTTCCTATCGTAAAAGGCGATTCGAAAAGCATCTCCATCGCCGCAGCTAGTATCGTTGCCAAAGTGACCAGAGATCGTATTATGGTTGCATATGATAAGATATTCCCTGGCTATGACCTGGCAAGCAACAAAGGTTATTGCTCTCCGAAACATATAGAAGCAATCAAAAAACTTGGTATTACACCAATCCATCGTAGAAGCTTTGTGAAGAATTTTATATAGGAGGTGTAACCGAAGATGAACGAAGAGAAGATACCTAAGCCAAAGACTGCTGTAGCCCTATCCTATGATATAGATGAGCAGGCTCCCAGAGTTATCGCAGCCGGGAAGGGTCTGATTGCAGATCGAATCATCGAACGGGCGAAGGAAGCTGATATCCCCCTCCATAAGGATGAGCAATTGGCAAATCATTTATCTAAGCTGGAGTTGGGCTCCTTTATCCCACCTGAAGCGTATGAGATAGTAGCTGAGATCTTAACCTTCGTTGATCGGGTAGACCGTCTTAAGGGTAACTAGTATCGCGAAAGTCAAGCGAACCATTGAAATAATATCAGAAGCTACTATTGTTTGCAGTCTTGGACTAAAAAAAATGGCTCAACAACTGCAGGTGATGCTACAGCAATAACCATATTGGAGAATTATATGAACAAAAGAGAGATTGGAACCATATTTGAGCAAAAAGCAGCTCAATATCTTATGGATCAAGGGTATATTATCCTGAACCGGAATTTTCGCTGCAGAATCGGTGAGATTGATTTGGTTGCGAAGTCAGAAGGCTATCTCTGTTTTATTGAGGTGAAATATCGCTCCAGTACCTATAATGGTTATCCAGCTGAAGCCATCAATTCTAGAAAGATGATGCGGATTATTCGAACCGCACAATTTTATCTGCTTTCCCATCAGCTACCGCAAGATACTCCCTGTCGATTTGATGCTGTAGTTATCTTAGACCATGATATCTCCTTGATAAAAAATGCCTTTGAAGGGATATAGTATAAACCTTGTATCATATAGATTATATATATTTTGGTGATTGCGAAGTTCACAACTTGTATAATATTGTCTGAATAACAATATTATCTCGTAACGGAAGCTAAGCGTAATGAGCGTTAGAACAAATGCATAACTATGTGCATCTGAAATCGTACTTAATGTTGATACAATTTCACAAATTCTAACGTTTTGCAATTATCATTCGATTGAAAGAAAGGTAAGCGGTATGACATTTACAAATAATGATTCGGCAAGAATTGATTTGGAGGCAGAGATTCCCTATCTATATTTTCCGGTTTTGTCAGGGCTTCCGTTTATCCAGCATGGATTTTCCACAAGGCTGGGTGGGGTAAGCACCGGAATGTACTCCAGTATGAACCTAGGTTCTGATTCCGCGTTAGATGGGGATTCACCGGAACATATCCGAACCAACTTTGAACGAATCTGTTCCGGTATGGATATTGACCCCAGAAGCATAGTGATATCAAAACAGGTTCATAAGACGAATATCCGTCTGGTAGAGGAGAAGGATAAGGGGAAAGGATTATATCTTCCTCGGGATTATGATGAGATCGATGGCTTGATTACCAATCAGCCCGGCCTTACTCTTGTAACAAAATACGCGGATTGCGTACCCTTGTTTTTTGTAGATACGAAGAAAAAGGCCATTGGACTGACTCATTCCGGTTGGAGGGGAACGGTAAGTAAAATAGGATTAATTACCGTTGAAGCGATGAAGAAACATTTTGGCACAGAAGCCGAGGACCTCATCGCCGTCATTGGTCCTTCCATTTGTCAGAACTGTTATGAGGTCAGTGTAGAGGTTGCAGAAGAATTTCGGGATGCATTTTGTAAAAATGGTAACAATATGAATAAAATACTGAGACCAAATTCCAATGATCGATTTCAATTAGATCTATGGGAAGCAAACCGAGCCGTTCTTACAGAAGCTGGCCTAAAGCCGGATCATATTCATGTTTCCGGTGTTTGTACCGCCTGTAACAGTGATTTATTATTCTCCCATCGAAAAACCGGAGGAAAAAGAGGCAGCCTAGCGGCGTTTCTTGCAATAAAGGAATAAAAATCGATATTTTTAATGGATCGATGAAAGAGACATAGAATTATATTGAATGTTTCTTTCTTTACACGAAGAGCATAGAAAGATACGGTGTATTGATATGAAGAAAAACGCACACATTATTAGAGAGATTGAAGCTGGTAGCATTGCTGAGGAGCTGGAGCTAGCTCCTGGAGATGAGCTAATTTCCATCAATGGAACAATCATCAAGGATGTCTTTGACTACCATTATCTGATTAAGGATGATTTTTTAACCGTCTTAATCAAAAAACCAGATGGAGAAGAATGGGAGTTAGAGATTGAAAAAGAATATGAGGACGATTTAGGAATCGAATTCGAAGAAGGACTGATGGACGAATACCGTTCTTGCCGGAATAAATGCATCTTCTGTTTTATCGATCAGATGCCCCCCGGTATGAGAGATACCTTATACTTTAAAGATGATGATGCCCGCTTGTCCTTCTTACAAGGCAATTATATTACCCTGACGAATATGAGCGATGAGGAAATCGATCGAATTCTCTTTTATAAGCTTTCTCCCATTAATATTTCCGTTCATACCACCAATGAAGAGTTACGATGCCGCATGCTCCATAACCGGTTTGCAGGCAGTTCTCTGGATAAGATGAAGAGGCTGAAGGACGGCGGTATAACCATGAACGGTCAGATTGTCCTATGCAAGGGTTGGAATGATGGCGAAGAATTAGAGAATACCATCCATGATTTGGCTGCTTTCTTGCCTGAGATGCAAAGTGTATCCGTAGTACCGGTTGGATTAACGAAATTTCGTGAGGGTCTGGCGGAGCTAGAGAAATTCTCTAAGGAGGATTCAATTAAAGTACTGGAAACTATCCATAAATGGCAGAATATCTTCCTGACTCATTATAAAACACGTTTAATTTATGCAGGAGATGAATGGTATATCAATGCAGGATTACCGATACCCAGTGCCGAAGATTATGAAGGATATCCTCAGATTGAAAATGGTGTCGGAATGCTTCGATCCTTCCGGGATGAATTTGAGGAGTATCTGACAAAGCTTACCGGAGATGATGGAAGTAAGAGTATAAGCATGGTAACTGGTGTACTGGCCGCTCCATTTATGACGGAGATGATAGGGCACCTTAAGGAAAAATATCCGAACATTGAGATAACCATCTATACGATCCAGAATGACTATTTTGGTCATGATATAACGGTAGCCGGTTTGATTACTGGAGGAGATATTATCCGTCAGCTGGAGAGTAAGCCCCTGGGAAGCTGTCTGTTATTACCGGATGTTCTGCTACGCCATGGAGAGACGATTCTACTGGATGACCGAACCGTGGACGAGATTGAAAAGTCTTTACAAACCAGAATCCGTATTGTACAATCAGATGGAAAGTCTTTCATTGATACCATTCTTGAGGTATAAATGGATCTTGTTATATTGTTAAGGAACATATTCTTTTTAGGAAATGTCTCTAGAGTTATAATGATATATTATAGGATTATGACTATAAAGATATATTGAAATAGAAGAAGTAGGAGATAATTATGAGCAGACCAATCGTAGCCGTTGTCGGCAGACCAAATGTCGGAAAATCCACCCTGTTTAATGCCTTGGCAGGAGAACGCATTTCCATCGTCAAGGATTATCCTGGCGTAACAAGGGACCGCATTTATGCTGATGTCACTTGGCTTAATTTACAATTCACCCTGATTGATACCGGTGGTATAGAGCCGGATAGTAGGGATGCAATGCTATCTTATATGAGAGAGCAGGCACAAATCGCTATTGATACCGCAGATGTAATCATCTTCCTAGTCGATGTTCGCCAGGGATTGGTGGACGCCGATTCAAAAGTGGCGGATATGTTGCGTCGTAGTGGCAAACCCATCGTACTGGTGGTAAATAAGGTAGATAGTTTTGAAAAATTAATGCCCGATGTTTATGAATTCTATAATCTGGGAATTGGTGATCCCGTGCCGATTTCCGCCTCCTCTAAGCTAGGCTTTGGGGATATGCTGGATGAAGTGGTGAAGCATTTTACCTCCGGCAATACCGAGGAAACCATTGATGAGAGGCCTAGAATTGCCATCGTCGGTAAGCCTAATGTTGGTAAGTCCTCCCTAATAAACAAACTTGTAGGTGAAAACCGAGTAATTGTATCCGATATCGCTGGAACTACCAGAGATGCCATTGATACACCGATCCGCCGAGACGGAAAGGATTACATCTTAATCGATACCGCCGGACTTCGCAGAAAAAATAAGATCAAAGAGGAACTGGAACGCTTCAGTATTATTCGTACGGTATCTGCGGTGGAACGAGCCGATATCGTGGTATTAGTGATTGATGCCACGGAGGGAGTTACCGAACAGGATGCCAAGATTGTTGGTATTGCCCATGACAGAGGTAAGGGTATCATTATAGCCGTAAATAAATGGGATTTAATTGAGAAGAATAATAAAACAGTAAATGAGTTTACAAAGGATATTAAAGAAACATTATCCTTCATTCCCTATGCTGAAATATTATTTATCTCAGCAGAAACTGGCCAGAGACTTCATAAGCTCTTTGAAGTTGTTGAGGTGGTTATTCAAAACCAAAATCTTAGAGTTTCAACGGGTGTGCTAAATGAGATTATGGCTGAGGCAGTTGCCCTACAGCAGCCCCCGTCGGATAAGGGTAAGCGCTTAAGACTGTATTATATTACACAGGTAGCCGTTAAGCCGCCAACCTTCGTCATATTTGTAAATGATAAAGAACTAATGCATTTTTCATACACCAGATACATCGAGAATAAAATCCGTGAAGCTTTTGGATTCGGCGGTACCTCATTAAAGTTTTTCATAAGGGAGCGAAAGGAGAACGCATAACATGGTGCCTTGGATTTTACTCTGTTTATGCTTTGGCTATTTATTCGGATGTTTTTCAACCGGATACTTTATTGGTAAATTAAATAAGGTAGATATTCGTAATTATGGTAGTGGAAATGCAGGGACCACCAATGCCCTCAGAACCTTGGGGGCAAAAGCCGGTTTCTTTACTCTGTTAGGAGACTTGTTAAAGGCACTTATCCCGGTACTCTTAGTACGATATGTCTTCTTTCCAAATGATGAGATAGTACAGCTTCTATGTCTATATACCGGACTCGGTGTAGTGTTAGGTCATAATTATCCAGTATGGCTTCGGTTCAAAGGTGGAAAGGGCATAGCAGCCACCGCTGGGGCTATGGTTGGTTTTGATCCTTTGATTATACCCTTTGGTTTACCGGTGTTTGTTATCTCTGTTGCAATAACCAGATATGTATCCGTAGGATCACTTTTAGTGGCTATCATGTTCCCAATCTTAGTCCAATTTCGTAATCCCGGTGAATTACATATGCTGACAGTTTCCTTTATTTATACAGTGTTAGCATTCATAAAGCATAGAACCAATATTAAAAGACTTCTCAATGGAACTGAGAATAAATTGGGTCAGCGGGTTAAGATAAATAATAAATAGGTTTAACAAAGGAGGTATCCTATGAGCAAAATAGGTGTATTAGGTGCAGGTACCTGGGGCTGTGCCCTGGCGATCCTTCTTCATAACAATGGTCATGAGGTAACAATTTGGACGAAGATACCAAACGAAGCAAAACAGCTGGAGGATTCCAGAGATAATCTTAAAAATCTCCCCGGTGCAAAGCTTCCAAAGGAGATTCGTATTATTCTAGATCTACAAGAGGCATGTCAAAATAAAGATATCTTAGTTATGGCAGTTGCTTCACCCTATATTAGAGCAACAGCCCATGAGGCTAAACCATATATAAAGGATGGACAAATTATAGTAAATGTCTCTAAGGGCTTAGAGGATGGATCCTTAAAAACCCTTTCTGATGTACTAAAAGAAGAGCTTCCTCAAGCGGATATCGCAGTTATGTCCGGCCCTAGCCATGCGGAGGAAGTTAGCCGTATGATTCCTACAACCATCGTTGTTGGGGCGGAGAGCAAGGAAACAGCTCATTTCATCCAGGACACCTTCATGAATGAAGTATTTCGCGTTTATACTAGCCCTGATATTATAGGAATCGAACTGGGTGCTTCCCTTAAGAATGTAATCGCTTTGGCTGCTGGAGTGATTGATGGCCTTGGCTTAGGAGATAATACAAAAGCTGCTCTTATGACCCGAGGAATGGCTGAAATCAGCCGTCTGGGTGTCGCTATGGGTGGTAAGTTGGAAACCTTCTCCGGATTATCCGGAATGGGTGATCTCTTCGTAACCTGTACCAGTAAACACAGCCGTAATCGTATGGCTGGTTATCTGATGGGACAGGGTCATACCATGGAGTCTGCCATGAAGGAAGTAAATCAGGTGGTAGAAGGTGTGAATTCTGCAAAGGCTGCTCTACACATGGCAGAGAAGTATAATGTTGAGATGCCAATCGTAGAACAGATAAATAGGGTTTTATTTGAAGGAAAAACTTCGAACGAAGCTCTTTCTGACCTTCTGATGAGGGACAAGCGTAAGGAATATTTATCGTTAGAGTGGGATTGATAAATCGTTAAATTTCAAAAAGCTGGGGATAACCCAGCTTTTTCTTTTCTGGCTCTATTCTATAAATCCCCTTGTTTCCTATAGTATAAGGTATCTATGCACCTCCCTCCATAAAAATGAATAATTTCGTAGAACAAGTCATTTGAAAATATCATAGAATGAAACAGCCCTGCAT
>CAYMLE010000013.1:0-32771 GCA_964391115.1 uncultured Herbinix sp. | reverse complement strand
CTTAATCAAATCTCCTACCTGAAAGGTAAGTAGAAAAACGAATGCCATAATGCTCAGGAAAATAGGTAATCCTAAAAATCGATTGGTCAGCACCCGATCCATCTGATCGGTCATAGCAGCTTTGTTACTCTTATTGACTAAAACTTCCTCTACTACTTCTTCAATAAAATCATATTTTTGATTAATGATATCCTCTTCGTAGCTACGGTTGACTATTTTGCTCAGATCTACTGGGTATCTCCCCATCACCGCTTTATCCTTCTCCAATAGCTTGATGGCATACCATCTGGTATTCCCGATATCCCCATATTGTTTATTTAGTATATCACTGACCTCATCAATCATATCCTCAATATCATCACTATAGACAACAGGAAATTCATTATGATGTTCATGCTTATGACTTCCGATATTATGCTTCCGACGATCATGATGATGTTCAAGATTGTCATCCAGATGTTTGTCCTCATGGTGAGCTACGGTATGCATCAGAATGTCCAGACCTGTTTTCTTTCTAGCAGAGACTGGAATAACCGGGATTCCTAACATCTCCGGAAGGCGATGAAGATCAATCTCCATTCCTCTTTCTTCAATGATGTCCATCATATTGAGTGCTAAAACAACGGGCTTTCCTAACTCAATTAGCTGTAAGGTCAGGTAAAGGTTACGTTCCAGACTGGAGGCATCTACAATATTAACTATTACATCTACATCGGAATACAGGATATATTCTCTGGTGAGACGTTCCTCCATAGTGTATGAGGTTAAACTGTATATTCCAGGCAGGTCGACAAGCTTAAACTTGCTATCATGATATTTGAAGGCCCCTTCCTTCTTCTCAACTGTAACTCCGGGCCAATTAGCAACCTTTAGATTTGCCCCTGTGTATGCATTAAACAATGTAGTTTTACCACAGTTTGGGTTTCCCACAAAGCCTATCTGAATTTCGCGCATCATGACCTAGCCTCCCTCATCTGAATCGCCTCTGCAATTTTTTTCCCTACCGCCAGTCTACTACCCCGAACCATAAAGACAACGGAGCCTCCCCGGTTGCGGTTAAGCAATCTAATATTTGTACCTCTCGTTAAACCTAGAGCTTCTAACCGTCTCTTCATAACCAATTCAAGCTCCATGGAATTCACTGTATATAATCCGCCGATTCTAGCATCCAGTAATGTCATGCAATACGTCCTCTCTGTCCTTTTGTATTCGATATCCTTTGTCAGTTTTATGTAATCTGCATATGTCTAATTGAAAATAATTATCATTTACCAAATCATTATAAGCTTACCGTACTTTTTTGTCAATAAAAAGTCGTGAAAAAAACAACAAAGATTCTCATTTTCTTATCTTGGATGATGCTAGGGTTAAACGTCCATCATAAGCTTATCTGTATCTATCTCTATATATATTCAGCTTGGAGTTGGCGGATGAAAGTGGTTGCAAAATTCTACAAGCACAAAAAAGGAGGTTCTCTTTGTACGCCTATCGCTTATGGCGTTCAAAGAAGCCTCCTAGAGTCTTTCACTTGGTAATTAACCTTCCCCATTGTACTACATGGATGTGGGTATCTTGCTTTGTCGACCTTGTCTCATCGTTAGTCGTTTCATTAGCTTCAGTTGAAACGACATAATTCCATAGCCTCCTAGCATTCCAGTGATAAATCTTCTAATATTATTAGATCTTGTAATCTTAGAGGACTGTAGCAGCCAATCCACTAGCATTGACAATGCTCCTAGAAGAGATGGGGCAATCAAAAATCCCCACCGGATAAAGGCTGGGATAGCCAATAAATATCCAAGAAAAACCCCAGTGCATCTAGCACATACTGGCATCTGGTAACCGTGAATATAAAAACTGCGCTCAGGCTTTTGATGACATCCTGTCCTCTCACCCAGTTCCATCAGCCTTTTCCATTGCTGGTAGGCTTCATCATTTCGATAATTCAGATCAAGCATCTGTCAATCATTCCTTATACTCCAAATTTTTTACCACAATGATCGCATACCCAGTAGGCTTTGCTACGGGTATGCCCCTTGCCCATACCACACAGTCCGCATAACCAACCAATTGGACCAAGTATGATATAACCACAGCAGCCTTTTAATAGACCATATCCCTTGGTATGAGTCTCTGTTTCTTCAATGATATGACAATATTCACTTCCACAAGACGGACATTTCATCAGCTTTTCCTTCCTTTACGATCTGGTCGCTTCCATTGCACTATCTATACAGTATATCCCGGATAGTACTCTGCAATTCCTTTTATTTAAACATTGGCTAATTATATCAGCTCAAGCTTCTTTAAGACATTTTCAAATTTATCCTGATCAATCGGCTTCCCTGCATAGGCGGTGCAGCCAAGATGAAAGGCCTTCGTTACATTCTTTCTCTCACTTAAAGCCGTTGTCATAATAATTTTGGCTTTTCTATCCTCTGATACCTGCTTCTCATCTTCAATATTCCTGATCTTCTCAAGAGCCTGATATCCATCCAGGACAGGCATCATGATATCCAGACATACGAGGTCATAGCCTTCGTTTTCATCCAATGCCATCTCAAATGCCTCTACCGCCTCAGCACCATCTACGGTAATATCACATTCTCCATACTGGGATAAAAATCGCAACATGAATTTTCTGCTGGCGAAATCGTCTTCTGCAATCAATATTTTCATTCCCATATACCCTCCATACCTCATCGATTCATTATTACTAACAATTCAATAGTATAACACATATGAAAAGTAAATTGGTATTATTTAAGAATATATTCCCTTAAAGCCCCATATAATTTTTCCATTTCCTCATCTGTGCCAATGGTAACTCTAAGATAATTGTCAATTCTCGGCAAATCAAAGTAACGGACATAGATATGGCGCTCTTTAAGAAATTGGAAGATATCTTTGGCTGGTAAGGTATTGTGAGTGATCAGCAAAAAATTAGTACTGGACTGCGGAAAGGAAAAGCCTAGATTACGAAGCTCCTGGCCCGCCTTCGTTCTTGTACGGATCAGCCGATCAATATTGCTACGAAAATACTCCTCATCCTTCACAGCCTCCACACCGGCTAGGATGGCTGCCTGGCTCAAGGTATAGGAATTGATGGAATGTTTTATATCACTAAGCGCTTTAATCAGTGCTGGATTGCCCATGGCATAGCCAATTCGCATGCCCGCCATGGAACGGGATTTGGAGAAGGTCTGTACTACCAGGAGATTATCATATTTATGGATTAGCTCCACAACAGATTGCCCACCAAAATCAATGTAGGCTTCATCGATGATGACCACTGATTCCTGGTTTCTCTTTAGAATATCCTCCAGTTTTGTAACGTCTTCATATAAGGAAGTCGGAGCATTAGGGTTTGCTATCACAATTCCTCCGTTTTCCTGATCATAATCTTCCTTAGTAATGCGAAATTCTTCGTCCAGAGGAAGGGTTTTATAAGGAATACGAAAAAGATTACACCATACCGGGTAGAAGGAATAGGTGATATCAGGGAATAATACCGGCTTGCCGGAATTGAAGAAGGTTAGGAATGCCATCGCAAGAACATCATCGGAACCAACGCCAACAAACACCATATCTGAATCCAAATGATAGAAGCTTGCCAGTTCGTCGACTAGCTTATGTATGGCTGGATCCGGGTAAAGTCGTAACCGGTCCACATCCATCTCCTTCAAAGCTCGTTCAACTCCTGGTGCTGGTGGATATGGATTTTCATTGGTATTTAGTTTGATCATCTCCGGTAGATTTGGCTGTTCCCCCGGTACATAGGGAATTACCTTCCTGATATTATTCTCCCATGATCTCATGGTTGCCTCCATTCCGCTGCCGATGGCAGCTCTACATTAATCTGGTATGGAACATAATTAATTTTTTAACAAAATCTCGTTCAATTTTACTGTTGATACTCCTTAGCCAGCTTTTCGAAAGCTGGAAGGGACCGTTCAATCATAGCATAGTCCACACAATAGGCAATTCTACAGTAACCAGGACAACCAAAGGAGGACCCTGGTACGATTAGAAGGTTGTATCTTTTTGCAGCAGCAGCAAATGCTTTATCATCCTCTTCTAAAGCTTTAACAAATAGATAAAAGGCACCTTGGGGCTTTACACATTCATATCCATAGGATAGCAGACGGTTATATAACAGCTCACGATTACGATTATAAACTTCCAAATCTACTTTGGCATCCAAACATTTTGCCACTGCTCTCTGAATTAAAGAAGGAGCATTAACAAAACCTAAGATTCGGTTTGCAACATTAGCAGCCGCAATAATATCCTCATAATCCTCCGTTTCCTTAGGTATGACCAGATAACCAATTCGTTCTCCAGGTAGTGATAAGGATTTACTGAAAGAATAGCCGACTATAGTGTTGTTATAGTACTTTGTAAGATAAGGAACCTCTACCCCATCATAAGCCAATTCCCGATAAGGTTCATCCGATATCAGATAGATGGAGGTACCATATTCCTTCTGCTTCTTATTCAGTATATCTGCCAGCTTTAGGATAGTTTCTTCAGAGTATACAACGCCGGTGGGATTATTTGGAGTATTGATAAGAACAGCCTTTGTCTTACTTGTCAGCTTCTGTTCAAACTCATGAAGATTCGGCTGAAAGGTACTGGTATCCGGAGCTACTTCAATTAAGCATCCGTCATAATTATTAACATAATTACGATACTCACCAAAGTAAGGAGCAAAGGTCATAACCTCATCCCCAGGATTGAGCAGCGTTTTTAAAATCACATTTAATCCTCCGGCTGCCCCCACCGTCATTATTATATTATTCTGTTGAAATTCTGTTCCAAACCGTTCATTCAGAGATCCTGCGATTGCTTCCCTGACATCTTCATAACCGGAGTTATTCATATAGCCATGGACCATATTCGGTTTTTCCTCTCTGACTACCTGAATCAGAGCCTCTTGAATCTGAGCCGGTGGTTCTACACTAGGATTTCCCAAGCTGTAATCATATACATGCTCCGCACCATGGATTGCTGCCAGACGTTTTCCTTCTTCAAACATTGCGCGAATAACCGAGCTGTTCTTAACAAGACCAATCATTTTTTCGGAAATCATACTTAACCTCTTTCTGCGCTATTACTGCGCGATAACGTTAAACAAAAAGCATGTATGCGATCATAACTACTACCCATGAAAGCACATGGGGTTTCGGTCAATCGCAATACATGCTAATACTTAATTCGAATCCTATTACCGAAAGCGGATGTCCAGATAGGATTTCACTATCTCGACGCACTTTTGGAATCCTAGCTGGCTGCTATCTAAGCATAAATCGTAATTCTTAGCATCCTCCCAGTTCCTACCGGTATAGTATTTATAGTAATCTGCCCTATGCTTATCGATCGAAGCAATCTGCTTTTCCAATTCCTTCTCTGGCTTTCCGGTCATCTCCTTCAGGGTATCGATGCACTCCTCTAGAGGAGCATGAACAAACACCTTAACCACATTGGGATAATCCTTAAGTACAAAGTCAGCACAACGGCCTATAATAATACAACTTTCAGTTTCAGCTAGCTTCTTTATAATCTTTGCTTGATAATTAAACAAATTGTCATTCGATACAAAATCATCACTATCTGGAGGAATTAATTCCCCCTTATAGACGTTACTAGCAATTCGAAATAAGAGGCTCTTCTTAAGCTTTTCGTCTGCCTTTGCAAATAAGTCCTGGTTAATTCCACTATCATCTGATGCCAGTCTAAGAAGATCTCGGTCATAATATGGAATGCCCAATTCCTCGGAAAGCATTTGACCGATGGTTCTTCCTCCACTGCCATATCCCCTTGCTATTGTAATCACGTATTTACTACTCATACATACCTCCACCTCTTCATTCACCAAGGTAAGCTTTTTTAACCGATTCGTCATCCATCAGGGCTTTTGCATCCCCTTCTAATACGATATTCCCGGTTTCTAGAACATATGCACGGTTTGCTATAGACAATGCCTTCTTCGCATTTTGTTCTACCAGTAATACGGTCGTACCACTTTGGCTGATTTCTTTTATGATATCGAAGATTTCTTCCACTAGGATTGGTGATAGACCCATGGAGGGCTCATCCATTAGGATGATTCTCGGATGGGACATAAGAGCTCTTCCCATTGCTAGCATCTGCTGCTCACCACCACTTAAGGTTCCTGCCAGCTGCCCTTTTCGCTCCTTTAATCTAGGAAATCGTTGATATACTTGTTCCAGAGTCTTCGTAATCTCCGCCTGGTCCTTCCGGGTGTAGGCGCCCATTAACAGATTTTCATATACCGAAAGCTGCGAAAATACTCTTCTTCCTTCGGGTACATGAGCCATTCCCAAGGATACGATCTTATAAGAAGGAATTTTTAGTAGATCCTGGCCTTCATATATCACTTCTCCATTTTTTGCTCCGATTAGTCCGGTTATTGTATGCAAAATAGTCGTCTTTCCCGCACCGTTTGCACCAATGAGTGCGATGACCTCTCCTTCATTTACTTCAAAGGAGACCTGCTTAATTGCTTGAATCACTCCGTAATATACTTGTAGATTTTTTACCTCCAGCATGGCCATATTGTTTCCCTCCTTCCTCTATTCACCGAGATAAGCCTTAATGACCTCAGGATTGTTCAGTACCTCCTGCGGTAATCCATTGGCCAACTCCATACCGAAGTTTAGGACATAGATCTTCTCGCAGATACCAGCTACCAGCTTCATATCATGTTCGATCAACAATATGGTTACATCATATTTCTTCCGAATCAGGGTGATGGTTTCCATCAGCTCCTCCGTTTCCGAAGGATTCATTCCAGCTGCAGGCTCATCCAAAAGCAATAGCTTCGGGCTGGTCGCAAGAGCTCTTGCTATCTCAAGCTTTCTCTGCTTACCATAGGGCAGATTGGCAGAGATCGTATTGGCTTCCTTATCCAGATTAAGAACCTGTAAAATATCATAAGCCCGATCGTTCATCTCCTTTTCCTTGCGAAAATAGGAGGGAAGGCGCAGGATGCCAGCGAGGGTTGAATATTTGTAATCATTATGGAGACCCGTTTTAACATTATCTAGAACGGACATATCTTTAAACAATCTTATGTTCTGAAAGGTTCTAGCGATACCAGCCTTATTGATCTCAATTGTACTAAAACCAGTTATATTTTTTCCATCCAAGGTAATAATACCGGTGTCCGGCTTATATACCCCAGTCAAAAGATTAAATGCCGTTGTTTTACCTGCCCCGTTTGGCCCGATCAAACCGTATAATTCGCCCTTTTGAATCGATATACTAAAGGAATCCACTGCTCTTAGACCACCAAAGGAGATGCCTAAATTCTTAACAGATAACATTTCCATAGTTTAAGCCTCCTCCTTCCGTCTAAATATCAGGGTGTTTAGCACTTTCTTAAGAGAATGATTTTTTCTCCAGGTGATGCAGGCTGGATTCCAGTTATAGATCATTAATATGATTAACACCACAGCATAGATCAGCATACGATAATCCTGCATAAAGCGGAGATATTCTGGAAGGAAGGTTAGGATTACTGCTGCCAATATAGATCCTCGAATATTTCCGATACCGCCTAATACAACAAAAACTAGAATTAATATCGACATATTATAACCGAAATTCTTCGGAGTCGCCGTTAGCGTTGACAAATTGTGACTATATAAAACACCAGCTACACCTGCCATGGCGGCCGATAGGCTAAAGGCCAAAATTTTAAATTTAGTAATATCAATACCCACAGATTCAGCTGCGATACGATTATCTCGGATTGCCATAATTGCCCGTCCGGAACGGGAGGTAATTAAGTTAGTGATAATCAGATAGATAAGAATCAAAAGTATAATTGCAATCGTAAAGGTTGTATTCTTTGGGGTGCCAGTAATGCCCTTGGGACCATTGATAAGGATCTGACCCTCTTTCTCCAGGTTCATCGACATGGCATCCTTCATGGAAAAATGAAACCCTCTGCTGTCCCTTCCGATATATAGCACATTTACAACATTCTTAATAATCTCACCAAAGGCCAGTGTTACAATCGCCAGATAGTCACCCTTAAGGCGTAATACAACAACACCGATTAGACAGCCAAACAATGCCGCTGCTATAGCTCCGATCAGAATAGCCAGACCAAACCGAAGGGGTGTATTAGTAATTGTGGCAACTGTTGCCTTGGAGAAGAATGCTCCGGCAAATGCTCCGATACACATAAAACCCGCGTGACCTAGACTCAGCTCACCCAGAATTCCAACGGTCAAGTTTAAGGATACCGCGAGAATAGAGTAATAACACAGGGGCACTAATAAACCCTGTAGCAGGAACGACATAGAGCCATTTTGAATCATAACTTGACAGAAAATATAGGCAACGATTAATAATACCACGGTTATCAGCTTTGTCCTGACCGTTTTATTCATTCCTTTTAGTATTTCGAACACCTTCATCTCCATCACCTACACTTTCTCATGAATCTGCTTACCCAAAATACCGGTCGGCTTCACGAGAAGTACCAGGATAAGTATCATAAATACGATGGCATCTGCTAGCTGGGAGGATATATAAGCGCGGCTTAATATCTCAATCACTCCTAGCAGGATTCCACCAATCATGGCTCCAGGAATTGAACCAATTCCGCCGAATACCGCTGCTACAAAGGCTTTTATTCCAGGCATTGCTCCAGAAGTGGAGCTAAGGCTCGGATAAGACGAGAACATTAAAGCTGCAGCTACAGCAGCCAGTGATGAGCCAATTGCAAAGGTGATTGCTATGGTTTTATTGACATTTACGCCCATGAGCACTGCTGCATCCTTATCCTCAGATACCGCAACCATACCTCTGCCTATCTTGGATTTTTTTACAAAGGTTGATAATGCTACCATGATAATAATGCACAGTGGAATCGTTATTAAAATCTCTCCAGAGATGATCAACTTATCTCCAGCCATCTTTAAGGCGGGTATATTGATTACTGAGGAGAAAGATTTCGTGTTTGCACCAAATATAAGAAGCGCCAGATTCTGTAGTAAATAACTGACACCAATGGCTGTAATCAATACCGCCAGAGAGGGTGCTTTCCGAAGTGGTTTATATGCAATGCGTTCTATTGTGATACCCAATATCGTGCATAGTATAATCGAAATCAAAATTGCAAGCCATGGGTTCAGACCCAGGGTACTCATCGCCAAAAAGATGATAAAACCTCCAACCATGATGACATCCCCATGGGCAAAGTTCAGCATCTTCGCGATTCCATACACCATGGTATAACCCAGTGCAATGATAGAATATACGCTGCCCAAACTGATTCCTTTAATTAAATATGAAATAAAGCTCATAATTACCCCCGTCAACATGCTTTGGCATGAATTGTATTTTCTATTGATAGATAAAATAAACTTGCTAGATAAATCATCTTAATAGATAAAATCAATTTGTTAGATAAAGACTAACTTGATTAATAAATACTAACTTGTTAGTTAAAATCAATTTATTAGACAATCTTCAACTTGATAAATAAATATTAACATAGTGCAAATGTTGATACAACATTATTCTAGAATAGACATAAACAATATCGAATATTTAGATTTTAGCCAGATTGCTAAATGATATTCTCTTGCAGCTCCTATGGCTTGTCTAGGAAATAAATGACCGCAGGCTTGCAGTACATCCAATGCCTGCGGTCATAGTATTACAACTTAATTAGCTGATACATATGCACCATCTTTAATCACAACTGCTCTAGGCTCTTTATTTACTTCGCCAGTAGCTTCCCAGGTCATTCCTTTACCGGTAAGTCCATCGAAGGTTATCTGTGTCATAGCACCCTTTAACTTCTCACCAATTTCAGAAGTTTTCATGTTCGGGGTAACACCTTCTTTTTCAATAACAGCCTTAATGATATAGATTGCATCGTATGCATCTGCTGCGAACTGATTCGGAACATCTCCATAAGCTGCCTGGAAGTCAGTAACAAACTTCTGTGTTGCAGCATCTTCTGCATCTGCTGCGAAAGGAGTTAACAGCATTACGCCTTCTGCTAAGGTAGTATCAAAGTTCTCAACGCCCAGGATACCATCAAGACCGTCGCATCCGAAGAATGTTGGTTTGTAATCCATGGAAGCTGCCTGAGTAAGAATTAATGTTGCTTCCTGGTAATAAATCGGAAGGAATACTAGCTCTGCGCCGTTATCCTTTGCTTTCTGAAGCTGTACGGAGAAATCAGATTTGTTGTCAGAGGTAAAAGCTTCTGCTGCCACGATTTCAAAACTCTGGTTTTTCGCTTCCTCAGCAAATGTCTCATAGATACCAGAGGAATAAATATCTGAGCTGTCATAGATAACAGCTACTTTGCTTGCAAGACCCTTCTCACCAATGTACTTTGCAGACGCCATACCCTGGTTCGGATCACTAAAGCATACCTGGAAAGCATTGTCATATTGAACTACTGCTGGCGCTGAACCAGATGGAGTCAATTGAAGCATATTATCGTTCTTTGTCTCTTCTGCTACAGCAACACTAGGGCCAGAGGTTACGGTTCCCATGAGAACCTGCATACCCCAATCCTTTAAGGTATTGTATGCATTTACAGCCTTTTCAGGATCGTGCTCATCATCTTCGAATTTGAATTCAATCTTAGTTCCGTTGATGCCCCCTGCTGCATTAATCTCTTTTACTGCCAGCTCAGCAGCATTTTTTACATGCAATCCATAGACTGCGGCACCGCCGGTTATTGGTCCAATACCACCAATGTAATATTTCTCTTCACTATTATTCTGACTTTCAGTATTCGTGTTACCGTCCGTTGGATCATCCTTTGTATCATCCTTTGTACCGCAGGCTGCCAAACTCATAACCAGCATGCTAGTTACCACTAAAAGGCTAAACATTTTTTTCATTTTCATAGAAACCCTCCCGTTCAATCAGACCCACATTAATACTTCGTTCATAATCGTCACTTCCAACAATGGAATTTATCAATGCTTATATCTCGAAAATGTTGACTTTAGATATATAAGAATAGTAGAATAATCCACTGATATGACACTTTAACGTATTAATTTAGTGGTCCGTTAATGTTATAAATAAGACGTTCCCGATGGATGAACAGAGGTTTAAGCTCTGTTATGCATTCCGAACGTCTTTATTATGCATCTATAATAACCTTGAATATTTATTTTGTCAATAATATATTTATAGAGCTGTAACAATTGATACTACAATTCGCCTCCACATTTGTCACAAAATTCCAACCCTTCCAAAGTAATCCCTCCACAGTCTGGGCAGATAATCTTTTGAGGAAGTATCTCAATCTCTACTACCTCATATTCTTTTTCCTTATTATCCTCCCTAGAATTCGTCTCCTCCATTGTAATAGTGGACCGTCCCTCTTCTCTTGCCAGAAGGTCGGAAGGGCTCTCGTTCACCAGCGGGTCAATCTGATCCAAATCGTTATTGATTACTAGTTCATCCTGGGATTTCTTCCTGCCGCGTAATAACAGTTCGACTAATTTCACAATGCTCCCCCCCATTTGCTTAGCTATGTTTAGGTACTAGCTATTTATTGTCCTTAGATGCTTCATAGGATCCTCGCATATCGATTCTTGGGACTCCTTTTCCTTCGATATAATCTTTGGTAATGACCACTCGGCCAATATTATCATCCTTGGGAATTTCATACATAATATCCAGCATTATTTCCTCAAGAATAGCCCGAAGCGCCCTGGCCCCTGTCTTCTTCTCTGTGGCTTTCTGAGCAATAGCCTCCAAAGCATCTGGTGCAAACTGTAAATCCACTTCATCCATCGATAACAATGACTGATATTGCCTTAATATTGCATTCTTGGGCTCCTTCAGAACCTTAACCAGCATATCTGTAGTCAAACCTTCTAGCGTAAATAATATAGGAAGTCTTCCTAAAAACTCCGGTATCATCCCATATTCTCTTAGATCCTCTACCGTAGTCTTCTGAAGCAGATTCATATCTTTGTCATACTTATCCTTGAGATCCGCCTTAAAGCCGATGGAGGATTGTTTATTTAATCTAGCTTTTATTATCTTATCTAGATCGGGGAAGGCCCCTCCGCAGATAAATAAGATATGTTCTGTATTGATCGTCGTCAGCGGCACCATAGCATTTTTTGAGGTAGCTCCCACTGGAACTTCCACATCACTGCCCTCCAGAAGCTTAAGCAATCCTTGTTGGACCGATTCACCACTGACATCCCTGCTGTTGGTATTACGTTTCTTAGCGATCTTATCGATCTCATCGATAAATACAATACCCCGTTCCGCCTTTTCCACATCATTTCCTGCTGCCTGAAGCAGCTTGGAGATAACACTCTCTACGTCATCACCGATATATCCCGCTTCGGTCAGGGAAGTCGCATCGGTGATTGCAAGAGGAACATCCAGAAGCTTGGCTAGGGTCTTCACCAGATATGTTTTGCCGCTACCGGTAGGCCCGATCATGAGCATATTAGATTTTTCGATTTCAATCAAACCATCTGCTGGATGGCCAATCCGTTTATAATGATTATATACTGCGACAGACATTACCTTCTTTGCATGCTCCTGCCCAATAATAAATTCATCTAGTTTACCTTTTATCACATGGGGAGAAGGTACTTTTTTGCGATCGAAGAGCTCCTCTTCAGTCTTAGCCGATTCTTCTGGCTTTTTCTTTTTCACCTTCTGCGACTTTGGCATGTCGTTGCTCAGCGTAGTTGCCTGGATTAGCCCAGGGGGGAAGCCCATCATATTCATATAGGGATGGTCACCCTTATTAATGGTGTCAAAGGTCTTTTGCATACAATCCGAGCAGATGCTAATCTGGTTAGGGATATGAATCATCTTACCTACTTTGCTCTCTGGCCGACGGCAGAGGTAGCACACCTCATCGTATTTATCCTTATGTTCTCCTTCCTCATGGTCATGAGTATGGGTATCTTTCGTATCTTTCGTTTCTTTCATATCTTTCTCATCATTATCCTTATTGTTCATCCAATCCTCCATCAATGCTGCATTTCATGCTGACATAAGTGCCATATACCTCTGTATTGTATATATCATATTATTTTTTTATATCCTATTATATATCCTATGAATCGTTAAACCTAACATAATAATCTGACTCCAGTACCATAATATACAATTATAACGTATCTGTTAAAATCGTACAATAGTAGAATATCAGGAAAAAAACACGTCATCGGTATTTGCTCCCATAAGCCAACCCTCGTAAGCCTATGACCACAAAACCTCTGACGTGTAATAATGCTTTATCCTTATTCTGCTGTTCGAGTACCTAGTACTGCTTTTACCCTCTGTTCCTTATAACCTCCATCCATACCTCTCATGAAAGTGACCTCAACTTCGATACCGGATCGAATGCTAGAAATCAATTCGCTAAGCTGTACTCTGGATGTAATCTCTGTATCATTAATCTTCGTGATAATATCTCCACGCTTAAGACCAGCCTTTTCTGCAGCTGAGTTCTCCATAACTTCCGAGAGGAATACACCTAACGGAATATTGTACATCTGTGATATTGCTTCTGTTACATCCGTGGTACCAACTCCGAGGAAGCCCTGCTCCTCTGGCTTTAATAGCTCACGATTCATAAGGTCATTGATAATCGGTGTCGCGCGGGAGATTGGAATAGCATAACCCATACCTTCAACCTCATTGGAGGCATATTTTACGGTATTAATACCAACGACCTCACCCTCCACATTCAATAATGCGCCTCCGCTGTTACCGGGATTAATGGCCGCATCTGTCTGTAAAAGAATCATGGTTTTATAGGAATAGTTATCCGATACCTCAATTTTTCGATCCTTGGCGCTGACATAACCTACGGTTACCGATTGCCCATAGCCCATGGCATTGCCGATGGCAACTGTCATCTGCCCTACTTTAACCTGATCGGAATCCCCTAGCTTTGCCACCTCAATGGCATCCAGGGTTTCTTTCTCCATACCAGTGATGTCCACGGTAATAACTGCCAGGTCAGCCATAGCATCCGTTCCCTTAATAACTGCTTCCATTTTGCTGCCATCGATAAAGGTAACGGTAATCTTATTAGTTCCTTCTACTACATGGTTATTGGTAGCAATTAAAAGTTCCTTATCATTTTGACCCACGATTATTCCGGAACCACTTCCCTCACTGCTATATTCGCTGCCAAACCACGTATCGGTCTGAGTAGATTCACTGGTTATCGAAACAATGGCTGGCATAGTATCCTCTACCATATTTGAGATTGCATCTCTAGAGGTAGTAGTCACGGCTCCCAGTTCTGTGCTTCCAACCCTAAGCCGAGTTCTCTCTGATTCCTCCGCCTCTGAATCCGCTCCACCTAAGATGTATTTTCCACCTCCAGATGACTGAGGGTTCACCCTGTGATATAGTTCCTGACTTCCAATAAACGCAGCACCTGCTAGAATCCCAAAGCATAAGGCTTTTATGACAAATGCCATCGGTCTTCTTTTTTTCTTGGGTGTTACTTCATAATTATTATAAGTATCCGCAGTCACTTGGCCTGATCCGTAGCTATAGTTCCTTGTATCGTTTCCATATCTATTCTCAGCTCCGGTATTGTTATCCATTATATTCTGCTGACTAGAACTGCTGCCAGACATCTGCTCAGCCCAGAAGCTGTACTCCGGCATCCTTTCATTCGGTTGCGAATTACTGTTATCTCTGTGATCGGTCTGATTTTCATTACGGCCATAATCATCCATGGTAACACTCCTCTCTTTTATTTCAATGTCAGATATTTGCGAACATTATGTTTGTGTGATCTATGAATTCCACAATTACCTAATTAAATTCTAAGACTGTAATATCTGTTCTTGTTTGGTTATATTAAGAAGTGTAGCAATATTTTGTGTAAAGATTGTGAAATACTCTTGAAATAATTATGGATAACAAACCTTAAGAAAAAATTTATTGTTGAAAACAATGTTATCATGTATTATAGTAAATAACTTAGTTAAAATTAGGAAGGGTGGTGGCAGTCTTGATCAAAGATAACCAAAAAACACTGAATCGAATCCATATACTGATTGATGCCATTATTATAGTCATTGCCTATCTATTTGCATATTATTTACGTTTTGAAAGTAGTCTAACCGGGTTACATTCCCTAAGCGTTGAGAAGGTAGGCTATTATTCTCTTTATAGATATGCACAGAATTTGTATATCCTGGTTCCATTATACCTAATACTATATACGGTAGCTAAGGTCTATCAGCCATACCGCGGTAAATGGAAGTGGATTGGTTTCATTAATATCGTTGCAGCCAATGCCTTAGGCGTTTTATTCTTCTCCGCTCTGCTCTACCTTATCGGCGAAAGACATATTTCCCGATGGTTTCTAGCATTCTATACACTTACGAATGTTATGCTAAGTGCCGGCGCTAGAATGTTGTTAACTTATATCCTTAGAGTGTTCCGAAAAAAAGGCTATAATCTTAAGCACGTTATATTGGTAGGATATAGTCGGGCAGCAGAAAGTTATATTGACCGAATATTTGCCAACCCACAGTGGGGATACTATATTCATGGCATACTGGATGATAACCTGGAGGTAGGAACTATTTATAAGAAGGTTCCGGTTATTGGTACCATTGAACATCTGGAAGATTTTCTATCGAAGATGACCTTGGATGAAATAGCAATAACCCTCAGTATCAAAGAATACGAAAAGTTGGAGCGAATTGTTGGTATCTGTGAAAAATCTGGTGCCCATACGAAATTTGTTCCTGATTACTATAACTTTATTCCAACAAAGCCCTATACCGAAGACTTATACGGCTTACCGGTAATCAACATTCGTAACGTTCCCCTAAGCAATACCTCCAATCAACTGATCAAACGATTGATTGATTTGTTTGGTGCCCTCGTTGCTCTTACTATATTTTCGCTTCCGATGCTGATTGTTTTCATCTTAATCAAGCTAACCAGTGACGGACCAGCAATCTTTTCCCAAGTGAGAGTCGGTAAGCACAATAAAACCTTCAAGATGTACAAGTTCCGTTCCATGAGAATACAAAAGGAATCTGAGGAGAAGAAGGCTTGGACCACCAGCGGGGATTCCAGGGTTACTGGAATAGGCAAGTTTATCCGTAGGACAAGCATCGACGAGCTTCCTCAACTATTTAATATACTAAAGGGTGATATGAGTCTTGTCGGTCCTAGACCAGAGAGACCCTTCTTTGTAGAGAAATTTAAGGAAGAGATTCCTAGATATATGATTAAGCATCAGGTATCCCCTGGACTCACCGGTTGGGCTCAGATTAACGGCTTTCGTGGTGACACTTCCATACGAAAAAGAATTGATCATGATTTATACTACATCGAAAACTGGACCTTGAGTCTGGATTTCAAAATATTATTTTTGACATTTTTTAAAGGCTTTATCAATACAAATGCTTATTAAGCGCATTACCACTTTATACTGCTTGCTATGTTCAGTACCTTCGACAGCTGGGATCTACAAGAAAGGTTAGGTATTAGGATGTCCAAGTCCCAACAACCGATAAGTAAGAAAAAAAAGGTTCGAGTACTTATTCTGACTATAATGTCAGTTCTCGCTATTTTGCTTATAGCCCTAGCGCAGCTCTACCGATCCTTTGATAAAGCCATGGATAAGATCATTATAGATGATCAGGATGATGCTGAAATTATTCTGAACGAGGAAGTTGAAGCAGAGGGCTACCGCAATATCGTAATCTTTGGTTTAGATACCCGGGATAACTCCTTAAAACGTGGTAACTCGGATACCATCCTCGTAGCTAGCATCGAGAATAAAACCAAGGATGTTAAGCTGGTTTCCATATATCGTGATACCTATGTAAATATTCCCAAGCAAGGATATGATAAAATTAATGCTGCCTATGCTAACGGTGGTTATGCTCTAGCCATTAATACAATTAATCACAATCTCGACCTAGATATAACCGAATATGTTACGGTCAGTTTCAAAGCGGTAGTGAATACCATCGACCTTGTGGGTGGGATAACCTTGGATATTACAGAAGAGGAACGACCACTCATAAATGGTTATACCAAAGAGCTGAATCGGATTAACGGGACCAATGTATCCGGATTAAGCTCTGCCGGTACCCAATCCGTAAATGGTACTCAAGCGACGGCCTATGCTCGGATTCGCTATACAGAGGGTGGGGACTTTAAGAGAACAGAACGTCAACGAATTGTTCTTAGTAAGACCCTTGAAAAAGTTAAATCCTCTAAGCTCACAACGCTTATTGACTTAATTGATGAAATATTTCCACAGACTGCTACTAACCTTTCAAGGGGTGAGATTATGGGTCTAGCAAAGGATATCTTATCCTATGATATCGTGGATCAGTCCGGTTTTCCCTTTGATAATGATATTAAAACATACCAAAGAGTTTCCTATGTATTCCCAGTGGATCTAGCTACCAATGTTACTAGTCTTCATGAGTTTCTCTTTAACGAAGCTGCCTATGAGCCTTCTAGCCGTGTAAGAGAATATTCCGATTATATTGAGGATATCCGATCTCGGTAATTTAGTCCGATGATACATTCTTAGCTTCTGATAGCTTTTCCAAAAGTTTTTATTTTTGTATATATAAAGCAAAACACCTTAGGATTTATGAGAGATAATCTCTGCATTCCTAAGGTTTTTTTATAGTTTGTTTTATGCGATTTTGTTTTAAATTTAGGCGTCTTTGTTTCCTTTTGAATTTGTTGTAACTATTTTAGATGTGTTAATCTACCGACTACTTTGAATTAATTCTAGCAAGCGTGTCGTTGCTTTTCCATCCAAATTGGTATAGCTTTTTTCCCGAAATCTACGAATTTGGTTTATATTAAAACAATCATCTGAAAACATCCTACCTACCTCTTCACCGGTTCGTACGACGGCTCCAGGTACATAATCCATATAGTCATGATAAAAGCCCCTACCATGATCAGAAAACTCCTCTAGATCATAGGCAAAGAACACCATTGGCTTATCCATAAGACAATATTCGAATATAATTGAGGAATAGTCCGTGATAAGAGCATCACTGGCTAGGATAAGAGAATTAAGGTCCGGTTCGAAGGAAAGCTGATATACTCTCTCCGGTAGCTGTTGATCCCGAAAGGCTTCCGCGACAAACGGATGCAACCGCAATCCTATAACATACTGCTTAGGCAAGCTACGAAGCATATCCTCTAATCGTTCCAGTAGCTTTGGATCCTTCCTCTCATGATCCCGAAATGTGGGAGCATATAAAATGAGTCTTGAGCTCTCCGGAATCTGATGCTTGTTCAATAACGCTGCTTTCATGCTTATATTAGCTTCCTTATCCTGTTCATAGTTCGCACCAAAAAGAAGTTCTAGTAATTCATCGGTCTTCGGTAAACCAATGGCATAAACCCGTTCCAATGGTATACCAAACGCCTTTCCATATAGCTTCTTTGTTTCCTCCGAATTAACAATCAAATGGGTAATGTTTTGATTGGATCGATACTCTAATTTTTTTAATTTTCCTGTATTTACATCCTGTCCAAATTTCTTAATGGTTCCAGTTCCATGCCAGAGCTGGATCACCTTCACGTTTCCCTTAACCTTTAGATATGCCATCGGAAGAAATACATTATCTAATAGAATAATTTCCGCCCTCGCTAACTGATATGGCTTTGTTAGAAAGAAGAACAAAATTCCTGATAAGCTTTGAAAGCCCTTAACCTCCAGAGTCTGCCCTTTTGTGATATGGGAAAATGTATACCCTTGCTTTAGCTCCTGTAACGCCTTTACAGTAAGACTAACATTGCTTCCTCCACCATCATCATGGGTTGAGATGGCAAGGACCCTCTTCTTTTTTATGGGCAGAGGCTTGCATATATAATAAATGATGGCAAACAAATAATAACCAATGAGCTTCTTCATATATACCCTGCCTTCTAATTATTAATATATGTTTCCGAGTTCATATACTTAATCAAACCACCTTCGAAGAACCTCTCTCGACTTAG
Organism: uncultured Herbinix sp.; assembly: GCA_964391115.1. GTDB lineage: Bacteria > Bacillota > Clostridia > Lachnospirales > Lachnospiraceae > Mobilitalea. The sequence goes on along the minus strand of CAYMLE010000013.1, from coordinate 13,751 downwards.
CATCTGTGGCTCCTACATTATTCTTACATCTAAAATGCCTGGCTTGATTCTTCAATCAACTGAACGACCTTTTTGGATGCTTGACCGTCATCAGCATGATTATATTTTTCTATAAACGCTTCATATTTCTCCTGATAAGGATCACTCTGATAATGTTCCACCGCTGTTATCAGCTCCTCAGTGGTTTTTGCCACGGGACCTGGAGCCTCTGCCAGAAAGTCAAAATAAAAACCTCTCAGAGTATCCTTATACTCCTCTAGATCATAACAATAAAAGACCATAGGCCTTTTCAAAAGGCTGTAGTCAAACATTACAGAGGAATAATCTGTGATTAGCATATCCGATACCAGATATAGGGTGGAAATATCATAGCTCATATCATAGGAATAGATAAATCCCTCATAAGGGCTCCAATCCACCTGATCCATAATGAGATAATGATATTTAACGATTAATACGGTATCCTTTGACAGCCCCTGCTGCAGAAGGTCAAAGTCCACTTTAGGATTGAACTTATACCGACCATTACCATAGAATTCATTATCCCTCCAGGTAGGGGCATATAAAATGATTCTCTTATCCAGTGGAAGGTTTAGTTTTTCCTTTAATTTATAGATATAATCTTTCTCATTGCCCTGAAACAACACATCATTTCTTGGATACCCAATCTCAAGTATTTGCTTATCAAAGGCAAATGCCCTCTGAAATACCTCAGTAGAAAAATGATTCTGAGAGATCAGATAATCCCAGGTTCTAGTATTGTCATAGAAGTTCTTTTTATAGCTTTCAATTCCAGTTTCTCCAGCCATATAAACCGTATCCATATCCAGAGCCAGCTTTTTCAAGGGGGTTCCATGCCAGGTTTGTATATATGTAACACCCCGCCGTTTTATAATATATCTGGGAAGTCTGGAATCGCAAACCCAGATACCGGCAGTTGCGAACAGAAAGAAATACCGGAAACGGTTCCTCTTAATCTTCTTCGCCGATCCCGGTAGCTTCGTATTCCTATCTTCCAATATAAAATAACAACGATATGTTCGGTCTAACCCTTGGCGAATCATTTCTTCATAAATGGCCCTTGGATTACCGGTATAGTTTCTTCCTAGGTTACTTTCAAATAAAATCTTTTTCTTATTCACCGGTAAGATCTTAGTTAGAAGCCAATAGCCGGACAAAACGACTTTTTCAATTATAGCCTTCATATTATCAAACCTACTCCCTGCGCTGTTTTGCAGAACTCTAGCTCGCAGAACGTTCCATCGCCCTGGTAAAGCCTAGCTTCCTATTTCTTTAGCTCATATGCAGGTCATTCTTAATCTTAGTGGTAGAAATCCCTTCCGTTCTGGAAAGATATACAACTTCACAATAATCCTTTAAAAAATCAAATTGTCCCTTCCAATCATCACCCATGACAAAGACATCAATGTGATTGTCAACCACATCCGGAATTTTCTGTTCCCAGGTATATTCTGGGATAACTTCATCCACATATTTTATTGCTTCCAGAATAATCTTTCTATCCTCATAGCTATGATAAGCAGTCTTATGCTTTATAGCATTAAACTCATCGGAGGATAAAACAACAACCAGATAATCCCCTAATTCCTTGGCTCTTCTTAATAAATTAATATGCCCTACATGTAGTAAATCATAGGTTCCATACGTAATCACTTTTTTCATCGCATTCACTCCTGATCATTCTATGTTCTATTAAATACATATGTTTATATACATTATCTACATATCCAGAATATCTATTGGTGTAACTATGCTTATATGGTTTGTCTGGTGGGGATTTCATAAATTTTATTAGTCTAGCAAAAAATTAATAAATTTTATTGCTTACTCTGTGTAGATCCATCAGATGTGGCTACTTCAACATTCATCTCTTCGATCGCTGAAGCTTGAGCTGTCACAGCCTCACTCTCCGGAATGGTCATTTCTGCTGCCACCACTGCAACTACTTCTGGCTTCTGCTCGCCTTCTATTGATTCCACTAAGGCTTCACTCTCACTAGGTGTGGCTACTTTATCTGCTAACTCCTCAGGAGTAACCTTCTTCTTTTTCTTCTTTTTCTTCTTTTTAATTGGCTCACCAATCATAATCGAATACTCTTTCGTTACTTCCTTTACCGGACCATCCGCAATTAGCTTACCATGCTCCAAAATGATGGCACGGTTGCATACTCTTCGAACCTGTTCCACCGAATGAGAGACAAAAAGTACGGTTACCCCTTGGTCAAGCATCTCCTGGATCCGCTTTTCACTTTTCTTTCGAAACTTAGCATCCCCTACGGACAGAACCTCGTCCAAGATTAATATCTCCGGCTCTACCACTGTAGCGATGGAAAAGCCCAGCCTTGCCTTCATACCTGAAGAATAATTCTTTATGGGAACATGGATAAAATCACCTAATTCAGAGAATTCAACTATTTCATTGAATTTCTTACGAATAAAATCCTTCGGTAAGCCTAACAATGCACCATAGAGATAAATATTCTCTGATCCTGTATACTGAGGGTCAAACCCTGCTCCTAGTTCTAAGAGGGGGACAATCTTCCCCTTAACGACAACCTTACCCTCTGTAGCCTTTAGAACCCCGGCAATAATTTTAAGAAGCGTACTTTTACCCGCTCCGTTTAGTCCCAGGATACCGATACGGTCTCCTCTCTCCAGAGAAAAAGATATATTATGAAGAGCCCAGAATTCCTGATATCTCAGCTCATTTTTAATCATCTTTATAAAGAATTCCTTTAGGTTGTCTACTTTCTTTTCCATCAGATTAAATTTCATACTGACGTTATCAACCTTTAACACTGTATTATTCAATATACCCTCCATCCTCATATTCCCTTGAGTATTCATATCCTTCGTCGTTCTACCGTCTATGCTTGTTAAGACTACGATGAATCCCCCATTGGGCGCTTATATGTTTAATATGAATTTGTCCTGTTTTTTATAGAATAGTACAATTCCAATCACAAGAGAGCTAACGCTATATAAACCAGCAATGACCAAGGCCTTCATGTCCAATGGAGTTCCGTATACAGCACTTCGAAATATCTCAATTATATAATACAACGGATTAAAATAGAATATCCACTGTTTATCTACTGGTACTGTGGAGCTTTGATAAAATATAGCCGAGGTGTACATCAACAACATCAAAACAACTCCCCATAAATACTCTAAGTCTCGAAAAAAGACTGCTAGTGTAGAGAGAATTAATCCCATTCCTAAGGCTAATATCAAAATTAGGAATAGTGGTATAAAAGCATTTAATAAATATCTGGTAGGTTCAACCCGATAAATCAATAAGGCTCCAAATAGTACAATCATAGAGATTAAAAAGGTAATATAATTTGCGATAACAGAGGAGAGCGGATAGATATACTTCGGAACATACACCTTCTTAATCATTCCACTGTTACCTCGAATGGCTTTCATGGCTGCTTTGGTTGCATTGGAAAAGTAGGAATAGAGCAACCGTCCAGTCAGAACATAGACTGGAAATAAGGGATCCCTTTTACCGCGGAATTCCGAAAACACCAAGGTTAATACAACTGTGGTTAAAATGGGCTCCAAAAGAGTCCATAAAATTCCCAGATAGGATCGACGGTATTTTAGTTTTATCTCCTTTTTTACCAGTTCAAATAAAAGATACCGGTATTTGTTAAAGTTTTTTATCGCTTTATCCACACTTATCTCCATTTCTTCATAGCTAAATATTTACTCTTTATTAAAGACTGATTCTACCACTTTTTTGGCTGCATGTCCATCTTCCCATTCACAAAATCTCTGATAGAACACCTCAAACCGCTCATGATACTCCTCTTTGATGGTTGATATATTCTTAACCGCATCAACAATCTCCTCAGAGGTAAACAGCAAAGGCCCGGGAACCTCTTTCTCAATGTCGATATAGAAGCCCCTTAGGACATCTCTGTACTTCTCCAGGTCGTAAGTAAAGAAGAGCATCGGTCTCTTGAGGTTCGCATAATCAAAGAACACCGAGGAGTAATCCGTGATTAAAATATCTGAAATCAGGTACAGTTCGGAAATATCATCATATTTACTTAGGTTATAAGCAAAGCCCTTTAGAGCACTGACATCGAGTGAATCTGCTATGAAATAATGAGTACGAAGCAGCAGTACATATTCCTCCCCCAGCTGATTCCTCATATAGTCTAGATCTAAATGAAGTTGAAATTTATATTGGCCCTTACCATAGAATTCATCATCCCGCCAGGTAGGTGCATATAGAATCGTCTTCTTGCCCTTGGGAATACCAAGCTTCTTTTTTACTTTGGCTGCGATTTCCTCTCGGTTAGCCGAATGGAGAATATCATTTCTTGGATAACCCGTCTCAAGCATCTCATTCTCAAACATGAAGCATCTACGGAAAGTTTCACCGCTAAAAGCGTTTGGTGCAATCAGATAATCCCAAGCCCTAGACTGCTTGTACACCTGCTGCTTATAGCGAGGTGTCGCGGAGCTGACATCCTCAATATCAAATACTAACTTTTTCAACGGTGTTCCATGCCAGGTTTGTAAAAATGTCATCTCATTTCTTTTAACAGCCCACTCTGGTTGCCTGCCATTAAATACAAAATACTCACATCTGGCTAGATAGTAATAATACCGAATACTAAACCGTTTGATTTTTGTATGACGGTATGGAATATGTGTATGCTTCTTATCAATTACCCAAATGCTCTTATACATACCAGGATAATTCTCTGAGAGGTATTGATATACATATTTGGGACTGTCCGAATAACTCTTGCCAAAAAAGCTTTCAAACAGGATATAATTCTTCTTCACTGGCTTGTTTAAGAAGCTATGAACATAAAGAAATTTTGCCATCGCTTTTCTGCTCTTGACAATCTTCTTCAGCTTCTTATAACCCAAGTGCATCCTTACAAGCCTTATGGATTTGTTAATATCCTTTTTTACCAAAGCTTTTATGATCCGTTTTTTATAACCTTTCAGACTCCGTAAAACCTCACGGCTCATTTGCCTAGCAATATCACTCATAAGGGCAAAATATTCATTACGCCATAGGTCATTCTTGCTTCTTTTTAATTTCGGTGCAAATACTCTGGCATAATAATTGATGTACTTTTTATCAAAACGATTTCTCAAATCAGAGCCTACTGGAATTCGTTTGATTGCCTCATAATAAACTTTGACAAACTCTTCAAAGCGTTTTGGATCCTTAATCTGCGAAAGGGCCGGAAAATTAATGGAATCATTATGTTTTCGCTTTATATAGCATGCGGCAAGTCGTTTTCTAAATTTATCTGTTTTCGATAATGCTTCCAAGAGGAAGGGAACATCAGAAAAGTATACAAGAGTTTCTTCAAAACGTAGATGGTGTTCTTCAATAAAGCTACGCTTAAATAGTATATTTAGTACAGATATATTTCGTACGCCCTTTCTCTTTGTCACAAGAATTCGATAAGCCTGTCGTATTCTGGTCTGCCTAAGCTCATCCAATTCTTCCTCAGTTAGGATTGCGTCCTGATTATCCTCATCATCCTCGTCCTCTTTGTTGTATTTCTTCCGGTCCTTTTTGTCTTCATCGGAATCATTGCCCTCTTTATCCTCAGAGGAATCCTCGCTCTCCTCTTCGGCTGAGTCACTGGAGGATTGTTCCTTCCTGTCGGATCCATTTTCCATGTTCAGCTGAGCATTTTCCGCCTCGCTGTCCTCATTCTCTTCCTCTAGATCTCCCAGTTCATTTTCCTGTTCTCTTGCAAGGTATACGCTTCTTTGAAACCAGGTTGGCTTCTTTCTACCATAGGTAATATCATCATCCCGCTCTTGCGCAGCTAGAATCAGAGTTTCCAAGGTGTTGTTATATAGATAATCATCACTATCCATAAAATATATATATTCACCAGTGGCTTTATCTAGTCCCAAGTTTCTAGCGGCAGCAACACCACTTTTATTTGTAAGATAATACTTTTTAATATCTAAGTCCTGCTCATATTCATTTAAAAATACCAGTTCCTTCTCTGGAGCATCGTCACTAATTATGATTACTTCCTTATTCGGATATGCTTCGTCTCTCAGACTATCCAGGCAATCCCTAAGATATGCTTCGCCTCGATGAAATGGAATTATGACACTAATCTTCATGAATTTACCTCCACTGGTTTTGGAACTATTTTCTACATACTATATAGCAATGGAATTATAACATTTTGGAAAAGTGTAGTCAAGTTGACGACAATTTCCTTCGACATTTTTCCCCTTGTGATCGGGTCCATCGCTATCGTTTTACTATAGGGTAACCAGCTTTATGAAATTTATTCCAAATGTCATCTACGAAGAGGGGCGGTTAGGGTTCTCTCACGCAGTTTAACGTGTACACTATTGTAAGAAGACCCACTACTGAATTTGTCTGCCATAAGCTACAGGACTGTTCGCTTATGACAGACAAATTGAGCAGCATATCTTCCAAATAGTGCATTAGGAGAACCCTAATCGCCCCTCTTGTCGGGATATACTTTATATGATGACTCGTTTTTCAGGCAACCCCTGACCGCATTATCCCTTAATATGAAGGCGATTGAGCGCACTGAAGATTGCACGGATGGAAGCTCTGGTTATGTTGGAGCTGGTACCGACACCAAAGGTAGTCTTGCCGGTCTCTACATCCAACATGTGGATATAGGCCGCTGCCTGCGCATTAGCACCGCCACCTAAAGCATGTTCGGAGTAGTCAAGAACCTTAATGTGGATATTTAACTCCTCCTGTAGACCTCTGAGAACCGCATCAATTGGTCCATTACCGGAAGCTTCAAAGGTTTTCTCTACTCCCTGATTCGTATAAATCACATGAGTCTTGGTATTAATGGAATCATCATGCTCTGTAAGATCCTCAAACTTGCATTTTCTGAAGTGTAATGGTTCCTTCTGGTCCAGATAATTAATCTTAAACTCACTCATAATCTGATCCGGTGCAACCTCACCCTGCTTTTCTGATACTTTCTGAATGATATCGGCAAACTCCTTGTGCATACCCTTAGGCAGCTTGTAACCAAAATAGTTTTCCATAATGAAGGCAACACCACCCTTACCAGATTGGCTATTAATTCGAACGATCGGTTCATAATCTCTACCAATGTCTGCGGGATCTATTGGCAAATAGGGTACCGCCCAAATGGTACTATTTCTATCCTTCATTGCCTTAAGTCCTTTATTAATTGCATCTTGATGGGATCCCGAGAAGGCTGTAAATACCAGCTTTCCTGCATAAGGATGCCTATCGTGAACCGTCATTTTGCATAATCTTTCATAGGCTTCAATGATATCGTTTATATTTGCTAAATTTAATTCTGGATTAATTCCTTGGGAGAACATATTGTAAGCCAGGGTCAGGATATCAACATTACCAGTTCTTTCCCCGTTGCCAAACAAGGTTCCTTCCACCCTGTCAGCTCCAGCTAGAAGAGCCAATTCTGTGATAGCCACGCCGGTACCCCGGTCGTTATGCGGATGTACACTCAGTATAATGCTGTCTCTGTTCTTAAAATGGCAGTTCATCCATTCAATTTGGTCAGCATAAACATTCGGTGTGTTCATCTCAACGGTAGCCGGAAGGTTGATAATCATCTTATGGTCGGGTGTCGGTCCCCAAGCCTCCTGAACAGCATTACATACATCAAGAGCATATTCCACTTCCGTTCCGGTAAAGCTCTCTGGCGAATATTCAAGAATAATCTCACCCGGAAATGACTTGGCATATTCCTTAACCAGCTTTGTTCCATCTATAGCAATCTGTTTTATCTCGTCCTTACTCATATGGAACACCACATCGCGCTGTAGAGTCGAAGTGGAATTATAGATATGAACGATTGCCCGTTTGATACCCTCCAAAGCCTCAAAGGTACGTTTCAGTAGATGCTCCCTGCACTGCACCAAAACCTGTACCGTTACATCTTCTGGTATTAACTTACGATCTACCAATTGTCTCAAAAAATCAAACTCAATTTGGGAAGCGGACGGGAAGCCCACTTCAATTTCCTTAAAGCCCAAATGTACCAAGTGTTGAAAAAACTCGACCTTTTCTTCAACTACCATAGGCTCAATTAAGGCCTGATTTCCATCTCGCAAATCCACACTACACCAGATCGGTGCAGATGCAATCTCCTTATTTGGCCACTGACGATTCGCAAGGGTAATCACCGGATTTCTCTGATATCTCTGATAATTCAACATAATACTACCTCCTGATAATATAATTGAGTTATGTTTCCTTGGAAGGTTTCATTTACTTTTACTTTCCTGCCCCCCTGAAACTTTGCTAAGAATTATATTAGTTTCGGAGTCGGTAAATCACACTATATTTCTTTACGATGAATAAAATTGCATTGTCTACTCGAGTCCCAAAAGTATCATATCCTTTCTATATTAATCTATGTTATTACTCAAATGCGAAATATATCGAATAAATGCCATGGAACTCACGACTAAACCAATTGTTCCACAAGAATACTGTACGTACCTAAATTTATGTGAGTTGATTAAAAATATTCCAGTAGTTTGAATTTTATAATGTATAAAAATTTAGATTTATGTATAAAAAAAGGTCACAAAATATGTGACCTCAATTATAGCATTATGGATTTCTTTTATCAACTACTTTTTTACATCATTTTCAAGTCCAATTATTCTGTAACAAAAGCGGTTTTTATATTTCTATCCAGGACCAATTATTCTGTAACAAAAGCGGCTTTTATATTTCTTTCCAGGACCAATTATTCTTTAACAAAAGCAGTTTTTATATTCCTAACTAGGACCAATTTATTTTACTTTAACTACTTTTTAAACTCATCTCCTAGGCCAGACTGGATCATATGAGATAGTACTTCTATCGCTTCGGACTCATCCGGTCCTTCGCAAATCAGTTCTATTTCATCTCCTGCTTTTACACAGGCAGACAAGACTCCAAGAACACTTTTCCCATTCACTGACTTGTGATCCATACGGATAGTAATGTGGGACGTAAAATCCAATGCCCGGTCACACAATATACTTACCGGCCTAAGATGAAATCCGGTCGGTATATTAACCGTTATCTTCGTACGAACCAATCAAATCCCTCCTATCAACAACCTCTCCGATTATTTACGGAGTCAGACTGACACTAATCATCGGCGCTTCGTATAATACGGTATTTTGAGGAAGTACAGCCTTCAGAGGCAGTACATATGTACCGATTGAATAATCGGTTATATCAATATAGGATTCCAAGGTAATTCTAGAAAGGGTATCAACTTCATTCCCCAAACCAATGACTTTAACTCGGATCGGGCCGACGGTATTAAGGGTAGGAAGCAGACTTTCCTCTCTGTTCCTAATTTCAATATCATTCGGCCAGATCGTAATTTCCTTAGACTCCAGCTGCTCCATCTTAATATTAATACTTATGGTTGTATTATCTTCGACTAAGATAACACCTTTATTCAGCATCAGCTCATCCCTGAGGTCAATATCACTCTCAATATTTGATGATGCCCCTTCAATACTCTGAGTAACCTCCAGATAACTTATATCCCTTAAAACATCATCTTCTGCTGCAATTGTTACCGTCTTAGGCTCATAATCAATTCCTGTCATCATAAACCCGTTCGCTGGCTGTCCCTCTGTTAGTATTTTCAGATCCACTGTTTTTGTCTTATACAGTTTGATATTCACTTCAGGATAACGATTGCTGAAGGATAATTTGGAGGAATCAATTTCTTTTCCCTCCTCATCCAAAGCTTTTGGCATAGAAATATCAAAGAAAGAGCTGTTAACACCCTCAACATTTACCTCAGCAACAACTTCATTTATCTTATCGATTCTTCCCTTTGGACCTGTAACACGGATTATGTTGGGACTAGCAAACTTCTCAGCAATATGATAACCATCTGCCACATTACCCACAGGTACCACATTAACTTTAAAGTCTTCATAGATGACTTCATCTAGCTTTATGGTAAGCGTCTGATATTTCCCATCAGTGATTGATACCTCATTGGCAAATCTCTTAGGAGCGATATCGATCATTACCGTATTTCCATTTAATAGCTTCGCAAAATCCGCTGTAACTTTAAAATCATCTTTTGATAATTCTTCTAATATAGACCGTCTGGCGGCAACCCGGAACGTTATAGTCTCACCTTCAACTATTTCATATTGATGATTCGGACTATCAACAACCTGCTCATTCAGAACTGTAACTGGAATGTTAGGAAATAGCTGTGTTTTTACCGGATCATCCACATTCGTGATGAGAAGCCATAGCAAGGCAGCAAGAATGACAGACAGAATTTTTACACCGATATTCCTAGTCAACCTCTTTTTCATTTCGAAATCTTCCCTTCCAAAGTTTTATCTTCTTGGCCTCTATCGTTTTGTTCTGTGCATCAATCAACTTTGCCCTAAGATAATCCCCATCTACATTCCGAATTAGTTTACCATCCTTTGCTATAGATACCTTACCTGTTTCCTCTGATACAATAATCGTCAAGCTGTCGGACACTTCACTAATTCCTATTCCGGCACGATGCCTCGTCCCAAGATCCTTACTTAGCTGCATATTGTCTGACAGTGGCAGATAACAGGTCGCTGCAGCAATCCGATTTCCCCGAAGGATTACGGCTCCATCATGAAGGGGAGTGTTATGTTCAAATATATTGATCAGTAGTTCACTACTAATGATACTATCAATGAAAATTCCTGTACTTTCAAAATCCTTAAGCGGTGCATCCTCTTCCATTACAATCAAAGCACCTGTTTTATGTCTGGCTAGCTCAAAGGTAGCTCGTATAATCTCATTCATGGAATGATCGGAAAATCTTTCATTTTTTTCTTTGGAATCGTCAAAGGCTATGATGGATCGGACAATATTCTTTTGCCCCAGCTGCTCCAGAGCTTTCCTAAATTCCGGCTGGAATACGATAATAATGGCAATGATACCAACGTTGATCGTATTCGATATAATCCAAATGATAACATTTAACTCAAAAATCACGGCTACAAGCCAAAAACCCATGATGACTACAAGACCTTTAACAACGGACCAAGCCCGCGTATTCTTGACCCATTTAACTAAATGATAGATCAAATACGACAGGATAATAATTTCAATTATATCCGTAATATAGATATCCGGTATGGATAACCACACCGAATAATCACTCATTAAATTTCTGATTGTCTCCATAGGCTAACACTCCTGCAGCAATATTATTCCATACTAATCGTTCGTTTTTTTGTAATGATTCATCCTCGCACTATTGCTTGCGGAATAATCTTTTTTATCCTCAAGCAGTTCCTCTTCTTCTTCATAATCCTCTTCCAGATCCTGCCGGCGAAGACTTCCTGTCTGGTCCGCGGTTTTAACATTTATATGTTTAACGTTCACCTGAGGCTCTGTAACTGTTACCTTGGGAACCGCTTTTACATAATAGTAATATACATCATCCTCAAATTGAGTGTGGGTAGCTTCCGAATAATCTAGGGTCAATCGGAAGAAATGTATAATATATACGATAATGCCGGAAGCAATGGTACCAAAGATCATAATAATAATTTCATTGGAATTATTAAGTATCAAATCACTTACCAAGAAGCCAAGGATACTAGTTAATGCACCGGATGCAATAGCAATCTCAAAGGCATGATCAAAGGACATTCTCCTTACAAAATACGTAACCAATAATATCAAGGCAAAAATTACGATTGACATAATCATCATTTTATTTCCTACCAGATTATCAATTACAATTTTATAAATAGCAAGTACATCCTCAACGGACATATTTACCTGCATATTAACTGCAGATTTTATTATTTGAAATAGGTAGTAAACAACCACTCCACAGCCCGTAGGTATGATCGCCAAAGGTGATGATACCAGTCCCAATAATATCGGGATCGTATAGGGTATTTTAAGAACATATAGGATCGGTATTGCTAATAATACATAACCATACTTTGGAGTATATCGAGCAAAGAGCAGATATACAACCAAGAGAATTAGAATTATTATGATGGATAAGATCGGTGAAACAAAATATACATGCAGAGCCGCAATTCCAGTGGCCAATAACACCATAATTGCGGAAGGTGTGAATGCACTTAGTAAAGACAGCGCTAATACGATAGGCAAGGATTCCAACCGAGCATCATATCCAATTTCCTTATTAATTGTCTGAAATGCGATAAAAGCAAATAAGAACTTAACCGCAGGCGTAACATAAGCATCATATTTCTGATAAAAATTCTTAACTCTTTCCCTGAATACAAGTAATTGCATCATAATAATATCCTCCTAAACTTGAGACTCCGGCGTCTCTTCATCATAAATCTTATTCAACCGCTTTAGCAGTTTATAATACCGGCCAAGCTTCTTTCTAGAGGCGTCGTATTTCAAGGAATAAACCACTGTTGATCCAAATCCATATACTGTTACTATCATAATGTAAAATCCAAGAGCATAGGTTGCTATGGTTTTATACTCTAAATTGACTGCATTTTTTATAAGATATTCCATCTGATACAAACCAATCATGAGAAGAATTAACAGATATCCCACCGATGCACTGATGATGGATTTCATTACCTGATACCTTACATAATCCGTTTTATAATATTTGCTCAAATGAATGTCTTCCTTGCCTTCTTTACTTTCGTATACTGCAAGCTTATTCATTATTCTAATTTTTCTGTAATTAAGCATAATCTCCTCCAAAATCCCATTTGAAGCCTTCACAGGATTTTCCAGAAATATTCATTCTTATTAAAAGAAAACATATCTAAGGATAGTATATCATACTTGGAAATCATTTTCGAGATATTTTTTTACAATCAGGGAAATTGGATAAAAATGAACATCAATTTATGGGGGTTTGTACATCAGAAAGGATAAAGGTTAAATCATTTCTAGCTAAATTTCACCTATACTCGATGTTTCAAAAAAATACGCGCCATTCCTGGCACGCATACAAAGCACTCTACCACATCACATGATAGAGTGCCCATACTTATTGCTATATTTAATTACTCTATTGGAGGAACTTCTTCTCCTACTATAACCTGAATAGTTGCAGTCAAATCAGTTGGCGCCACAAGTTCGAAGTCAGATAGATCCAGGGTTCCATCAATAATCTGTTCTCCCGCTAAATAAACGTTGATTTCTCCTAACCAATAAACCGGAACATATGCTTCAGAATTGTCACTTAGTATTAATATTGCAATGTCCGGTAGATACGGCGGATTTGCTCCATATTCTACTTCAATTGTTTCAAATCCCATTACCTCTTTTACCCACAAACCATCTGGTTCTGCCTCTTTTAGTTCTGTTATCTTAGTCTCAGCAGATTCTAAGATACTAAGCTTAGTAACCAACGCTTGTTGAGCGTAGGTCAAATTATTATATCCTTCTCTTACAGCCGCTACTTGTTCTTCATTATCAAGTGTCATTTCGCTCACATCTGGTAATTCCATGATTTGATTATCAATATCTGCAGCGTATAACAGATCATCTTCTGATATATATACTATAACCTGAATCGTTGCTATTAAATCAGTTGGTGCCACATGTTCCAAGTCAGATAGATCCAGGGCTCCATCAATAATCTGTTCTCCCGCTAAATAAACGTTGATTTCTCCTAACCAATGAACCGGAACATATACTTCAGAATTGTCACTTAGTATTAATATTGCAATGTCCGGTAGATACGGCGGATT
>CAYMLE010000012.1:0-33239 GCA_964391115.1 uncultured Herbinix sp. | reverse complement strand
TGCATCCTCTATGAATCCCAAACACATATATTGATAATCTTTTGATCCTAAGTATGTTTTTGCCCATGCTATTGCATTTTCTGCAAGTACTAATTCATTCGTCATATATCCCTCTCTTCTGCATATCTTTCCAACTCATAATAAATCACTTTACTTCTCTTCTATATATTCTCGTATCCTCTCCATCCATATCTTTCATAATTTGATAGAATGAATATCCGTACTTTTCATATAGACCAGTACCACCGGTTGAAATATAAATCTGGGTGGCGCCGTCTCTTTTGGCGGTTACATAGGCAAACTCTAAAAGAATTCCCATATATCGATGCCCCCTATAGTGTGGAAACGTATATACAAATCCTATCCATGGACTAAGCCCAGTGTCTCTCACCTCATCCACCTCAGCTAGAGTACAGAAGGACACTAAATGCTGGCCATCCGTCAGCAAATAAACTTTCGTCGTCTCTCCACACAACTCCTTTAATTTATCACTACTTAATAAGCCATATAAGTATTGTCCTGCTCCCCAGTCGCTCTCTTTAATCTGGTTTAACCAATATTCTTTATCTTCTAAGCTATAGTACTCTTTAACTTCCATTTTTTCTCCTTCATTAAGTAATATTTAATTATAAATGACGATTGATCATTTAAAAGAAAGACCTTAGTCATCTGGGGATGCTACACTCTATACTCGTCTATTATTCTCTTCCTACACGTAATACCCTGCCTGAGCCTGGAACATGGTTGCATAGATCCCTTCCTCGTACCCGATCAGTTCCTCATGAGTTCCATACTCTTTGATATGATCTTCTGCGAATACGGCAATACGGTCGCAGAACTTGCAGGAGGACAATCGATGGGAGATATAAATCGCAGTTTTCCCACCGACCAAATCATTGAATTTGCGATATATCTCATACTCTGCCATCGGATCCAGTGCTGCGGTTGGTTCATCCAGAATTACAATCGGTGCGTCCTTGTACATAGCTCGGCTAATAGCAACCTTTTGACGCTGACCTCCGGATAGCTCTGTCCCTTTTTCATCAAAGCTCTTATAGATAATCGTATCCAAGCCTTTCTCCAACTTCACGGCATCTTCATAGACACCACTTAAGAGCAGCGCTTTCTCTATCTCATCATCATTTGCATCAGAGCTTTGATTTAATGCCACATTTTCTTTAAGGCTGAACGCAAACAGTTGAAAGTCTTGGAATACGACTGCGAACAGCTTTCGGTACTCTTCATCGGAGTATTCTTTGATGTTACGTCCATCCAAAAGAATAGCCCCTTCGTTCACATCATATAGACGGCACAGAAGTTTGATGAACGTCGTTTTACCGGCACCATTAAGCCCAACGATGGAAAGATGCTCCCCAGGTGTAATCTTTAGATTCACATGACGTAGGATGTAGCGGTCGGTTCTGGGATATTTGAAGCTAACATCGCGAAACTCAATAACATGCTCTGCGTCCTCAACTACACTATCACCCTTCTCCATGACGGATGGATACTGTAGAAATACAATATATTCATGAATGTAATTACAACGTTTCACAACCTCCTGCACACCACTCACAGTTCGAAACAAAGCCCAGAAGAAGCCACTTGCCGCACTGGAATACATGGTAAAATCACCGATGGTAATGATCTTTTTTATGGCTAGTACTCCCAGGTAGAAATAAGAAGTGCTATCCCGCAAACTGTTAACAATATCTGTTTTCCAGGAGTTGTGACGTTGACGTGTCATACGTCTCGCCCAGACACCCAACATTTTGCGGTTCTCTGCATCTGCCTTTTCTCCCATCATATCTACACTATCATAAAGCCGGATGTCCTTACCCAAACGAAAATCCGCCAATTGATAAAAGAAATAGCCAAACTTACGATTTAAACCCGAAAGCTCAAGAAAACTTTCTACCTCTATTCTGTTGTTGAGATAATTAAAATAAGTTACTGCACACAAGCTAATACCCTGTATTACAAGCAACCATGGGCAGCCCACCACAATAATCGTTACGATTCCGGCCAATACGGATATATTCATGATTATCGCATAGACGTTCGACAGAATCCCTTCCACTCCGCCACTATACCAGTTGATGCCTTCCTTTGCCTTGTTTAGCTGATCCAGTGCAGCTGGATCCTCCGTATGCTCAAAGTCTATGGTCATGGCGTGTCGCGCCAACTCTTCTTCTAAGTGGCGATTGAACCATTCTCCGTAGGAAACACGTATGGCATTCGCTAAGTTTCCGATACTGTTACACAGAAAGTGAGAGCCGATTAACACTCCAATGGTCATAACCAGTTTAAATTGTACCTCATGGTAGGGTTTACCCTGCAGTACTTCCATTAGATAGTCAATGATGTACTTCGGTAGAATTACTGACAACATTGTTCTGCTTACCTCGGCTACTAATTGTATAAAATAAACCAAAAACAATATCGGTTTCTTCTTCCACGCCAGCCCTAGGAGAAATATCAGGGAGTCTCTCACGAGTTTATTTGATTTTACTGCGGAAGCTTTCGTTTCATTGGAGTCCGTTTTCTTCCCCTTGTTACGCTCCGACTTCACAGACATTTTCTTTGCCATCAATACTCCCTCCGTTCTCTACATAGTACTGTGCCTGGAGATCAAACATATTTGCATAGGGTCCGTTCTTTTTTAGTAATTCTTCATGGGTACCGTATTCCACCATCTGCCCTTCCATGAACATGGCGATATGATCACAGAATCTGGTTGAGCTGAGTCGATGGCTTATGTATATCGCTGATTTCTCCCCAATCATTCGGTCAAAGTTCTGATATAGCTCATACTCTGCCAGTGCATCTAAGGCGGCCGTAGGCTCATCAAGAACAACGATCGGTGCATCCTTATAAAGTGCTCGAGCCAATGCTAGCTTTTGACGTTCTCCGCCGGAGAAATCCAACCCTTCCTCATCAATGACCTTGAGAACCTCGGTACGAACTCCTTTAGGAAGTTCCTTTAGTTTATTACCGAAGCCCGCCATATTTAGGCATTCCTCTGCCCGTGCCACATCCGTATTCTCCGGTGTATTCATAGAAATGTTTTCTGCCAAAGGAAATGCAAATAACTCCACTTCCTGGAACAGAGGTGCAAACAAGTTATAATAGCTTTTCTTTTGATACGTCTGGATATCCACCCCATTTAGTAGGATCCTACCGCTGGTTGGTTCATAGAGTCGAAGTAGCAACTTGATAAACGTTGATTTACCTGCACCATTGAAGCCAACTACAGCCAATCGTTCCCCCTGCTCCAAAGTAAGGTTCAAATCCTTTAAGGCGTACTTCTCTGCCTTCGGATAGCGGAAGGATACATTCTCGAATACAAATACATTCTTATTGCAATCAGGAACAGTTAGCCCGTCATCCTCCAGACCTCCTCCTTCAAAATCGAGAAAGCTTCTGAAATCACTTACTTCGCGGTTCCTCTGACGAAGAGCTGAAACATTCTTTAATACTGAGCTAATGCTACCATAAAACGTCTCTGCTGTTGTTACATAGAGAAATGCGTTCGCAATTGATACAGTCCCCTTGACAACTGCATTGATGATGAAGGCATAGATTCCCACTTGGGAAAGCGCCCACATCATATTTTCAAATACACCGACGATTAACCAGTTACGCTCATTCTTCTGTTGCATTTTATAACGATAATTATTCAGTTCCCGGCATTTATCCAACAACCAGTCTGTAAGGTGGAACATGCGAATATCCTTGGCTGCTTTGAATTCTGTGCTGATATTGTTCATGTAGCTGTTCTTACGCCACCAGGGTGCCAGTACATCCCAAACGGTCTTCTTCGTGTAGGCATTCACTCGGTCATTTACCACAAAGGAAAATGCTGCCGTAACACAAAGCAACAACAAGATAAGGGGATGCAGCGTTCCCATAATAACAAAGCCCACGAAAGCAACCGCCATCTTTGACATGCATTCCACACCGGTATGCATCATTCCCTCAACCCCCTGATTATTGTTGCCACTGGAGTTTTGTGCTTTTTGAAAGGCATCCATGACATCCGAATCCTCCAGGTGCTCAAAGTTCACTGTCATGGCCTTTCGATTCAATTTTGTCATCAGTTTCATACGAACCCCAATATAACGAAACCAAGTACTGGACCAGTAATAGGTATTCAATATGGTTGCCAGCATCATAACAATCGCAAAGGTCAGTATCAGTGGTAATAAGGCTTGCCAATCCTGTTCGTTTGTAATTAACTCAATTATGCTTTTGGATATAAAGTTCCAGAGATAGCTCATAATGGGGGCCACACCGATCCCAAGGGGGATTAAATATCGTAGAGTCTTCTCTTCCCGAAACATTGTTCCAAATATAAATTTCAGATTGGACCGAAGGGGATAGTCTTTATGTAAAGGGTTTTTATCCTTCTTGTTTTGATCCTCCTGATCTATTACTATTTTCTTTTTCTTTTCTTTTGCTTTTTCCACATTCTTTTGCCTGGTCGTACTACCCATTGATACTCTTCCTTTCTCGCCATAGGATTTTAAAATTTGTACCAATTTATATTTAATTCTCCCACTACTTCCTTCTTATACTATATACTTTCTTTGCAAAATATCTCATATGCCTTCCAATATACTACATTTTTTATTCTAAAACAATCTTTATATAAGTTAAATCTATGTGGTGGCCATAGTGGATACTAGATGATTAGGATCTTTGAGACACGTTTTACAGCTTGTCTTTGGCATAATTTGGTGATATACTAAATCTGTAAAAAACGTCCAAAGAAATCGCAAGCACAAATCAATACCGTTCTATTTTATTTGATTTATATTTACTTCCTATAATAGATAATTAATTCCTTAATAAATTACGTCTATAAACGATATTGAGGGTTTTCTATTATACAAAAGAAAATAAGAAAAAAGGGTGGATACTATGGAAGAAAATTATTCAAGTGTTTTAAAAAAGCTAACAAAAAAACAGTCTCCAGTTATAATGCAAACTGCCATCATACTGATGATACTCGTATTGACTGTTATAGGAATTATTATTTTCAGGGCAGAGAACGAATTTGTAAACAAATCTACCGATTCCTTGCAAGAATTCACATCAGCACTGGATGTAGGTTATTCAAAGCTTACTCCGATGTATTTATCTGAACCATTTGCATCAAATTATGATGACACCATCCTGTCTTGTTTAGCCGTTGACGAGGACTACAATACTTATATTGTGTCAATCAAAGATGATGACTTTGAAAAGTATCAAGATTTAATTAATTATACTTATAATGACAGTATTATGGATATTCCTGCTAAAGTTACTTTTGAGGGAACTTCTCAATTGATTAATAAGGATCTGAAGGATCTCGCGATGAATGGTTACAATATATTTTGGGGAATGGATCCCTTACAAAAAGTAGATTCTTCATTTTTACTTGGAAATTACTATCTGGATACTACTCAAAAGAGAGCAATCAATTATGGCCCCTTAGCAATACCTATTATTGGTGTTATTTTTCTTATTGTTATCTATATAAATATTTTAAACAAGTCAAAAAAGATAAATGAACAAACAGAAATGATGATAGGCAAATTTCAATCGAGGCTCAACCTGATTGATGAGGAATTAATAACTCCCCAAAACTCCTTTGTAAATAAAAAGCTATACTTTACAGAAACTTATATCATATGTGGTTCCTTCGGTTTTGATATTATACCTTATGAAGATATTGAGCATGTCTACGGACTTAATATAGGACATAAGAAGAATCGCATTATTGCAGTAACATTGGATGGAGTAAATCATGTAATTGCAGAGCTAATAACTAATAAGAACGGTGATACACTACATAGCCAGATCATACAACAAATACAATTATTATTGCCAGATATCAAGTATGGATTTGAGGATGGAAGTTTTAGTGTGGCTTACAGAAATGATGGTCTTGAGGTTGACGTTTTATCTGATTCCAAAGAGAGTAATCTGCTGCTTGGCATAATAGGGTCTATCCTCGGTGCGGCATTGGGAGGTGTTCTCTGGATCGTTATTGGTAAACTCGGGTTCATTGCAGGTATTGCAGGGTCCATTATGATGATCTTTTCTATTAAAGGGTACCGTAAATTTTCTGGTTTGTTGGACAAAAAGGGTAAGATCTTATCTATAGTAATTACATTCGTAATGATTCTTGTTGCTCAGTATATGTTATATGCATTATTGTATTGCGAGTATAACTTTTCAGGAAATTATAGCATACAAAATATATTATCTTCCGTAAAAAATACAAGTAACTTCCTGAGCTTAACCGAGTCTTGGGGCTCTTTTCTACGAGATCTTGCAGTTGGATACGGACTTTCAATTTGGGCAGGTTTCGGAATAATTAGATCTACATTTTCAAACAAATAATATACGCAAATAATATATAGCCATATCCCATAATCAATGAAGGACATGAGATACCGATTTTCAGGTATTCCATGTCCTTTTCGATTATGTATTTTATATAAGTAAGTCGGGAGAAATTTACAGGAGCCAGCTGGCTAGCTTTTTATTCTTCTGAAGCCTCAAAAAACCAAATTAACATTACTATGCTCCTGGATGTTGCGTTATTGTAATCGGAATATGAAATGTTTTGCTCTTACCGCTATAAAGCATTACCTTAACTATTATTACTGCTTTTCCGGTTTTCTTGGCAACAATATTACCTGAGGTGTCAACACTCACAACCTTTGGATTACCGGATTTATAGGTTATTACCACTGCGCCAACAGCACTTCCGGAGGTTTTATCTCTCAGATTCTTAACCTGCTCTAATGTTTCCGGCAGATTTATCTTGATTGATGCAGTGCCATAATTCTCTGATCCAAGATATAAGTTAATCGAATCCGGTATAATACTGATCTGCTTCCGCAAGGAAGTAATCGCTCTGGCACTTGCCTGTTTTGGCAGTAGTACATATTCCGAGCAGTGAATTACATTTATAGTGATATATCCTTCACTGTCTACCAAGTAATTCGAGCTGTATGGTAATGTGTCCAGCTTTCCTGTTTCTAAATTGTAATAATACAGATATAGTTTATCCCCGTCGGAAAATCCCATATCACCTATGTATATTCTAACACTCGCCTGTGCAGGCAGTACTCCGTGATGACCAAAGTTAATGACTAAGCTATCTTGGTAACCACCTCTTCCCTGTGAATTGATACCTAATAGCTCAGCTATAGCCTGATTATCTTCTGCCCTCTGCACATTAAGTGAAAGATCAAGCTCAGGTACATCCTTATCTGATTCCGCTAAATCCGATCCAGCAAACCTCCAGGAATATTGTTCTGTTCCGTCTTCATCCTTTACAGAGATATTAATATCCTTTTCTGCTTCCTTGGCAGCATTAATGATATCTGCGTCCAGTAGTATACGGCTACCTGCAACAGCCCCATTCTGTGTTAATGCATTTGGCAGCAATAAATCAATGTTAACGCTTGTAAAGCTGTCATCCTGTATTGCTGCATTTAACTCCTCCGACTCAATTGGAATTGTGACCACTGTCTGACCGAGGGCTCCGGATGTGTTACTCAAGGCTTGAATTGAATCTGGCAAAATTCTAACTGTTGAATTTAATTCATTGCCCTGATTCAGCCCAATCGTCACCGTTACCTTGGCCTCAAGTACATTAACAATTCCTGTAGGTGAAGGAGATGCTATCGGCATCGATGTTGGTGTCGGAGCAACTGTGGGATCTCCCGGTGTTGGTATTGGAACTACCGGTGTCTGCGTCGGTATTGGTATTGATGTTGGTATTGATGTTGGTATTGGAGTCGGTATTGGTATTGATGTTGGTATTGGTGTCGGTATTGGTGTCGGTATTGGCGTTGATACTGGTGTTGGTATTGCCGTTGGTATCGGCGTTGGCGTCGGCGTGATATTTGTTTTACCGAAGGTAACGCTTATCGTATGGTTCCTCGTTACATTAGTAAAGGTATAACTACTGTTCGCACCTATATTTACATCGTCTACCATTACCTGGGCTATGATATATCCTGCTGCCGGCACAATGTTAAAGCTTTGATTTGCATTAAGATTCACCGTCACAGTACCTCTTGGTGTAATACTGCCATTACTTCCAGCATGTGCTGTAATTGTAACTGTAGTTTCAGCAATTTTCTCATGGATTACAAAGGTTTTTGTTACTACCCCTCCGTAAGTACCGATTCCAACGATATATACTGTTGCTGTACCCACATTTGTATTATCCTTATAGCTAACCTGATAATCCACACCTTCAACGAAGACGATCGAACCCTTTACACCAGAAACAGCTGGCTTGATTTCACTGCCTGTGTAATAAAGTTCATCCGCATCTTCTAATGTAAACCAGTCTGCATTTAGATTATAGGACAGCTTTCCTTGACTATTAATCCCATACTCACTTTTTATGGAGGGGTCAAGCATAAATTTTTGATAATTATTTGATAGGATGAGCTCATCTCCTTTAAGGAGCTGCCTATCCGGAATATAACTGTCTGTTGCGAGAAGGATTTTCCTTGTACTGTTTAAATCCTTGTCAATACTTATAAATGAAGTCGTATCTAACCACAGTTTGTTGCCACTATCATCCTTCACCGGAATGGATGCATCCTCTGATAAATGAATGTATCCCTCATTATATATACCTACTCCATCATCGGAGTAATTATCTTCAATTGTGCCGCCACTCATCATAAAGGTTCCGAAGGAAGAATTTAGAACAGCACCGGCAGTTCCTCCGGTACAATTATTAATTCTGCCGCCTTCCATAATAAAGACATTGTTATTATTAACTCCTCCGCTTTCTCTTCCTACATTATCCGTAATCACACCACCATACATATAAAATGTATTATGGTTTACGATTGCACCGGTACTATCGTTATTCGGGCTTTGATTTCCATACAATTTTACTCCGGAGTATAATTTTAATAAACCGAAATTATCTATAAAACCAGACGAGTCTGTTCTTTCTTCCTCAGCCTTACCATATAGAATCAACGATGGGTCTTCGTCATTTCCTGTTGCAAGATTTCCTAAAGAAAGTCTTCCACTTGAACTGATATAGAACATACTATCTCCACCAGAACGGGTTATTGTATGAGACTCATCACCATAATTTAATATCGTGATATCACTTTCAATCTCAATGAAAGTATCTATCTCTATATCAGAGCAGATATATATCGTCCCAACGCCGAAGATATCATCAATGACATCCACTGCTTCATATAAATTGTTAAATGGTCTCTCAATGCTGCCATCACTATCCATACCCGAATAATCGGCATTAACATAATAAGCCATCGGTTCCCCGATATATATAATCGTACCAGTCTCGGATATTCCAAGATTAGTATCATATAGTACAAATTTATCGTGATTATTCCTTATCGCTTCTACATCACCTTCAAGTAAGGTATCGCCAATATAATAGTAGTCGTGATCGTAATATATGTAAATCTGATTCGGATCGCTTAACTGTAGGTCATAATTAAGAGTGATGGGGTTATCGATAAGATAAATCGCGTTACTGCCGTCATCTCCCACCGGTATGGAAGGATTACCGGACATATAGAAATCTCCCATATTAACTATACTATTTGTATTGTTTATAAGGGTCCCTCCTGACAGATTCAGTTCTGCTTCATTTGTAATTCCACAACTATTTTCTCCATTAAAACCGATAATGGTTCCTCCCGACATATTGAACGTGCTTGCCTCCACATTCAGTATTCCTATTGAGTTATAGTTCTCTTCTAAAGCACCACTGATTGTTCCACTAATCATATTAATCGTTCCACCAGATGCATTCGTAATTGCTGTTGTTTTACAACTTAATAATGAGGCGCCTTCGATATTTATAACAGAGTTATAACTTACAATAGCCCCATATTCCGAATCGATGATTAACTCCCCAACAGTTTGCTCCTTATCTCCCAGCGTTAATTCACCATCCCAGATAAAAAACATAGGGGGAAAAGCTTCTGAATCTATCTTCCGATGAAGCGTCCTTGTTTGATCGTCCGATCTTAAGGTAATGTTTGATTCTATACCAATTGGCTCAACAACATCCAGATCCGATTGTACGATGATTGTACCGATTCCGGTGCCGATTCTGTTTACCGCTTCTTGGATTGTAAACAAGGGCTCTGTGCTGCTTCCGCTCGCATCATCTCTTCCCAATGCATTCACGTAAAGTGTGATTGGCTCGCCGATATATTCTAATCTACCGGTGTTGTCTATCATATAATTAGGATCATCAATATAAAACTTTGAGATCAATTCCTCTGTTAGAGACGTTCCATTTAGTATTTGTGAACCTTCACGAATACTACTGGGAATTATCAATAAAGTTGATATATTACTTAATGATCCGCTAACCGCAATCGAGATATCTCCCCCTGATTTGTCAATAAAAATCTCAGGATTTTCCTCTCCATAACCTGATATAGAGGCATCACCACTTAATGAAATAGACGCACTCGTACGAACAACTCCTCCCATATTATTGCTGATTACACCACCAGACATCGAGAAGCTTCCTTTGTCTCTAATATTAACGACGTTCTCTACTGTATTATTACTTATGGCTCCGCCGCTCATATGGAAGCCGCCTTCGAATACGTATACTATCATTTGACCTTCATTATACGCAATAGAACCACTGCCGCTAAGATTAAATTCCCCTCCGCTCACCATAACCGTAGAATATTGAACGGGACTCTCCGTATATCTATTATTACGGATCGTTCCACCGGTCATATCGAACCTTCCAGAGTTCCTAATCGTAGGACTACAATCGTTTTCAGTGATTACTCCACCGGTCATTATAAGAGTATTAGCATTGACAATGGGGGTTTGTGAATGCTGCGTAATTGTTCCTCCGCTAATCGTCATATCCCCGTTATTATATACTGCCGCACTAGGATTACTACTTGCATTATCGGAGATCGTTCCGTCTTTCAGCTCGAATGTATTGGCATTATAAATTCCTCCACCTTCAAGTCCATGATTATAAGTGATCTCTCCACCATTCATCTCCAGCTTTCCATTGTTATAGATTCCCCCACCTAGGAAATTCGCTTTATTATTGGAAACCTTGCCGCCATTCATAATCAGGATCCCGTTATTATTAATACCGCCTCCATATCTATAGTAACTTAATACGATATTGTTTTGTATATATGTATCATCGTTCAGCTCCAAGGTTCCACCGGCATTTACATTAAACAGAGAATATTCCCCCTGAAATGCCACTCCGCCACCGTCAAATATTAACTGCTCGGAATCTGAGTTTCCTTCTAAAGTCAAAGTTGAATTATTAGTAACAATAACCAAGTGGTCGTTCGTAAACTTTTTCGAAACCTGAATAGCACTCCCAGATACCGCAATACTTACATTGAATGCCTCCATACCATTCCCTATACTAATTGGGTCTGTTTCATTGGTATCCCCCTGCATAATGATTTGATAGCTACCGGCACCATTCATTTTAATCGCATCTGCCGCTTCTTTTAATGTAAAAAATGGGGTTGTACTGCTTCCGTCACCATCTATTTTGGCGCCCGAACCACCCACATAAACTGTTCCTTCCGATGAACCTGTTGCTGGGTCACCAGTACCACCCTCCGCATAAGTCTTTGAAGAAAGCATTCCTGAAATCATACATATGATGATCAGCGTAGCCAATCCCTTCATCCTTTTAAATCGCAACATTATATATTACCCTCCTTTTTAATACCCCATGTTCCATACGTACATTATATTTACTCTCATTCGTATTATAGCATTGCTGAGTTTTGTCGACACTGTACTAAGATACAGTCTATGAAAACATTTGTCTTTTTTTAACACAAAATGACGTCACAAAAAAGGACCGATACCACCAATCTTATGTGATATCGATCCTTCCTTCTAATTATATTTAAATAAGTATAACTGCTCTTTATTACTCACACATAGCATATTTGTTTATAACCACATAGCACTTATAATCACTCACTCAACCAACGCTATCGTTTTAGAAACACTATCTATATCGTTTAGTCAATCATTCGATTCCTGCTGGCATATGCTATCACCTGTGATCTGTTTTCCAGATGGAGGTATTCCAGCATTTTACCCATGTGATATTTAATTGTCCGCTCCTTCAACCCTAAGATTTCACCCACTTCCTTATAGGTTTTGCCCTCTGCTACCATCACCAGTATCTCAAGCTGCCGATCTGTCAGCTGAGCCGGTTCTTCCTTCCCGGTGGTTACCTGAGAGGATATATCATTCTTCCGGCTGTACAATCGAAATTCATTAACCAACTTCGCTGCAAGATCATGTGATATAGAAACCTCGTTATGATACGTATGATTTAATATATGTATTAGTTCTTTTGCATCCGTATTCTTTAGCAGATATCCGGATGCGCCGAATTTTATGGCATTGAATAAATCCTCATCCTCCTCCGAAGTTGTAAGCATAATAATTTTTATATCAGGCCTATCCGCTTTAATCAATCTAAGAGCATCCACACCGTTGCATTCTGGCATTCTAATATCCATAAGAATAATATCCGGATTAAGTATGCGGGCTTTCGTTATAGCCTCTCTACCATTTCTTGCTTTTCCAATTACTTGGATACCGTTCGTCTCCAAAAGATACTGGAGGCTTTCCATAAATAATAGATGATCATCAACCAACATCAGCTTTATCTGCATCTTGAATTCCCTCTTTCTCTAATGGAATCGATAGTATCACCTGCGTACCTTTTCCGATTTCCGATTGTATCTGTATTTGACCCCCAATAGTATGTGCTCTCTCCTGTATAATACTCAGTCCAAAGCCTTTATTACTGCTGCCAGTGGTTGTATTTCTAAACCCCTTACCGTCATCACTAACTGAAACTTGTAGCTGACCATCGGTAACACGCAAGGCAACTATCACCCTTCTGGCCTCGGCATGCTTTCTGATATTATTCAGTGCTTCTTTGATAATATTAAGCAAATGTATTCTTATATTGGTCTTTATTACTTCTCCCAGTATATTGCAATCTATGTCCAGATCGACACGAATACCGGTCTGAAATTCAAATAGATTTATGATTTTCTTAATTTCACCTGCAAAATCCTGCTCTTGATTGACTGATGTTCTTACCTCACGAATATAGTCTCGAATCTCAGAATGGGCTACCTGCGTAACCTTGACCAACTGCTCCAATTTACCAGACACTAAATCAATACCTGCGTTATGTAGTTCCTGGTTGATACCCTGTGCCTGCATGTTGAGAAATCCCAGAAGTTGTCCTAGATTATCGTGCAAATCTCTTGCCATCCGTTCTTTTTCCTCCATAGATGCAAGTGCCCTCTGATGCTTCAAAAACTCCAGCTGCGCTTGTTTTTTATCCGTAACTTCATAAACAACAGCCATTTTTCCAAGGAGTTTACCTTTCTTATCTCTTAGGGGAGTAAACAGCACTTCATAAATATAGCTTTGATCTGGATGTTTAACAGTAAAATCAAAATTTACTACTCCTTTTTTATAAGCCTCCACCAGCTCCGGGATGTTATTGCAGACTTTCTCAATACTAACATCATAAAACTGGGATGATGATAAATCCATAATTCTTAAAAAAGCTGGATTCATGTCGATAACCTTATCCGTCAGATCCAGAACCATAACACCTAAATTCATTGTCTCAATAACCGTTGTTCTTGCTAAGGGCACTAGTTCAAACAACTTATACCGAAAGATTGCCCACATGATAATTAAACCCGCCGGTCCAAAGAAAACTGGGGTTATATCGGATTGGAAAGGGCTTAAGCCAAATACATAAATCATGTTCGGGATTATTATGAAGCAAGATCCAATCAGTAATATCACTGTTTGTTTAAAATATATTGACTTTTTGATAAACAAGGCTCTGATCAGAACAACAACCGCTGTAATATTAAGAAGATACGAATACGCGGCATGAATATAAAAGGCTATCCCATATTTTTTGGCTATTATGGACATTGGACCACTCTCATCTAATTGCACATCATAGCGGATTAATCCATGGTAGTTATTTGTCCAGACAAGAAGAATTATTATCGTAGGTAAAATGGTAAACCAGATTAGCTTCTTGTTTTTGAGAAATCGATCATTATCCGTAAAGTCCATACATAGTGCCACCAACATAAGAGGCGAATAACAATATGCAATATACTGGACATTACCCCAGAATAGTTTTGTCTGCAAGGTCACCGCCATCATCTCAAGTGCATTTGGCAAGGACCATAATGTTAAAGTAAACATGCTTACAACAAAATAGTAAGCTCTCTTTGACTTTCTCTGACCGAAGAGCACGATAACACCTAGAAAGAAAGTAATTACAGAAGAGATGATTAACAACCAGATATAAGGAACGTATTGATAGACCATATTTCACTCCGTTTCGTTCAGGGTTATAGGCATAATAGTATGTACTTATTGATATTTCATATATATAATAACAAATGCTTCTAATTAATTCCATATATTAATCAAATAATCTAAACCATTAAAATTACCAAATCTACATTTTCAAATAACTATTTTCAAATAACAACTTAAAAAGAGACAAAATACTAGCGGGTTTCTGATAAGATTGGTACGATGAGAACATACAGATCCAGCCGGCTAGCTTTACAGGGGTTTTTTATATTTCAAGATATAAAAAGGGAGGCTTTAAGACAGAATATACTTAAAGTCACCAAACAGAAAGGAACATACTATCATGAAACATATTCTTATGATTAGTACTGGCGGAACAATCGCCTCGAATTCAACAAAGAAGGGTTTGGATCCTCAGCTTTCTTCCGAAGAGCTTCTAAATTACGTTCCTAATATTTCAGATATATGCGAAGTAGATACTCTAGAACTATGCAATATCGATAGTACAAATATGTCTCCAGACATTTGGATCGACCTGGTTAAAACCATTCGAGAGAATTATGATAACTATGATGGTTTTGTTATAACCCACGGAACGGACACTATGGCTTACACTGCCGCTGCACTCTCCTATCTAATACAGCACTCGCCTAAGCCAATTGTTATTACAGGTGCCCAGAGACCCATCCATATGGATATAACCGATTCGAAAACAAATCTATATGACAGCTTCCTATATGCCTCCTCTGATATCGCATCTGGAGTTCAGATCGTATTTAACGGTAAGGTAATTTTGGGTACTCGTGCCCGTAAGACTCACACCAAGAGTTACCAAGCTTTCTCAAGCATTAATTACCCTTATCTGGCTGTAGTACAAGATGAACATATTTTTCAATACATTCATCAGGACTATAAAAGCAAGCCCATTTTCTATGAAAAGCTTAACACTAGAGTAGGGTTGCTTAAACTAATACCCAGCATGGGAGATGATGTCTTTGCTTATATGCTAGAGAAGTATGATGCAGTTGTTATAGAAAGCTACGGAGTAGGCGGAATCCCTACCCATCCAAAGTACAAGTATTTTGATATTATCCAAGATGGTATGAATAAGGGAAAAACGATTGTTATGACAACTCAAGTTCCGAATGAAGGTAGCGACTTGACTGTCTATAAAGTGGGCAATGCTTTAAAGAATAAAATTAGAGTAATAGAGGCCTATGATATGATCGTTGAAGCTGTGGTATGTAAATTAATGTGGATCTTAGGTCAGACCTCCAAACCAGACGAAATAAGAGCCTTATTCTACACCACTATAGCGTATGATATTATGTACTAATAGCAATAATCATACACCTTACTAATACATCCTTGCCATCTGATCGGCATTAAAGAAGGGATTCGTTTTTCTTACGTATTTGATTCCCCTTATTCGCATGCATTACAAAATTCATTATTGTATTTATCAAACGTCTTGTATATGATAAAATCAAACTATATTGTAAAGGAACGTATGCCCAAAATAACTGGATAAGAGAGAGGATAAATATATGCTGGATAAAGTGATTGCGATTGTTCGTGAGGCAGGTAGTTTTTTGCTGAGTCGGGATTTTACGGTGGAGAGCAAGGGAACAATATCAAACAATGTAACTACTGCGGATTTAGCAGTTCAAGAATATCTAGAAAGCCACTTAGCATCCTTGATAAAGGATAGTGTTTTCTTGGGAGAAGAAGGGCTTGCCAACGATTACACCCACTCGAGTCAATACCAGTGGATTGTTGATCCAATTGATGGTACCGCTAACTTTATACATGATATGGGTTTGAGTACAATATCCGTTGGACTAGTGAAGGATCAGAAATCAGTATTAGGAGTCGTCTATCATCCTTACCGAAATGAGATGTTTTATGCCGAGGAAGGAAAAGGTGCCTTTCTAAATGGTAAAAAAATCAATGTTTCCGATCGTGATTTTGCGCATTCCATGTTTTGTACTGCTGCTAGTTTATATAATAAGGATTATGCAAAACCTTGCTTTCATGTCATGGAAAAAGTTTATGCTGAATGTGACGACTTCCGACGATTGGGTTCCGCCGCTTTGGAGCTTGTTTATCTGGCTTGCGGACGGGTTGATTTGTATTTTGAAATCCGTGTTTTCCCCTGGGATTTTGCCGCTGCGGAGATTATCATCCGAGAAGCTGGAGGCTATCTTGGTACAATAGAGTATGCAACTCCCGTATATAACCGACCGATACCGTTAATCTGTGCGAACACCGAAGAGAACTACGAACGCTTAAGAAAAATCATATTAGAAGAAATTCCTGTAATACCTTATAGCAATTAACTTTAATATTACGGAGGATAAAATACATGCCTACTTACCAGGATTATGTAATAGAGAAAGATCATTATAATAATGAGAATGATTTCAAACTGGAAAACTCATATGAATTGTGTATTAATGAATTAGGTCTTCAACAGTCCAAAAGAGATCAAACGATTGCTTTTTACATTGCCATAATCAGTTTTGTTATTCCTGCAATAATTGGTATGGATTTAAGTAATTATGCGAAAACAGCCGGGTTCTTTGCGCTATATCTACTAGGTAGCATGTTAGCAAAAGTGGTCGTTCGATATCGCATTTATAAAGAAGTATACTGGATTACTTGCCGTACCATTTCGCAACTCTATAATTTCGACCAGAATAAAATAACCAAACTTCTTGTGCAACATATATTCTATAAAACCATGCAGAAGAATATGTCTTCGGTTATTGTATTCCATAAGAAAAAGACCAGTAAAGTAGACCGGTGGAGAAGCTTTCTAAAGATCAGGAACAGCGCAGAAACCATTCTATATGAGGTCTTGGTATTGCTTTCCTCCCTGGTTCTATGGATTGGAGTATATGTATTAATTCCTACTGCTAACATTGCTATTCCTATCGCCACTGTTCTAACTATTTTGAATTATGTATACTGGTGTTGTTATTATTATAATCGCCTTACCGGAGTCTATGCGGTTCATATCGACGGCACCGATGCTTCCTTTAATGCAACCTATTCGAAGGCATGGTTTTTACATAGCTTCTATCAATAAGGGGTTATTCCCATTACCGACATTCAAGACAATAAAGGTCTATGCCACCAGTTCGGTGACATAGACCTTTATGTTACGTAGGTAATTCCGTCTTTCCTTTAGTTAATCCGTTTCACTTTCTTTACCAAGGAGATAAATTCATCTTTATAATCATCTTCCGATACATCATAATCACTCAAATTATCAATAATCATTTGATAGGATGCAGTACCCTTCCACTGACTGTCACGAAGCAACATACCAAAGGCTGCAACTGAGCTTGCAAAGGATAGATTCTCCGTCATCTTTGAGGAATAATCCTTCTCATCAACCGCTACCGAAATAAGCTGACTAGAATTCTGATCCGGCTCCTTATATCGGATGTTTACAGTAAGCCATTCCTCATTATCGGATGTCGTCGTCTCTGACTGATACTTTAAGTCACTTTCCGGTACTTCCTGTTTGGAAGAGACCTCAATAAGTTCATATAATGCAGTCACTCTGTGGCCAGCTCCGATTTCACCGGCATCCTTTGTATCATCATTGAAGTCCTCTGTATTTAATAATCGGTTTTCATAACCAATCAGACGATAACCTTTTATATAAGCGGGGTTAAATTCTAGCTGTAGCTTTACATCCTTCGCAACTGTAAATAGAGTTCCACCCATCTCTTCTACAAGGACCTTCTTGGCTTCCAGAATAGAATCAATATAAGCATAATTACCATTTCCGTTGTCCGCTAAGGCTTCCATCTTATTATCTTTGATATTATCTGTACCAAAGCCAAGAACGGATAAATAAACACCATTTTTTCTTTTATTCTCAACTAACCTAGTAAGCTCCCCTTCACTGGACATACCAACGTTCAGATCCCCATCCGTTGCAAGAATGATACGATTATTGCCACCTTCTATAAAGTACTCTTCTGCAATATCGTATGCTTTCATAATTCCATCCGCTCCCGCAGTAGATCCACCCGCTGTCAGATCTTCCAAAGCACTAACGATTTTCATGGTCTCATCGCCTCTTGCCCCTTCTAGTACTACCATCTCCATTCCTGCATAGGTTACAATGGAGATTCTATCATTTTCGTTCAGATTTTCAGTCAGCATAATAAATGCTTTCTGCATCAGTGGCAACTTATCGGCATAATTCATCGACCCAGATACATCCAATAAGAATACCAAGTTTGAGCTTGGACGGTTTACAAGATCAATATCCTTCGCCTGGAGTCCGATTAATAAAAGCTTTGAATCCTCATTCCAAGGACAGTCAGACATTTCTTTATTTACTGAAAATGGTATGTCTCCTGTGGGCTTTTCATAATCATACTTAAAATAATTAATCATCTCTTCAATTCTTACTGAATCTGGTATAATATTTCCTCCGTCATTGATCATTCTTCGAACATTACTATAAGAAGCAGTGTCTACATCAACGGAAAACGTGGACATTGGGTAGTCTTTAACCGATTTGAAATTATTTTCTACAATCGTATTGTATTCCTCCGTATTAAATTCCTCTTGCATCGGTACATCTACCATTTCGTTTTGATTATATGCACCCTTGTTACTGTCTGTGGTTTCGGCTTCAGAAGTAAATTTAATCCCACTGTTATCTGATTTACTTAGGTCTTCTTTGCTTTTACCACATCCGGCAAGACTGGTGGCAACTATTGTTATTGCCACACATAGACATAATAACTTTGATAATGATTTTTTCATAAGACTCCTCCTCTAAGAAATTCTTGTTTGTTAAATATTGGACGATAGGGTCACCTTCAAGGTTCCATTTATTTCTTTTCGATTGCAAACTTTTACATTTTATCTCACGTTGTTAAGAAATAGCTTTTTAATATACCACAGAATTTGCTACTGAATTGACTATTCCATACGCCACTGAACATAATACTGAATTAGCTATTGAATCCACTATTGAGTAGAGTTAAATAGACTTTTGCATCTCTCTCAAAGGAATCATTTGATATTGTACTTAAAAAATGTTACACTACCTCGGTATATAAATAATTTCTTTCCTATCTTAAGCAATAAAATCAGGATTGAGTGAAGATTATATATAGAAGAGTCCAGATTCGTTTTTAGTCATAAAGAGAGGTAATCATATGATAAAAGTTGATAATTTATCCTACTCATTTCCACAAAAGGATTTATTTCATAATATTTCATTTATATTAGAAGAGGGGCAGCACTGTGCCTTCATAGGAACCAGTGGCAGTGGTAAAAGCACTCTATTAAATATTATTATGGATCCAGATAAGTATATGTACGACGGAACATTAGACATTGCTCCTAATTGTAGGATTGGGTATGTAAGTCAGTTCTCTCAATCCGATTTAGCAAATGAAATCACAGTTTTTGAATATATAGCGGAAGAGTTCATTACACTACAAAATGCGCTTTCCTCTATCTATCTTGAGATGGAGACCTCGCCTGATGTTGATACCCTACTTGAAAAATATCAACTGATTTTAGATTCCTATAATGCAATCGGTGGAGATGATTTTGAACTAAACGTTAGAAGAAAACTAAATTTAGCGAACCTATCTAAGCTTGAGACACAAATGGTATCTAGGCTGAGCGGTGGGGACTTTAAATTAATACAAGTGATTAAGGAAATGCTGAATAGTCCGGACTTAATGATTATGGATGAGCCTGATGTTTTCTTAGATTTTGACAACCTCAATTCACTGAAAGATCTGATCAATTCTCACAAAGGAACCATGCTGGTAATTACACATAACCGATATCTGTTAAATCATTGTTTTAATAAGATATTGCATCTTGAGAATAAAGAACTTCAAGAGTTTGACGGTCGCTACATTGATTATAATTTCTCTTTACTTCAAAAAAAGATTGAGCTTCAAGAACTATCCACTGCCGATGCTGAAGAAATTGAGCGAAATGAAAAATTAATTGAGAAGCTAAGATCTAGAGCAAATTTTGATGCGGATGCTGCCAGAGGGAAAGCTCTAAAAGCTAGAATCAAAATTAAAGATCGATTGGAAGCACGTAAAATCAAAGAGCCTTTTGTTGATATAAAACAACCGGAGATTCAATTAAATACAGATCGTGTAATTGAGGAAACCGTAATTCTAACGGTCTCTGATTACAGTGTAGGGTTTGATGATTCTCTTATTGAACATGCTAACCTCGAAATCAAATCCAATGAAAAAGTAGCTCTGATCGGCGCAAATGGCACCGGAAAGACAACCTTACTCCGTGATATATACCGAAATAACCTTGATTCCATAACGATTGATGAAAACATCAAAGTGGCTTATTTATCTCAGGTTCATGGTGAAATACTGAATGAATCGAATACCATCTATGAGGAGTTTTTTGACGTTGGTTTTAAAACTTATCAGGAGATTGAATCAAATCTCATCAACTATGGGTTTGAGAAAGAAGACCTTAACCAAAAGATAAGCTCGTTATCCGGTGGCGAAAAAAATATACTTCAGGTGGCGAAAATCGCTACCACGAATGCACAACTGTTACTTCTTGATGAACCAACCAGTCATCTAGATACCTATTCACAAATAGCCCTGGAAAAAGCCATTCATGAATTCAATGGCGCAGTATTAATGATTTCTCATGATTTCTATACGATAGCAAACTGTATGGATTATGTTTTAATCATAGAGAACAAGACGATTCGAAAAATGAGTGCACGTAAGTTTAGAAAAATGATTTATGCGAAACATTTTGACCGAGACTATTTAGAACTTGAACAAAAGAAAATGTCAGTTGAAACAAAAATTACAATGGCTTTAAAAGAAAATGATTTTTTGCTTGCAAAAGAACTATCTGAAGAATTAGAAGAGCTCATTAGGTTACTTTAATATAATACAAGCCAATTCAACGGGATTAACCATCAACTCCTTCTGCGCTACATTCCCGTTGAATTACATAGAGGAGTAGAACGACGTATCATGAAAAAAATCTTTGACCATAATGAATTTAACCATGGATTGAAACGAGGATTACCAATTGCCATCGGATACATCCCAGTTTCCTTTACCTTTGGATTAATGGCTGTCTCCGGCGGTTTACCTGTCTGGGTGGCCGTTTTTATTTCCCTGACCAATCTAA
The DNA here is from genome assembly GCA_964391115.1 of uncultured Herbinix sp. Classification (GTDB taxonomy): domain Bacteria; phylum Bacillota; class Clostridia; order Lachnospirales; family Lachnospiraceae; genus Mobilitalea. The sequence continues at coordinate 11,639 of CAYMLE010000012.1, read as the reverse complement.
CCTCAGCTGGGCAGTTTGCAGGAACAAATTTAATCCTAAGTGGCGCTGGTTATCTAGAGATTTCTTTGGCAACCTTTATCATTAATATCCGATATATGCTGATGTCCCTTTCCTTGACTCAGCGCCTTGACAAAACAATACCCTGGTTTAAGCGGATGATCCTTGCTTTTGGTGTTACGGATGAGATCTTCTCCGTGGCCTCCTTAGAGTCTGGTATCCTAACCTTTCCCTTCCTCTTAGGTCTTATCACCGGACCAATCATTGGTTGGAGTACTGGTACTTTACTTGGCGCATTGATTTGTACCACCCTTCCAGAAGGCATCAGCAGTGCCATGGGAATTGCCTTATACGCTATGTTTATTGCCATTATTCTTCCGCCAGCCAAGAAGTTTAAACCGATTACCATTATTGTTCTTATCTCAGTTGCTATCACCTGTACACTTAAATTTGTACCCCTTTTTGGATTCATATCCTCTGGGTTTCGTGTTATAATTGCAACGCTCCTTGGAGCAGGCATTGGTGCCTGGCTATTTCCTATTCGTGAAGAAACCGATGAGACTGTCAGAAAGGGGATGGAAGAATTATGATCTTAGAGAGAGCAATCATTGCCGTCCTTTTAATGGCGCTCGTAACCTATGTACCGAGAGTATTACCTTTTCTTATCTTTCGTAGAGAGATTAAATCTACCTATATCAAATCCTTCCTACAATATGTACCCTATGCTGTTATAGGAGCCCTAACCTTCCCTGATATCTTTTCTTCCACTGGTAATCTAGTTACGGCTATTTGTGGAACGATAATGGCCTTGTGGCTTTCCTATCGTGAAAAAAGTCTTGTGGTTGTTGCCATTGGTGCTATTCTCACTGTATATATCGCTGGGCTTTTTTTGTGAAATGTTGATGATATTATTATTAAATATATCTATTTGTGAGTTAATAGCCTTGCCAAGCTAATATGATCCCCTCAAGTAGTTTCGTATATATACAACGTCTACTTAGAGGGATCATATGGCTGAGCAAGGCTAGGTTTTTCTTTCAAAGTCAAACAGTTTCCCCTAGCTTTTCCCTCCTATTTGTGAAATAATATCCTTATCAATAATATAAATTTCAGGAGGCCAAAACATGAGAGCTTACGAGCGTTTAATAAAATACACTACCTATCCCACTGGTTCCGACGAGCATAGTACCACCCATCCCAGCACCCCGGAGCAGCTGGTCTTAGGACAAGCCTTAGTCAAAGAGATGAAAAGCCTCGGTATTCAGGATGCTTCTATGGATGAAAACGGTTATGTATTCGGAACCATTGAATCCAATATAGAGAACTGGTCCGGTACGGTTATCGGCTTCGTTGCCCATATGGATGTGGTAGATTCCGTTCCCTTTACCGGTATTAAAACTAGTATCATAGAGAATTACGATGGTTCTAAAATCATTCTGAATGCAGAACAGAATGTAACTCTAGATCCTAATGATTTTCCTTACCTAAACGACTATAAAGGTCAGGATCTATTGGTAACTGATGGTACTACTCTTCTTGGTGCTGACGACAAAGCTGGAATTGCCGAGATTATGACTATGGCAGAGCATTTATATCTTCATCCAGAAATCAAGCATGGAACCATCAAGATTGGCTTTACCCCGGATGAGGAGATTGGCAAAGGTGCTGATCTATTTGATGTGAAAAAGTTCGGTGCTGATTTTGCTTACACGGTGGATGGAGCCACTTTTGGAGAAGTTGAATATGAAACCTTTAACGCAGCTTCCGCGGATGTCATTATAAACGGTGCCAGTATCCATACCGGCGATGCCAAAGACAAACTGATTAATGCCTCCTTACTCGCCATGGAATTCAATAATCTGCTGCCACAGCTAGAGAGACCGGAATACACGGAACAATATGAGGGATTTTATCATCTGGATAAGCTAGAAGGAATTGTAGATAAAGCGAAGATGCACTATATTCTTCGGGATCACGATCTTTCAAAACTGGAAGAGAAAAAAGCCGTTATTCGAAACGCTACTAATCAGTTAAATGCTAAATATGGAGACAACACGGTTCAGGTTGAGATCAAAGACACCTATTTCAATATGGCAGAACAAATCAAACCCCATTGGCATCTGATCGAGGTAGCCTATGAAGCCGTCCGCGAATTAGGAGGTACTCCCATAAGTAGACCTGTCCGTGGCGGAACCGATGGCTCAAGATTATCATTTATGGGTCTTCCCTGCCCAAATCTGGGGACCGGAAGCCACAACCATCACGGCAAGTCAGAATTTGCATGTATTCAGGCCATGGATAAATGCGCTGAACTACTGGTTAAGATCGCAGAGAAATATGCTAACCGATAACCTTTCTAAAGGATAAATAGCCAAAAAGGGCTGTTGCTCAACTAACAAACCTTGAGCAACAGCCTCTTCTATTTTATATTAACTCTTTTTGATAAATACCGTCTTGCATTTTGGGCAGGTAATACTGATACGTCCCTTCCCCTTCGGGATTCTGATCTTTTGCCTACAACTTGGACAACGATAGATGTGATGACTCTTTCTCTGCCCCGCCATATAGTTCTGTTTTCGAAAGAATCCCAATACACGATTCTGGATATTTAAATAACGATTGTTCTCTCGATATCTCTTGGCATGATTTTTAGATAACATCCTTAAATAGGTGATAACCAACACCAAGAAGGAAATCAAGTTAAGTATATTATTACGAGTGATCACAGAGACAATCATTGCCACCAATACAACACCAAGTAAAAACCGGTTAAATTGATCCACTCCATATCTACCAATCATAAATTTTCTAAATCTATCTTTCATTCTCCATCGACCCTTCTTGTACCATTTATCGAAACTATATCTCGATCAAAACCATGCTAGATTACTTTCACCTTCATCTACCATATCCCTCATTATCTCCCAAAGGTGATTCATAGTCAAATTAAGTTTTATCATACTTTATAAAAAATGCATAAAAAAACGTATATGATTTTTACCTGCCATCCTTATTTACAAAACTAAAGAAGGATGGATATATGCGGATATAGGTACACAGATTCATCCCACTGTATAAATCTATGACACTCTATTTAAATTCTATTTTAAAATTTAATGCATGGGTTCGAATCCCAGAAATATAATGTATTGATACATGCTATATAAGGAGGCCCTATGAAAAAACTCTTAGTCAAAGTAATCCTGGTCGGTGTCATCATTTTGCTGGTACCATTCGTTCTAACCTTATTCTTATCCAATAAAAAAGGTGATCTATACTCCATAAATTCCATGGATTTTCATATCTATTATGAGAAAGGCGGCGAAAAGGTTTCTTTGGATTTTAATCAATATCTGATCGGCGTCGTAGCAGCTAATATGCCTGCCGGTTACAACATGGAAGCCTTGAAAGCTCAAGCGGTCATTGCACGAACCTATGCCCTATACAACATCTCAATACTGGTTGAGGAGAAACCCGGTAAGAAGGATTTTTCGACTTCACAAATGGGTTTATCCTACATAAGCCTGGAGGAAATGGAGCAATTCTGGGGTAGTCAGGATTATCTCACTTATTTTACAAAACTAGAAAACTCCGTATACGGGACAAAGGATCAGGTTCTTACCTATGATGATCAATTAATTTTACCGGTATTTTTTGATACCGGGTCTGGTTTTACCAGAAATGCTTCGGAAGCCTGGGGAGTTGACATCCCTTATCTTGTTAGTGTACAAAGCAAGCAGGATGTAACCTCCATCCATTATCTTAAGATAACCGAATACAATCTCAAGGACTTAACCGACTTACTAAACAATTATTATACGGATCTATCGCTGGATGAGAAGCATTTCTTTGATGATGTAAAGGTATCGGAACGGGATAGCACAGGATATGTAACTAAAATGGACCTCGGCAACATCTCCGTCTCCGGAGAGGAATTTACCAAGGTCCTAGGGTTAAATTCGAATAATTTTTTTATGGAAGAATATGCAGACAAGGTCCGCATTATTTGTACTGGAGTTGGTCATGGAATCGGTTTAAGCCAGTATGGTGCAAATGCCATGGCCGGAGAAGGCTACCCACATGACGAGATTCTTCTTCATTATTTTACCGATACAAAGCTCATCAATTTGAAGGGGAAGGACTAACGATATCCCTCCTTAGTAAGATATATTATCTCCTCCAATAACAGCTTTATACGGCCGGTTTTCGCTCTTTGCATATTACTTAGGCCCTGATAGAAGCACTCCACCTGTTCAAACTCCTCTTGTGTTGTTACCTCTTTGCCATAGCGATTACGCATAAAGATCTCTGCCACCGCGGGGAAGGTGATCCCCTCATAGATAAAATACTCCTTAATCCGGTCAGCCAGTATCAAAATGGTGTCTTGAGAGTCAAGACGGTATCCTTCTTTCTGAACCAAGGACAATATCCTTAGGAAATACATGTACATACGCCCACTGTAATCCGCCCTTTGAAAGGCTTTTTTGTATCGACGACTTATTACTACATAATATATTAGAGTCACAACAAGTATTGTAAATAAGGTGGACACAAGGATAATACTGCCGATGAATAGTCCAGACATTCCCTCCTTGTCCTTCCCCTTATCTTCAAGCCCTTCTGTTTGCTTCGGCGGCATCTCAGCACCTGGATCTCGATTAAGAAAATTACTGTAATCATCGGGATTTAACTTTTCTTTCTCATTTATGTCTTTCCAAGTGGTATAGCGCTCTCCAAAAAACGGCGGCGTAGCTTCAAAGGGTATCCAACCTACTCCCTCCACATAAGCTTCCGCCCAGGAATGGGCTTTATTGTTACGAACTTGGAAGTATCGATCAACCTCATCCTCATAGTCTACGACATAACCCTCTACATAACGGGTGGGAATCTCTACACATCTTGCAAGGATTGCCATGGCCGAAGCAAATGAGGTACAAAAACCTTTCTTATTCTCAAAGAGGAAATAATCAACGAAATCCTCTCCCTCCGGATAGGCTCCTGGTTGTAAATCATAGGTGTAATTTAAGAGATATTCCTCAATTGCCTTTAATTTATCATAAGTGGTTTCCTGATCCTTCGTAATCTCAACTGCAAGTTCTCGAACTCGTTCTGGTAATAACTCCGGAAGCCCCAAATAATTTTCTCGTATGAGCTCTGCCCTTTCGGCCAGTCGTTCGTAGGAATCCTGGTTGTATAATAAGGAATCTGCGTTATCGCGGCCAAGAATACCTGTCTTTATATCCCTAATTTTTCTTGCATCCATCGTTCCAGTCATCGAATAGGAAAATTGGTCAGCTTCTCTAAGCATCTCTTGAAACGCTTCCCCTTTTAGATTCATCTCATAAAACAATACCTGGTAGCTCGTACCTTCTCCTAATGCTTTTGAAAAGAGAATATTGGAGCTATTATCCTGGGGCACTTTTGTATTACCTTCCATTTCATACCCGCTGGTTTTCGTAGGATAGAAAAATGTCTTGGTCTTTAGATATTTATATGTAATATTGAAGAGATTTCGATCCACATAACGATTATTATACAGGGTCTCTGTATCCTGTCTTGATAGGGCATATACCAACTCCATATAGTCAAGAAGATACTCCTTTTCCCCTTCCAGAACATCTTTTCTGCTCTTTTCCCAGCTGTATCCCGTATAAATATCACTCACTGAGCCGATGAGATATACCGAGGCGTTATTCTTCAGACTTTTCAGCTTAAGTGCTACTTTATCACTCCTTGTTAGGGACTCCTGACCCAGCTTACTGCCCTCCTCAGAGTATCCCGTGAGAGCCAATGAGAATTCATCCTGACCTTCTCCTCTAAAGAACTCCCATTCTGTAATCATAATATCAATTCGATCCTTGATATTATAGTAAAATGCTTTCACCCCGCGCCACTGGATCGGCTCCAATTTCGAAGGCATACCTACCGAGATGACCGAGATCAGCAAACAAATAGGTACCAGATAGAGGATTCCTGCTTTTTTCTCTGCTTTTCCCGTCTTTCTTCCGTAGATGTTTCCGGTCAACTCCAATAATACGGAAAGTACGTAAAAGAATGAAATACCTATTACAAATTTATGAATCGGTATTGAAGCAACACTTAACAGTACCAATAGGATAAAGATAGCCATTGCCAGAATTGCTTTGGTAATCTGGTATTTAACTAATAAAAAGAATAGAAAACTGCTAGCCAAGGCTATCCCCAAAAGCAAAAAATTCGCATAAGAGGCGTTATATAAACGGTCAGAACCATTGTAATAATACGTCCACTGCGCTATAGAGCGTAACCAAGAGACAGGATTTGTACCCTTAATCCAGAAAAGCAGTCCTGCTGCCGGTAGTAGGCTTAGTAAAATAAGATAGGTGATTGTGTTTTTACGATATTGGTTAAGAATCAAGACTAGAACAGAAGGTAGCACTGCATATACGAAGCCCACAAGAACATGCACCCTTAACGCAAAGTATTGATTAATGGCTAACACTAAGGCATAGGTTACCAACATACTTAATAATCCGTGGTATAGCTGATACTTCTTATCCTCTTCCTTAAACATACTTCAGCCTCCCTTAGCCAAGAACATCTTCTATCTCATCCCCAGACATCAACTGATATACATCAGCTCCTGCAAGTCGCAAATTGTCAATCAGATCCTTTGTTGTTGTCGTTACATCATCACTGACATATAGAATACACAGATGGTTTCCACCAGCTATAACCTGTAGGGCTGCAAGATAAAACTCCTTTGAAAGCATATGAGTGGCGGCAACATAAAAAAGCCCTTCCTCTCTTCGATGCATTCGCTCATTCATTAGATTACTGATTAACTGGGTTGAACTAAAATGAATTTTCGCACAGGTTTGATAAAATGCATTAAACTCTTCCTTTGATGCTATGGATACCTGCTTTAGGCCCTCCATGTCATAGATAATCTGGGACCGGGTCCCTCTTTTTATGTAGAAGCTAGCCAGGGCAAGGATGCACTCAATGATCTTATCCTCAATAATAACAACCTGAAGCTCCTCCTCCTTAACCTTCATTAGATCCATGAATAATAATATCTCAGCCTTTGGCTTCTGCTGATATTTTCTACTCATCAGTTCATTCATTTTCGCTGAGGCTTTCCAGTGAATCCGCTTTCTGGTATCTCCAGGATAATATTTTCTCAGCTCCGTATCCAGCTCCTCCTCCGTCACATTACTATTACGGATTGGATTCTTAACATCCATCTGGGGTGGTGCTATAACCAGCCGCTCTAGCTCTACGACCCTGGGTAGTACGATTAGCTTTAATTTTGAGGTCAGCGGATAAGTAATCGTAAAGAGGTATAAGAAATCCGTAACCACAATGGAATCCACTCCAACGTGGTATTCCCCACGGTAATTGCACTTTAGTTTTGTGTCTAACTTTACTTTTTCTCCAGGTAAAAGACAGTATTCGGTCGTCTGGCCGGTATCTCCAATGGTTGATTTGTCCGTCAGAAAGTTAACCTTTACGTTACGAAAAGTGACATAATCCTCATTCGCAATAATAAAGGAGTACTCGTTCCAATCTCCCTTCACGACAAGATAATTTTCCATGGATTGGTAGATCTTAAAACGAGAATATACATATACGGTATAAAGAAAGGCTACCAATGGGATGGCTAGGCTTAGATATAGCAGTGCATAGGCAATATTGCCTCCATAATTGGAGACAAATACACAACTCACTATAATAGCTAGAATACAAATCAAACGATTTAATTTCATATCAATCCGTCCTTAATATACCATTGTAGTTTGTTTACTCACAAAACAGACTCAATATATCTACCACATCACAAACCTTATAATATAAATTATTACGATTAATCTGCTCCTTGATGTTCCTTCCTAAGTATCCTCAGAAACACCTTTATATTATTAACGAAGAACCGGTACTGGGATCTTGGAAACAATATTCTTCAGTACCTTATCAACCTTATTCTGTGACAGTCTGGCCTCGGGGGACAGGATAATTCTATGGGATATTACCGGATAAACCAGCTTTATAATATCATCTGGTATACAATAATTCCTCCCTTGTATGTATGCTAAGGCCTGAGAGGCCCGAAGCAAAGCAAGGGTTGCCCTAGGACTGGCACCCAAGGTAATGTTGCTGTCCTTTCTCGTTTCGTTAATAATCTTTATGATGTACATAACCAAATCTTGGTTTACCTTTACCGCTTCAACTTCCTCCTGCATTCGGATGATGGTTTCTGCATCCACTACCGGCTCCAGTTTCCTGCTTAGCTGTTTGTTCAGGAAGCGTTCTACCATCTGTTTCTCCTCAGAGGCCTCTGGATAACCAATGGCTATCTTCATCATAAAACGATCCAACTGGGCTTCGGGAAGATTATAGGTTCCTAGGTAATCCAATGGATTTTGCGTTGCTATTACCATAAATGGCATATCTAGAGGATAGGTTATACCATCCACCGTAACCTGTTTCTCCTCCATCGCTTCTAATAAGCTCGCCTGGGTTTTCGGCGAAGTACGGTTTATCTCATCTGCTAGGATTATATTATTCATGATGGCTCCCTTAGAGTACTGGAACTCTCCGGCTTGCATATTATAAATCGCTAATCCAGTCACATCACTCGGTAATGTGTCTGGCGTAAACTGTATTCTTGTAAATCCACAATCAATGGTCTGGGCGATGGTCTTTGCCAAAGTCGTCTTTCCTACCCCCGGAACATCCTCAAGAAGTAGATGTCCTCGCCCAAGAAGAGCGATCAGGGAATACTCGATTACTTCTCTCTTACCTACGATAATTTGCTCCATATTCTGAATCATTTCAATAATCTTGCTTTGATATGCCATCCTCTTCACCTTCTCTTTCTACAATAACTAACCCCGTTTTATTTCATTATATAAGAGTACTTTACTGACAACAAGGTAATAATTACAGTGTTTTCCCTAAATATTACAGATGTTTATAATACATTAATTAAAAATATGACAGTGTGAATCAAAGTATCAATCCCACTGTCATATTTTATATCTTTATATCATTGGTCCGGTGTTATACGTGATCCAAATAGAAGAATTAGGATCACTATTCATACTGCTCAATCAACCCAATCAGTAATTTAACCGTACTTTGGATTGCTCGCTCCTCAAACTCAGAATAAGCCATCTCTGCACTCTGATCCGCCTTATCGGAAACTGCTCTAATAATCAGGAAGGGAAGCTGGTTTAGATATGCTGCCTGAGCTATCGCTGCTCCCTCCATCTCAGTACAATAACCGTCAAAGGTCTTAACGAGCCAATCCTTCTTCGCGGCATCCGAGATAAATTGGTCCCCACTGACGATTCTACCGGTATGAACTCCGATCTCCGGTATCTCCCTTTGACATATATCATGAGCCAGTTGTATTAGCTTCGAATCGGCTTTGTATACCGATTGCTCCATTCTAGGAATAACACCAATCTCATAACCAAAGCCAGTAGCATCCACATCATGCTGTAAAGCATCGCTTGAAAGTACTAGGTCTGCGATATCGATTTCATTTCTTAGGGAGCCTGCCACTCCGGTATTCACTACAGCATCAATCTGATAAAGGTCTGCCAATATCTGTGTACATACAGCCGCATTCACCTTTCCGATACCGCTCCGCACTACAACAACTGGTTTGCCATTTACATAACCTTCATGAAATTCCATTGAGGCAATCTTACGGATACTAACCTCCTGCATCCTGCTCTGAATAATATGAACCTCTTCTTCCATTGCACCAATAATTCCAAGCTTTTTCATTCGGGTGCTCCTTTCTGCCATACATTATCTATATGTATTTTACCCGAACTTGATTGAAAATACAATTCTGATTTCCTATCCTACCTATCCTTATAATAAAGCCCATAACCTAATGTTATCACCTGGAATAATCGATTATGTATTCAAAACATCTATTTCTCGTCCCTATCTTTTTTACTCTGGCAATCTCCTGATTTTTATTGTCCAAAGGATGATCCTCGCTTGCTTCTTCTAATTAATACTTCAAATGCAGATAAAGTATTTGCAAATTCGATATATGTGAGATAAAATGTACTCGATTACGAGCCATATTACATAAACTTTAACAAAAACATAAACAACTAGGATACGAACATAAGAAAGGGTGTATAACATGTTATATAAAACTTCCGGAGTATGCAGCAGCGAAATTAACTTTGAGATAGATGAGGAAAGCAAAATCATTCAATCCGTCAGCTTTAAAAACGGATGTGCAGGAAATGCCAGCGGTTTATCAAAACTATTAGTAGGAATGCAGGTGGATGATGTTATTCTTCGATTAGAAGGAACAACATGTGGATTCAAATCTACCTCATGCCCAGATCAGTTAGCAAAGGCATTAAAGAAATGGAGGTCTCTAGAATGAAACGTATCGTTTTAACCGGTGGCGGCACCGCCGGTCATGTTACTCCATGCATAGCATTATTGCCGGAGTTACAGAAAGAAGGCTATGATATACAATATATCGGCTCTCATACCGGTATAGAGAAGAAATTGATCGAGGAATACCATATTCCCTATTACGGTATTTCCTCTGGTAAATTAAGAAGATATTTTGATCCAAAGAATTTTTCAGATCCCTTTAAAGTCATGAAGGGATATTTTGAAGCAAAGAAGTTGATGAAAATGCTAAAGCCCGATATCGTATTTTCCAAGGGCGGATTTGTTTCGGTTCCGGTAGTCCTGGCTGCTAAGAAAAGCAAGATACCAGTTATTATCCATGAATCCGATATGACTCCAGGTTTAGCCAATAAGCTTGCCATACCTGCCGCAAAAAAGGTATGTGCTAATTTTCCAGAAACCTTACGCTATCTCCCTCCGGAGAAGGCTGTCCTAACCGGCACTCCGATTCGACAGGAGTTGTTTACTGGTAACAAGATAAGCGGTCTTGATTTTTGTGGCTTTACTGCTAATAAACCAGTCCTTCTAGTAATCGGTGGTAGCACCGGCTCCCGTATTATTAACGAAGTAATTCGTGGTATGCTTCCCACTTTGCTTCGAAACTATCAGATTGTTCATCTCTGTGGTAAAGATAATCTCGATCCTAAGCTGACCGCCATGCCTGGCTATGTACAATTTGAGTATATTAAAAAGGAGCTTAGTGATCTTTTTGCAGCTGCGGATCTAGTTATCTCTAGGGCTGGTGCAAATGCTATCTGTGAGCTTCTGGCGCTAAGGAAGCCTAACATTCTAATTCCTCTTTCCCTAAACTCCAGCAGGGGAGATCAGATTCTGAATGCTGAATCCTTTGAAAAGCAAGGTTATTCCTATGTTCTGAAAGAGGAAGCTTTAACTATTTCCAGTCTTCTTGAAGCTATACAGAAGGTGATGGAAGCGAAACCTACCTACATCGAGGCAATGAATAAAAGTGAGCTAAACAACTCCATTGATACTATCGTAAGACTAATTAAGGAATATTAAGATCTTATTTTAACATTATTTATATTTCTTTATATTTCTATAAACAAATAAGCACAACTCCCATGGTTGGTAAGTTATTGGAGGACATAAATGTCCAAGAATGACTTATCCGTCACGGGAGTTGTGCTTATTTATATCATTATGATCAAAAAGATATCGGTCTTCTCTATCCATTCTTTCTGATT
>CAYMLE010000011.1:6378-33331 GCA_964391115.1 uncultured Herbinix sp. | reverse complement strand
CTATCCTATTACTCGTAGGCTGCGGTACAAAAGCATCAGAGGATACTAATGATACTACTACCTCGAGTGACAATAAGGACACTACAGCGCCGACCGATAGCGCAACTCCCACCGAACCTGCTTCTGCTATCACAATTAATCATTCCTTGGGATCAGTAACTCTTACTGGAGAAGTGAAAAAGGCTGTTGTATTTGATTTTGGTATTCTAGATATAATTAACACCTTAGGCATTGAAGTAGATCTGGCTGTACCTACCGCTAGTCTTCCTGCTTACTTAGATAAATATGCAGATGTAACCAATGCTGGTAACATTAAGGAACCAGATTTGGAGACTATCTTTGACTTTGAGCCAGATGTCATCTTCATTGGCGGTAGACAAGCCTCTTATTATGATCAACTGTCTGAAATCGCCCCTACGATTTATGTTCAGTTAAATGGTGATACCTACATGGAGGATGTTACAAATAATATAGGATACGTAGCAGAGGTCTTTGATAAGAAGACTGAAGCGGACGCAAAATTAGTTGAAATAAACTCTAGAATTGAAGAGACAAAAGCACTCACAACTCAGAGTGAAGCTAAGGCTTTGGTTCTTCTGACCAATGACGGCGCCTTAAGTGTATATGGTATCGGTTCTAGATTTGGTATCATCCATGATGTCCTTGCTGTTAAAACAGCGGATGAATCCATCGAAACCTCCACTCATGGTCAGACTGTGAATTATGAATATATTTCAAAAATCAATCCAGATTTACTCTTCGTTATTGATCGTACGTCGGTCGTTGGTGGTACTAATACAGCCATCGCAGTACTTGATAATGACTTAGTGAATGGAACGAAGGCTGCACAAAACGACAATATTATATCCTTGAATCCTGATACCTGGTATCTATCCGGTGGCGGTATTCAGTCTGTATTGGAGATGATTGCGGAAGTAGAGCAGGCCTTCAAGTAAACTTCATTATGAGCGTTATGGTGGAGGGAAGGACTGTATGAATTCCCCTCACACATTATGCAAAAGACAGGGAACTAATTTGTATGCTATGATCGGACATATATGTCCGCTCTAAACATCAAATTGGCTCCCTGTCTTTTACATTGTGCATTAGGAGGATCTCATACTGCCCTTCCCCTTTTTATTAAAATAAATTATTAGCTCCAAATTCTATAGTTGCCGCTAAGGGATAGTAATGCAAACAAGTATAGGCAGTTATCGTAATAACGACGATCTCCCTTTCGTAGCGGTGTATTCCAGAATAAATCTACGCATTCTTTTTGATTCTTTGTTTCATTGGCTGCTAAAGCGGCCTGAGCATTGGTTGCTATGATTGCAACGGGATGGAGGGCTTTCTCCTCAATGATTGTGCCATCAATCTCGTAAACCATATCAATGCGGCCCTGTACAGTCTCACAGAAGAACTTCTGGAGCTTATCTGATATACCCCTCTGCCATTCGTCTGCTGCAAACCAAGCATAATCCAAACCGATGTTGGCTGGAACACGATAAGCATCGCTATAATATCGCTGCCTATTATGTTTCATGAAAGGGCTTCCGTCATAGTGAGAATATTCCGGTGCCAGTCCTGTCTCAGGATGGCAGGTGGTTCTAAGATATTCCCTACTAGCCTTTGCAGCCTCCTTCCAGAATGTTCTATCCTCTTCATTTGCCCAGAGAGCGAAAAGCTCATAATAGTGAGGTAAATGATAGGATGGATCCGTAAAATCACAGTTTGGAATGAACTTTATTAATTTATTACTAGGTTCCCACATAGGATCTCCGGGTGTACCGTTTTCTCCCTTATGAACACATTCATGAAGAATGGCCCTCGCTTCCTTGGAGTAGTTATAGATGCCTTCCCCATCGCCCCAGCGATTCGACGCGAAGAATAATGCCATAGCAAAATACTCTTCTCCATCTGGTGCAGGCCCATAGGCATTCTTTGTACCATCCAGTTGTACGGACCAAGCGAAATATCCACTATTGTCCCCCGTCTCCATCCACATGAAGGTCTTAGAGAACTTCCAAAGCTTATCAAATTCCTTTTTCCAATTTCTCTGAACACACATCATCATAGCGTAGGACATTCCCTCGCTCCTAGCATCATGATTACCGGTGTCTTCAAAATATGCCATATCCTCTCCCATTTCATGGTAGAAGCGTTCCTCTTCAGGACCATAAAATATAGTTTGGTAGGCATCCTCTAGTTTTTGTTCAATGGCCTTCTCATCATATCCTAATTCCAAAAACAAATTCCTATATTCATTCGTGTAGTAAGCACCTTTCATAGCAATATCCTCCGTTTTTATATTCCTCCATACCTGAGGCTCCCCCTTCCTATCACAGCAAGACAATGCTGTCCTTATGGTTATAATCAGGGGATGCTCCATTCATACAGATGTATTATAAATTCATTCTATAAGGAATTTGCCTGTCATACAATGGGATTCCTTATCCTCTTTTTGTAATATCCTCATATCCTATTCTTTTGAATATTGTTACTAGCTTCTGCTTTAATAGAAAAACACTTCCTAGTTTCTACTCTTTTCCAGAGATATGTTTACTAGTTCCTCTATATACTAAACTATTTTCCTAGCTACTGCTTTCAGAAGTCGTATACAAACTTCTGTTTTAATACAATAATACGTTCCTAGCCTCTGCTTTTCTCCAGAAATTCTTGTAATTCTTCTACACCAAAATGGTAATGCGTATTACAAAAATGGCAATTTACTTCGATGGGCTTAGCATCGTCTATCATTTCCTGAATATCCTTACGCCCAATCGAGATTACTGCTTTTTCAATTCGCTCTTTATTACAGTTACATTCAAAGGCTGTCGGTATTCGATCTGAAATCTCCAGTCCAAACTCGCCAAGAATATGCTCTAGTATCATCTCCGGAGTCATATCCCGATCTAATAATCCAGTGATGCTCTCCAGCTCACCGATTTTCTTTTCTAGGCGATCGATTACCTCATCATCTGCAAAAGGCAGTAGCTGTATGATAAAACCTCCCGCTCTTCGAACGGTATTATCCTTATTCATTAAGACACCCAAGGCTACACTGGAAGGTACCTGTTCACTGGATGCAAAATAATAGGTAATATCCTCTGCAATCTCTCCAGATACCAAATGGGTCTGTCCAACATAGGGCTCACGCATGCCAAGATCCTTGATAACGCTTAATATACCCGCACCCAAGGCTCCAGCCACGTCTAGCTTCCCCTTCGCATTAGCTGGGAGTAGGACCTCCCCATGATATGGATAACCCTTAACAATTCCCTTAGAGTTTGCTGTGACGGTTAATCCTTGTATCGGTCCACTTCCTTTAATCTGAAGGGTTAGGATATCCTTGTCCCCCTTCATCATAATTCCCATCATGGCTCCCGCTGTTAATAATCTCCCTAAGGCTGCCGTAGCGACTGGGCTTGTATTATGAATTTCTCTGGCGTGCTCGACCATCTCTTTTGTTGTTGCTGCAAATGCTCGAATCTGGTTATCCGCAGCACTGGCTCTAATAATGTAATCACTCATATTTACCTCCATTCCAGGCTTCTTTCTTTATTCACTAGTTCTTAAGATATAATTTACCTTCATGATGCTTCTCTCTTGCTACGATATAAACCCGTTCCGATTTGTGATTGGGTTCTTTCTCCGACAGTTCATCATAGGCTGCTACCCATTCAAGGCCTGACTCTTCAATCAGTCTCCTTAGGGTATCAAGGGAAAATGTTTTCCTGATATGATTCTCCTCCAGCCTTTCATATAGGCCGTTCCCTCGAGCTACGAATAAGGTTAGATCTACTTCATTAATCATTTCTTCCGGATAGAAGGTATTTTCCCATATAAAGCTTCCTTCCTCCCGGTTCATGGCAAAGGTTGTATCTCCCATCACCTCTTCATAGGCATAGGGAGTATCCATATCAAAGATAAAGAGTCCACCTGGATCCAGATAATTATTCACCAGACGAAACACTCGAATAAGATCCTCCTCAGTTAGCATATAATTCATACTATCACAGACACAGATGACCGCTGATACCGTACCATACAGTTCAAAATCTCTCATATCCTGGCACAAATATAGGATCCCATCCTGTTTTTCTTCACTATATTCCTTGGCGATGGATAGCATTTCCTCTGAGGTATCAATTCCAATCATATCGTAGCCTTTCGCTACCATCTGCCGGGTCATTTTACCGGTCCCACAGCCAAGCTCCAAGATCAGCCCGGAATGGATTCCCTCTTTTTTAAGTATATCACTGATATAATCTGCCCAATCCTCATAGGATATGTGGTCCATCAGTATATCATAGACTTCTGCAAAACCTGTTGTGTATGGCTGCACGATAAGCAGCTCCTTTCTTCCTTTCATGACGATTTAATCATCATGGTATATTCTCCCTAGTATTGAAACACTATGAACCTTTTCATAGTTAACTAATGTCATCGGTATATTCCGATGATATCTGTTATTTTAACATAGTTAAAAATGGTAATCAATCGTAATAAAACTCCCAATATATATCATTAACCATGATGATGAAAGTTATGATATATCAGGAGTCATATTGACTTACCATAAATTAATTATCTTACTCTTCTTCCTTTGTGTTATAGATTGGTCATTGTTTTGCTTCCAAATACGTTTTTACTAGATACTCCACCAATTAAACTAATTATACATATCTTTCTTAATAATGATAAACAATTACTTACATTTATTGATTATATTGGCAATATTATTTCATCTGCTTTAATGTACCCGAATTTATAGTGTATTAATCCTATATCTGTCCACAGCAGACATTTTCTTATATAAAAAACTCCTGTAATTATATATTCCAAGTATCTGGAACATCTAAATTACAGGAGTTTTCATTAATCGAATGAATTAACTACCTTTGATTATTAAGAAAATATTAAACCATCTTATCGAACATTTCCTTCAGACTAGGATACAGCTGCTTAAATACATCATACTTCTTATTATACAGCTCTACGATCTGAGGATCCTGCTCCGTAGTGTCAATCACCTTAATCAGCTTCTCCGTTGCTTCTTCCACTGATGAGTACTTATCACATCCAACGGCTGCAAGAATGGCTGCACCAAAGGCTGGTCCTTCTTCGGAATTGATCTTATCTACCTTAACGTTTAGCACGTTAGCTATGATCTTACACCAGAGAGGGCTCTTAGCGCCACCACCGTTAATCCGGATACGGTCAAGGTCAACACCGAGGGATTTGGTGATCTCAAAGGAATCACGAAGTGCAAAAGCAACTCCCTCTAATACTGCCTGTGTCATATCTGCTCTAGTAGTATCCATGGTCATCCCAATGAAGGTTCCTCTTGCATTGGGATTGTTGTGAGGTGTTCTCTCACCCATCAGATAAGGAAGGAAGAATACATTGTTCTCACCAAGCTCTGAAATTCCTTGTTGCTCCTTGGAGTATTCCTTGGTTCCAATAATTTCATCCATCCACCATTTATTTGAAGCTGCTGCGGATAACATAACACCCATAAAATGATACTTACCATCTGCATGACAGAAGGCATGAAGTGCATTATGGTCATCTACTGCGAATTCCTTGGAGGAAATGAATACAACACCGGAGGTACCGAGGGAAACATTACATTTACCAACACCAACGGTTCCAGTACCAACTGCCGCAACCGCCTGGTCACCGCCACCAGCAATTACCTTAACGGTTTCTGGTAAGCCCAGTTCCTCGGCTGCCTTCTTATTTAAGTTTCCTACAACCTGGAAGGATTCATGTACTTTAGCCATCTGTTCTTCCTTGAGACCACAGATATCTAGCATTTCCTTGGACCAACGTTTATTCTTAACATCAAATAACAACATTCCAGAGGCATCGGATACATCGGTGCAGTGTACACCGGATAACATGTAGGCAACATAGTCCTTTGGAAGCATTACTTTCTTAATCTTTGCGAAATTCTCTGGCTCATGCTTTCTTACCCATAACAGCTTGGGTGCTGTAAAGCCAGTCAAAGCCATATTTGCTGTATAACTAGAGATTTTCTCTCTGCCGATCTCATTATTTAAATAATCACATTCTGCCTGGGTACGACCGTCATTCCAGAGAATAGCGGGACGGATTACCTTGTCGTTCTCATCCAGGATTACCATACCATGCATCTGACCGCTGAAGCTGATACCATCAACCTCCTGATTATCATAATCCTTGGTTAATTCCTTAATACCATCTACGAGGGCGGTATACCAATCCTCCGGATTCTGCTCGGACCAGCCGGGCTTAGGGAAAAATAATGGATATTCCCTCGTTACGATACTTTTGATATCTCCTGCCTCGTCCATTAGAAGAAGCTTAACGGAGGATGTTCCCAAATCAACACCAATATACAACATGTGTGTTATTCTCCTTTCAAATTGAAATGTTCGGTGTTCATAGCACCTTTTGTAAACGAAGTACATCTGACCGAGTGGTAAATTAAGATTCATGTCCTATGTACGCATCTTCAGTTCTTTCTCTTTCATACCTTATTTTAACCAACAATACACCTTGTTTATTGGTTAAACTATATCCAAAATAAATATAACAATTTGACCAGCTTATGTCAAGTAACATTCCTTACTCGATAACGTTCTGAGTTACCGATCAGACCCTGTTCGTAGATGGTAAAAGAATTCCATCACCCCTTTCCAAATTGTACGATTTATGTTACTATCTAAACCAGATGAAATAAGAGTATTCTATGTCAATTCATAGAAAGAAAAAACCATAGAAAAAGGTGACTGACATGGTAACAGGCAGTAAAGAATTAATTCGGGATATCAATACCAAACTGGTATTGGAGACTATAATAAACCAGGCCACCATATCGAGGGCGGCGATCGCAAAGCATCTAGGCCTAACAAAGGCTACCATATCAGCAATCGTTCAGGATTTAATCAATCGTAAGCTTGTCATTGAGGTGGGAAGTGATGACACCAATCTTGGTAGAAAACCCATCCTCTTAAGTCTGAATAAGAAAGCAGGCTACGTAATCTGTATCGATATTGGTGTCAATACCGTCTCTGCTTTGGTTTCCGATCTTACCGGTGAAGATAGTAGTTTGAAACAAATTAAAACACCAAGCAGCACCAGCCAACTACTACCAAATCTAATCAAGTTGATTGAATCAATGATGCCTCCTTATGAATCCTCCTATGGACTGGTAGGAATCACTTTGGGCATTCACGGTGTTACTATAAATAATCAGGTATCCTTCGCTCCCTACTACAATCTGACTGGTGTCAATCTGGCAGAAGGATTGGAACAGCATTTTGGAACCGCGGTATACCTGGAAAATGAAGCCAACCTATCGGTAATTGGTGAGAAGACATTCCAGTATGACTTTGCTAATATTGCAAATATCAGCGTCCACTCCGGTATCGGATTGGGTATTATCATTAGCCACCAGCTCTATACTGGATATAACGGCCGGGCTGGTGAGTTTGGTCATACTATCATTGAACTAGATGGCATACCCTGTCCCTGCGGAAACCACGGTTGCCTCGAACAATATGTATCAGAGCGTGTATTATTAAAGGATTATGCTAATAAAAAAGGCTTATCAGAGATTTCGTTTGAAACCTATCGCAAGGCCTATGAAGAGAAGGACCCAGAGGCTATTCAGATTATGGAACAGTTTATCAAATATATGTCCGTTGGAATCAATAATATTCTGAATGCTTATAATCCAGATATCGTTGTGATTAATAGCTCCTTTACCATCAATTTCCCTAAGGTGATTGATGAGATAGAACATAGTCTGAAAAGTAGGATGAACAGCTATATTAGTATTGTGCCATCTGTTCTTCAGGACACCTCCATTCTGCTTGGTGGAATCTGTGTAGGGATAAAGGGCTTCTTGGGCATAGAGAACCTCAAACTAAATCATGTGGAGTATCGCTCCAATTAAGTACCACTCGGTGTTTTTTCGCATATGGGCTTACATGATTCTGCTATTATTAATTAATATACTTATGATTACTAACGACGTAAAACCGCATCGATTCTAATGCTCTATTAGCAAGGAAGCATTAAAATCGATGCGGTTATTTATTTGTATAATGACTTGCTTATGCTTAAGTTTCCTCTGTTATTTCCTTGTTTTTATCTTCTATCTTCGCAAGCTGTTCTTTCTTTCGTTTTGTCATAATGCCACCAATTCTGCCAGATTCCTTCGCTGTAAGAGACTTCCATCCAGTCGTCATCACTTTATCAATGTAACCCAGCTCACTGGCTATTTCATACTTCATCTTCTCTTCTGGCTTAATATTATCTAAATCAATTTTCTTTTCTTTCTTTGCCATAAAGCACTCCTTTTCTTAGCCTCTTTTTTTTAAAGTCTACCCACCTTACCCTCATCTATACTAGTTCTGGATAGAATCCTCGTTGTTTAATTCATTGTACCATTAGAGTATTTATGGTACGATTTAAGCGATTATTTACACTATTTCCAAGAGGAGGTATATGACGCTATGGCACAGAAAAGATTTATGATACTTATAATATTGGCAGCTTTTTTCCTTATGGCATGTTCCAATAAGGAAACTGACGGAACTAATTCGGATCAAAGTCCTGGTGCAACAGATGCACCCACAACGGCTCCAACCAAAGCTCCTACTCAGGCACCAACGGAAGCTCCGTCCGGCACAGAGGTTTCGGATCCTCAAACGGATGAAACAAAGGTTGATCCTGTTATCATCGATGATTACGATATTACAGCTTCTGTATCCGGAACCCCATTGAAGGAGGCCTTTCAGGACTATTTTAGAATTGGTGTTGGACTCAACGGCTATAATATGCAGACCGATACGGTGAATTCTGCTGCTATGTCTGAGATAATAAAATACCATTTTAACAGCACTACCTATTCAAATCTGATGAAGCCCAGCTATCTTCTGGATCAGAACGAGAGTATGAAGAATATTGAAGCAGGTAAGGCTGAGCCTGCAGTTAAATTTGATTCTGCTATCAAGGGATTGGAATTTTGTAAAGAAAATAACATTCAGATGAGAGGTCATGTATTGGTATGGCATGCCCAAACTCCCGATTGGTTCTTCCGGGAGGGTTATAAGAATGATGGTAAATTCGTTGACAAGGATACCATGCTACTTCGTCTAGAAAGCTACATAAAACAGGTTCTCGAATTTACTCAAACAGAATATCCCGGAGTCATCTATGCTTGGGATGTCGTAAACGAAGCGATTGATAATGGAGCTGGTACTTATGAAACGGAATCCGGATATAACATTCGAACCAAGCATGGGGACAACCTGGATAATCTATGGTATACCGTTATCGGAATTGATTATGTAGAGAAGGCCTTTGAATATGCAAGAAAATATGCAGATCCTGAGATAAAATTATTCTATAATGACTATAATACCTTCCAACCGATGAGAACCAACTCAATCTATAAATTGGCTGCTCATCTCAAAGAAAAAGGCTTAATCGATGGTATCGGCTTACAGGGTTATATGGACCTTACTTATCCCGATATTGTCGGTAGTAACGGAAGCTTTATGTGGGCTATTTCGAAGTTTGCAGAGTTAGACCTAGAGCTACATGTTACTGAGCTTTCAATTAGCATGAAGGAGGTAACCGAAGAAAACCTTCAAAAACAAGCAAAAAGATATGAGACCCTATTCCAAATACTCACTAACCTAGATACCGCCAGTGGTAAGGCAGCGAATATCACCAGTGTCACAGTGTTTGGGATCATGGATAATTATCTACTCTATGATAATGATACCAATAATACAAGGTTGTTTGATGGAAAGCTTCAGCCGAAGCCGGCCTTCTATAGTATAATGGGGGTTGCGGAGCAGCTGAAGAAAAAATAATTCATACCTAGGTTATGTAGCCGCAGGAGGGATTAAGGGGAAACCCTAATCCCTCCTACCCTTCAATTAAAATCAACTCTTCTGCATATGGTAAAGTTTAATCCAATTACAGAAAATCAGCCACTGACTACAGGAGGATTTCGCCTAACACCTTATTTCTTTACCTAGATAGAGGGAATAGATAATTTTTTCTTTTACTTTTTTCTTAAGAATCTGCTCTATGGCTTTTTGGTAGTAGTGTAATTGAACTTTGTAGCGATTTACTAATTCTTGATCTTCTTTAACTATATCAGATTTGTAATCTAGTAGGACAATTTCATCATCTTCTTCAAAGAAGATATCAATAATTCCTTGAATTAGAACGATCTCATCATTGTTTGGATCATTTACTATTTCACTGGCTTTTAATCCCATAACAAATTGTTTCTCTTTGTATAGCTTGCCTTGGGCTTGGGCTTTCCGCATTCTCTCAGCTACGGGGCTTTGTACGAAGCTTAGGATATAGTTCAACTTTATTTTTTTGACATCCATATCATTTAGCTTATGATCCGTTACCATCTGGTCTATCTCTCGCATGACGTCGTCCCTACTATGGACCTTGGTCAGGTTCAGTAATTCCAATACCTTATGATATAGGGTACCTCGATCGGTACCGGTAATCTCTTTCTGGGTCCCTCGGATGAAATCAGGGATTGTTGCATCCTCTTCCGCGTATGTGGTCGAGAGCGTTGCCGGAGGGGTATCTACGGATTGGTCAGGCTCTATATGATCATCCTTCGTTGTAGTTGTAACAGTCACCGGATATAAAACCTCACTATGCTCTTCATCGATAAACTGTCCCAACTTTTTAAGCTCTGATACCGATAGCTTAACCTTTAGGCCTGAGGTTTTCTCATGGGGATAAGTATATTGAAATCTGCTTTCAAGCTCTTCTCGAATTACAGGGTCATATACCTGATCTGTGGTAATGTCATTAAGCTCCTCTTTATCCTTTCGAAGAATGATTTGTTTCGTCAGTTCCTCTTGCAGAAGCTCACTCTTTCGTAGAACCGCGATAGTAAAATCCCCCTGACTAAGTTTCCTAGTATCCGATTCTATGGATGATATACTTCCCATCCGATTTATCATGGCCGGTAGAACATATTCCAAATAGCTTTTGGAGGAGGTTAATTCATAGAAGGTAAAATTCTTACCCTTGATATCCGCTTTGGATTTCAAATAACCGCTCAGGATTAGTTTTTCCTTCGCCCTCGTCATGGCAACATATAGTACTCTTAGTTCTTCACCCAAGTTTTCCACATGAATCTTCTTTTGGATCACCTTTTTCAACAGGGTCGGAACCTTAGTCCTCTGGTTGATGTCGATATATTCAGGTCCTACACCATATTCTGCATGAAGAACAATATTATTAC
Source organism: uncultured Herbinix sp. (assembly GCA_964391115.1). Lineage (GTDB taxonomy): Bacteria > Bacillota > Clostridia > Lachnospirales > Lachnospiraceae > Mobilitalea. Next base: position 22,044 of record CAYMLE010000011.1, on the reverse strand, counting down.
GTAAATCCTGGGTATTAAACTGCTTGCTAAGTCCAGCTACAAATACAACGGGAAACTCCAGACCCTTACTCTTATGGATGCTCATAATCCGTACCGTATTATCCTGTTCTCCAGAGGTAGCAGCCTCCCCAAAGTCCACTTCATATTTATGGAGCTTTTCGATAAATCGAATAAAGTGGAATAATCCACTGTAGCTACCCTTCTCAAAGCGCACCGCATGACTAACCAGCATATCTAGGTTAGCCTTTCTTCTATCACCACCGGGCATCGCAAGGACAAAATAGTAATATCCTGTCCGTTCAAGGACCTCCTCAATCAGTTCATGGATTGGTGTATATTTCACCATAGAACGCAGTTCATCGAAAAGGACAAGGAAACGCTTCAGTTTATTTCTAAACTCCTCCTCTGCCTGGCTATGGGTGTCCTCGGCAATATAGGAACAGGCAGCTTGGTACATACCGGTATTCGGAAACGCAATCCGGATTTTAGCTAGCTCCGTTGTTGTAAGGCCCACCATCGGTGAATACAACACACCAGCAAAGGGGATGTCCTGTCTGGGATTGTCGATAATTCGGAGCATATTTAATACAGTCATAATCTCAACGGTTTGAAAATAACCCGTTCCGGTGTCCGCATAGGCAGGGATTCCCTCCTGCATCAGCGTATTTACGAAGAGCTCTGACCATCCAGTCATACTACGAAGTAGGATTACAATATCGCCGTACACAGCCGGTCTGTGGCATAGACTGTCCCGGTCAAATACCATCAATCCGGAGTTTGGATCCACCAACTCCTTAATTCTTCTGGCGATTGCCCTGGCTTCCAGTTCTTTCTTGGTATAGATAATATCGTCCTCCGAGTCTTCGAAATCAGTCTCACCAGACTCCATTACTCCAGCCTCTCCCCCAGTCCTGCCCCTTCCATTTGTTGAGTCGTTGACTTGCTCCTGTTCCTCTTCTTCCTCAGTGACCAACATCAATTCGATATCCTTAGCAATTCTATCCTTGTATTCTTCCTTATGAGTAGATTCTATCCTTTGGGAGGTTTCATCCGTTCTATCTGCTTCGTTTGAGCTCAGGGGCGATATAAGCTCCTCAAACAACTCCCCATACTTTAGGGAAGCCGCCTCATCATAGGTAATACCACCGATGGAATCGGTCATTATCTGTTCAAATATGGCATTAACACTATCAAGAACCACCTTCCGACTTCGGAAGTTTTTATCCAGGTCAATTCGTAGGAACTTATTAATTGCTCCAGTATCCAGAATATCCTTTGTCGAATAGGTTCGATATTTTTCCATAAACAGCTCTGGCATGGCCAATCGGAATTTATAGATACTCTGCTTCACATCTCCCACCATAAATCGATTGGGCTGCTGCTGTTGCTCGCGAGATATACTTGTAAGAATCGTCTCTTGTACCAGGTTACTGTCCTGGTATTCATCAATTAGTAGCTCTTCAAACTGTTCACTTAGCTCAAGAGCGGCTCTGGTTGGAGCCATTCCATCACTTGTTTTCTCCACCAGAATATTGAGAGCGAAATGCTCTAAATCGTTAAAATCAATCAGATTCTTTTCTTCCTTTTTCAAAGCAAAGGATTCCATAAAATCCACCGTCAGCTCAAATAGTACCTTCATAACGCGACTCACCTGAGAAAGGTCCTGAACCATCGCCTCTGGAGATTGGAAGAAAAACTGTCCGGTAAGGTCCTTAAGGCCTTTTTTTATCTCCTCCCGGAGCGCTTTCACTGCATCCTTTTTCTCAGGAGCTACTCCCTCCTCCCGCTTCGAGGAGAGTCTGGCATAGGATAGGTTGGGAAACAAACTGGCATACTCCTGATAGGTTCCTAGGGTGATTAACTGTTGGATCAATTCCCGGTCTGACAGCAAAGCAGCCTCATAGGCTCCTGGACCATTAGCCTCCTGACAAATAGCCAAAGCTTCCTCATTTTTCTGTGCTAGATCCTGCAATACAAATCCAATATAGGAGCATAGCTCCTGCATCCAGGGCGCCTCCTCCATATCCTCCACTGACCCTAATTCAAAGGTTTTCTCTATCTGCTGTAGCCATACCTTCGGCCAGGGATTACTCATAGAAAAATGATACAGTTGGAGAACTAGCTCCTCCACCGGTAGATCTGATTTGGAACGGGAATAGCTCTCAATAAATTCATGAAAATCCTCTCTACCCTCCTCATACCAGCGCTCTAGAACATCGGACATAACATCGGATTTCAATAAGGTGTTTTCCGTTTCATCCGCCAGCTTAAAGGAAGGATCAAGATCAATCCAATGAAAATAATTACGAATGACATTGAGGCAAAAGCTATGTATCGTTGTAATATTGGCGCTTTGGAGTAGGGAGACCTGTTTCTGAAGATGCTTGTTATCTGGATCTGTTAGCAGCTTCTTATCCAAAGCTTTCCCTATTCGATCCCGCATCTGAGCTGCTGCCGCATTGGTAAAGGTCACCACCAGTAGATGATCGATGTCAATTGGTTCTTCACCCTCGGAGATCATCGATATGATACGTTCCACTAAGACCGCCGTTTTGCCGGATCCTGCAGCTGCTGATACCAGCAGATTTTTATTCCTTGAATCAATAACCTTCTGTTGTGCCTCTGTCCAAGCCATAAGCCTCTCCTATCTTCTAACATACTTCACCTGATTTTTTCTTATCAATCCACTTCTACTTCTTCGCTTTCAGCCTTGCTACGATCTCCCCAGATTTCTTCCTTTATCTCCTCTGCTGATTTCTTAGCTAGGTTATGATACGCATGACCAGGAAGCCGCAGATCAAACCCACAGGCGCTACGAAATTCACAGTAATCACAGGCCGTCCGAGTCCCCATTCGATATGGATTAAGTCTGGTATCACCAAGCAATATCTGCTTTCCATCCTTGACTAGCTTCTGATTCACAAACCCTAATAAGGCTTTTAGCTGCTGTTCCCCTGCTGCAGAAGAGCGCTTGGATAACTCACCCTCCTTATTGGTTTCTACAGGGATAATATCTGATTTCGCTGAAGGACGAAGGGTGTTGTCTGCACCTTTTAACTTCTCATCCATCATGGCGATAACCTGCTTATTATCATTTACTAGGCCATTCATACGTAAGCTCTTAAAAATCTCATCCTCTGCCTGCTCGGTTTTCGCTACAATCGGATCATCGATATGGTAATAGAAGATGCCGGAGGGAACAATCTCCTTCGTCGGAAACTGTCTCTGTAGATAACCCATAGCAGCACTCAAATATACCGCTAACTGCTGCTGCAGACCATGATAGATACTATTCATATCAAAGACCGTTCCACCGGATTTATAATCAACAACTCTGACAAAGACCTTTTCCTCTGTCTCATACAGATCCATCCGGTCAATACGACCCTTTAGGGATAGTATGTCCTCAGGGGTATGGGTAAACGGCATCTCATAACCCATCGGTTCAAAAACTCCCTGCTTTATCTGGTTGCAAAGTGCCCATAGAGTACGAACCGTGATTCGTTCCATACGCTTTATTAGATACTCATTGCGTTTTGTACTTTTGATAAAACTGTTCTCATAATCCTCCACAGCCTGGTTTACGCTTAGAATTGCCCACCGCTCGCGTATGTCATCAGGAATGCTATGCCAAGTGTAATCACTAGCATCGAGCCGCTTGGAAAATGAATCGATGGCATTATGAAAGATGTTTCCTATATCCGGTACCGCCAGCTTATATTCCTGTCGCTCCTCCAGAGATAGACCATAGGACATAAAATGGGAAAAGGCACATCCAGCATAGCGTTCCAATCGAGTAACACTGCCCATTAGATCAGTTCCATAAAGAAGCCTTGCTGCTTCCCTAGAGATCCCCTTCTCCTCATTGATATAGAAGGCTCCTTGGCGAAGTTGATCAAGTATTAAAGACTTCTCCTCATCCGTTTGATAAAATCGATATAATTCTCTCCAGAGATCATTCACCTCTAGGTTCCCGAATTCCTTTAACCCTTCAGCCAGATAGGTTATACCATCATCCCGAAGAATATGATCAAGATCCAAACCCATTTCGTCCTCATCATAAATAGGCATATGTTGAAATAAGGTTTTTAACTTACCAATCAGGTAGGAGGGATTTACGGACTTCCCCTCATCATTGACTTTATGATACGTTATATAAAGCCGTTCCTTCGGCTTCGTCATACTTAGATAGATATAAAACTGCTCGGTAAAAGCCATTTGCCTTTTGGTTGGTGCTAATTCAATGCTATTATTTACTAAGAGTTCTCGCTCCATATCGGACAGGATACCGCCGCTGCCGATGGACTTTGGTAGAATTCCTTCATTCACGCCCATTAAAAATAATACCTTGATATCCTTTAACCTGGTTCTCTCCGTATCACCGATTACAATCTCATCCAGTCCTGGTGGTATCAAACCCACCTTAACCTCCATCAAACCGGTTTCCAGAACCTCACCAAATTCCTTTATACTTAGCTGTTCCTTACCCAGTAGAAGAACGATCTGGTCATAAAGTTCCATTACAATCCGATAGATTTGCTCATACTCCTTTGCTATCAGTGGTAAGCCTGCTGCTGCAAAGTCATCTTTAGCCAAGATTAACTTTTGTTCAATCGCCAATCGAATTCCTAGCTCATAGAGCGCTGTGGTATAGTCTTGTACTGTTTTTTCCTTGTCCTTAAAAACAACATATAGAGGGGTTATCTCCTCTGTTAGTCGACGTCTAATATCATTAAGCCTCTTTAGGTCGATGGCTTCCTTGCTTCGATAGGATCTACGGAAGGGCTCTGAATACTTATTATGCCCCCGTATCCCAGTAGCTAGGATATAATTTTCAAGTAAATCAGTTTCTTCAACTGTTATGTCGGATAACCCAGTCCGAAGATAACGGAATATGCTTTCATAGCTATAATCCTCAGAAATAATAGCGATTGCCGAACGTAAAAGCTCCGCAAAGGGATTCCCCAGGATTTTCTTCTTATAATCAATAAAGCAAGGGATCTTCGCCTGTTCAAAATGCGGTTTCACCAGCCGTCCATAGCTTTCAATATCACCAGTAACCACAGCAATATCACAGTATCGGTACCCTTTCTCCCGGACCAGATGCTTGATTTCCTGTACCACAAAGGATACCTCAGCCTCCATGTCCCTGGCAGAATGAATACTAATTTCCTCCTGCTCCTTGTCGTAACAAACATAAGGATATCGGAACAGATTTCGTTCTAGAGAAGCCAATGCAGGGGAATCCTTGAAGCGGTAAGGTGCCTCGCATAAGCTTACGCTTTCGGCGTAGATTGGATCCTCTACTGGCGTACCACTATCTTTTGCAATTTTATATAGTTTTTCGATTGTTTTCTTACTCAAACCAAATAATTGATGATCCGCTGCTTGATTGCCGTTTACCTCTCTAGGATCAATGGTAACGGTTACCATAACCTTCTTAGCATAGCGCATCATTTTCGCTAACACCTCATTCTGACAAGGGGTGAAGCCAGTGAAGCCATCGAGACAGATTACACTGTTTTTAAGCCATTCGGATTGGTCCATGACTTCATTTAATACCACCATAATTTCCTCAGCGGTAATATAGCGTTCCTTCATAAAAGCAACAAAGCCCTCATATATTGTATGGATATCTCGGAGCTTGGCCTTAAGAACTGGCTTATTCTCAGATATCTCTAACATTCTCGTAAAATCCTCTTCCTTTATATTATATTGGAAGAACTCTGATATCAGGGATTTTAACTCATTGATAAATCCTGTTTTCTTTACTCCGGAACCGAATAGAATTAGTTCCTTCTTCTTATCTGCTACCACTCTCCGAATTACCATGCTCTTCCCAGTATCTTCTAGAATGGGATAAGCATTTCCTCCCACCTCATCAAAGATACGGTAAGCAAATCGCAGAAAACTAAGGATATCTACATTCATGACTCCATGGTCGGGGTGCATGGATACCATATCCTTCTGCGTCTGAAGCGTAAACTGTTCCGGAACGATAACTAAGTAGTTCGTCTGTGGGTTACCTTTGGATTGTGCGATTACTTCTCGGTACAACTGATAAGACTTACCGGAACCCGCACTTCCGAGATACAATTGTAAGGACACGTATTTACCTCCCTCTATTGAATCATTCTTGATAATTGCGAAACTCATAAATAATAAGTATTGCATGAGTAACAAATACTGTTCCAACTTAAAAGTTTCCCAATTATCTATTGAATCATTGTAAAATAGCTAATCTGGATGAATTAATCTGCATAAAATGTAACTCTGTCTAATAATATATAGTAAGATTATAGGTGATGAAGCAAATTATGCTCCGGAGGATAGAGAGATGGCGCAGACAAAAATAGTTGTTATCCAATGAAAAGAAATCATATAGACGGTTATCTTTGCAGCATTAGGAATTCTACTAATCCTTTTGTTAATATTCATGTTTAATGGTAAAGATGACAATGTTGCTTCTTCGGATACCCCCCTGTACAAAGCAGGAGTATTTAGCTCCTCCATAGCCCTAAAGGATACGGCAATTAATCTGGAGGTGGTATTAGATCAGAACCACATCAATCAGGTACGCATCATCAATATTGATGAAACCATAACAACGATGTTTCCTCTGGTTCAGCCATCCTTGGAGGAAATAGCGTTACAGCTATACGATGATGTTCCTATCGATGAGGTGGAAATAACCGCGGAGAGCAGATATACTCAGACTCTCCTGATTGAAGCAATCAAGGCTGCCCTTGATAAAGCAAAAGTAACACCCTAACTTTTCTTACATAGCGCCTTCTTAATACAACGTTCTGCGGTACGATCAGAAATGATCCGTACTATCAGAGCGTTGTATTATTTTAGGTCATTGTGAAACGATAACGTTTGATCAATGACCTATCATATGTATTAACTTAAATATCTCTTATAGGGTGATGGCTCATCTAAGAAGATGATTCCTATGATTCCTGGTCCAGTATGGGCCCCTATGGCACATCCAACGTAGGTATCCATAAAGTTGCTGCTTCCGTAGTTGTTTCTCAGTTGGGTCTTCATATGTTCCATCGTTTCACTATCGTCCCCATGGACAATACCAATCATCTGGTTTTCTAGGTCCTTACCCCTCTCACCGACAATTTCAATTAGTCGTTTTAAGGATTTCTGTCTACCTCGGACCTTCTCTATGGATTCCAATGCACCTGCATCCGTAACCTGGATTATCGGTTTTATATCTAAAAGGCTACCTGCAAGGGCGGAGGTTTTGCTGAGCCGTCCCCCCTTTAACAGGTATTCCAATGTATTTACCGTAAAAATATGTTCCATATGCTCACAATGCCATTCAATCGCTTCAACGATCTCCTGCTTGGAGGCTCCATTACGTTGCATTAATAAGGCATAATAGGTTGCTAAACCAAAACCTAAGGATGCACATTTTGTATCAAAAATGGTCAAATCAAATTCAGGGTATTCTTCCAAAAGCTCGGTTTTAGCTAAATTTGCCGCGTTAAAGGTCCCGGCAATCCCGGTGGAGAAGCATAAATATATGACCTCATCCTGATTCTGAGCATAGGCAAGAAAGTTATCGTAGAACATCTGCGAATTAATATGGTATGTCTTAACATCTGTGCCACTTCTTAGTGTTTGATAAAATTCCTTCGGAAAAATGGTTTTTCCATCAAAGTAATCCTTCTCGTCGATTACCACCGGTGTCGGTATGACATGTAAATCAAATTCGTCTATCACCCATTTGGGTATGTCCGATGCTGAATCTGTAATAATCTTTAGTGCCATGTTCTTCCTCCCATATTTAAAATTATTGCAGTTGTTCCAGTTGCTTCAACCAAAGGGATGCAGAAGCATCACTAGGCATCCGCAGATCTCCTCGAGGCGAGAGAGAAACACTTCCGACCTTAGGTCCATCCGGCTGGCAGGAACGCTTAAACTGCTGAGTGAAAAATCGACGGTAGAAAACCTTCAACCATTTAAGAATCGTTTCATCCTCATATCTACCACGAAATGCTACCTGTGCCATACGATATACCTTCTGTGGTTCATAGCCATATCGTAAAATATAATATAAATAAAAATCATGTAACTCATAGGGTCCTACCGATTCTTCCGTCTTCTGAGATATCTCACCGTTCTTCGGTGGAAGTAGTTCGGGACTTACCGGTGTATCCAAAATATCGTTTAATACCTCCTGTAACCTGAGGTTGTCTGAATGATTGGAGAAATAAGCAACCAGAACACGAACCAAAGTCTTTGGAATGGAGGAATTCAAGCCGTACATTGACATATGGTCTCCATTGTAGGTAGCCCATCCTAAGGCTAGCTCAGACATATCCCCTGTTCCTATAACCAAACCATTAAACCGATTTGCAATATCCATCAATACCTGGGTTCTTTCCCGGGCCTGGCTATTCTCATAGGTAACATCATGATGCTCTGGGTTATGACCTATATCCCTAAAATGAAGCTCCACAGCCTCCTTAATCGGAACCTCCATAAGAGTAACACCTAGGCTCTCACAAAGGGCTAGGGCATTACGATAGGTCCGGTCCGTAGTACCAAAACAGGGCATGGTAACAGCGATAATGTCTTTTTTATCGATATCCAGCAATTCAAAGGTCTTGCAGGTAATCAATAAAGCCAGGGTGGAATCCAAACCACCGGAGATTCCAAGGATGGCCGTTTTAATACCGGTGTGCATTAGTCTTGTTTTTAATCCCTGGGCTTGAATTTGAATAACGTCCTTGCAACGTTTTCTACATTCCCCATCCTCCTTTGGTATAAAGGGAGAAGCATCGATGGGCCGCAGTAGCTCAATAAGTCCTAATTCATAGCTTCCTTCTGCAAAGGAAAAGGGGATCACGGTATATGGATGGGGCTCCTGATCCAGATAGGTATGTCGTCTCCTACGCTCACTTTTTACACGCCCAAGATCCAGTTCCATTACAAGGGTAGTATTGTGAAAAGGCTCCGTCTCTGCCAGAAGAGCTCCATCCTCTGCTATCAGGTTATGACCTGCAAAAACTAAATCTGTGGTCGATTCCCCATCCCCTGCATCGGAATAGACATAACCGCAAACCAACCTCGAAGATTGATTTTTCACCAATTCTCTGCGGAAATCATCCTTTCCGTACAATTCATCGCTGGCAGAAAGATTCGCAATAACCGTTGCACCGGCAGTGCAATGGCTAATCCCGGGTGAATTTGGTATCCAAAGGTCCTCGCATATTTCTACTCCCAGAATGAAATCAGGTAGATTTCGGCACTGGAATAAAAGTCTCGAACCAAAAGACACTTCCTGTCCCATCACATTTACCGTAACGGCATCCTTCCTTCCGGAAGTAAAATGTCTGGCTTCGTAGAACTCGGTATAATTCGGAATGCTTATCTTTGGTACTAAACCTAGGATTCTACCTCCCTGAAGTACGGCCGCCACGTTATAGAGCCTTCCCATATGCTGAAATGGAAATCCAACCACAGCAACCAATTCTTTGTCTCTGGTAACCTCTGCTATCCTTACAACCTGTTCCATAGCACTCTGAAGAAGTGCCTCCTGAAGAAACAAGTCTCCACAGGTATAGCCAGTGATGCTGAGCTCCGGAAAAACCACCAGCTTAATCTGCTGTTTCTCCGCATCTAAAATGACTTCAATTATGTTATCTGCATTATAGCAACAATCTGCAACTCTAATTCGTGGAGTAGCTGCCGCTACTCTTAAAAAACCATGCTTCATAACTTCCTCCTAGATAAGGCTTTATCTGTATTGAACTGATTTATTTACAAATCTATTCATCGTGTATCTTTTCCTTATCTATATTATAAAATTCATACTAGTAAAATACAAGGGAGATAAAAAAATAAACCAGAGAAACAGTTTCTTCGGTTTCTCCAGTTCGTGGGTGTATACACAACCCTTCAAGTAGCTAGATGATAAACAAATTCTTATACATAAAAAAGCGGCCGAAGCCGCCTTCATCTTTGGTATTAAACCCGAAATGCCGGTTCCTGCATTTTGACTCCTAGCTAAGCTAGGTGGGTAACCGCATATAAGCTTCTGCCTTCCGCTGCAAACGGCGGCTTGACATCCACTTACAAATGTAGGAATCCCGTATTACATCATGTAGGTTCAAAATAACAGGAGTGTCGAACACCTCAGGAAATATCTTAAATTCATTATAGCTTAAATACCTTTGTTTTTCAAGTTCTTTATCGATATTTTGCTCGGTAATTCTTAACAAATAGCAGGAGATTACGAAACTTCTGCTCCGGAACAGTATTTGATGTTCATACCATTAACAACTTATAAAATAAGGAGGAAACGTAAATGTAAATAGACTTCCCACTCCGAGAGATGACTCAACATCAATGGTCCCCTCATGCTTGAGGGTAATCTGTTTTGCAATTGCCAGACCCAAACCTGTTCCGCTGGCATTTTGACGAAGATTCGATTTGTAAAACTTCTCAAAAATATTGGCCAGCTCCACAGTATCGATTCCGATGCCTTCATCTCGAATGGATACTATTATTTTGTCCTTCTTCGACAAGTTTATGTGTACTTTTTTATTTTCTTCTGAGAATTTTATAGCATTATCAAGTATGATCATAAACAATTGACGTAAGCGATCATAATCGCCCAGAATCACATACATAGGCTCGTCCTTGGTTACTTCGATTTTGATGTTTTTCATTCCTGCTATGGTTCCAGCACTGCGGATGATGTCATCAAATACCTGGATCAGATTTACCGGCTCTCTCTCAATCACAAAGCCAGGATTCTGCATCTTAGATAACAGCATAAGATCTCCCACTAGGCGCTCCATGCTCTTGCATTCGGAAAGCATGCGGTCGTAATACTGGTTCACAGTATCCTTATCCTGTACCACTCCATCAACTAATGTTTCTGTATAGGCCCTGATAACCGTAATCGGTGTCCTTAACTCATGAGAAACATTTGCAAAAAAATCCAACCTCATTTGATCCAAATTTTTTCTTTGAATATCATTTTCCATCAACTTGTCTGATAAAATATCGACTGTCTTTGCAAGGTCTCCTATCTCATCCTTACGGTTGATTCCAGTTTTACTATTATAATTTCCGGCAGCCAGTTCAAGCGCAGTGCCTCGCATTCTAGATATTGGTAAGGATAATTCTGTAGCAAATACAATTATAATAAGGAAGGAAATTGCTAGAGCAGTCACTGAACTGAATACAATAACGCGAAGACTGTCTGCCACGATATCCTTTTGTCCCTCTACCATCGAAAAGAGCATAACCGCTCCAATCACTTCTCCATCTACATCTTTTATTGGCACCGCCACATTAAACATGGGTACTCCATAGATCTCATCGGTACCGACTCGGCTGGCGGTTTCACCATCAAAGGCTGCATGAATAATCTTTTCGTAAACAGAACCTCTAATTTCTTCATAGGAATTCGTAGCCATTCCCTCATCCATGGGCTTTGATGAATTGGGATTGGCTATTGTCCATAAATCTAACCCAATTGCTTTTTCCAGGTTCTTATAAAACCCAAGAAACTCCTCATATTTATGATTTCGGATAAAATCGGATATCATCATTTCCGAGATGTTTTCAGCCTGCTTCTCGACCTTCTGTTCATGATTCTTCATGATATTATCTTCATATAATCGTATGAAGATAAGACATATTAATATAGCAGTAATCAAGAGCATAGTAGCATAATTGATATATAATTTAAAAAACAGACGGTTATATACGTTAATCTTATTATTTTTTGCCATCATTTACTCCCATCCCATGATATCCCATGATATCTCTTCATATAAATTACAGTGTGAAAACATTCGCTCTCACACTGTTTTTTACCTCTAGCGCTCCATGCGGGAGGATAGTCATTTTTATTATTCTGCTACTTCAAATTTGTAGCCTACTCCCCAAATGGTTCTAATTGACCAGGAGGGATGCTCTGTCTGATCTAATTTTGCTCGTAATCGCTTTATGTGAGAATCCACGGTCCTACTGTCACCGAAATAATCAAAGCCCCACAAACTATCCAACAGATTATCTCTGGTAAATACCTTGTTGGGATTGCTAGCCAGTGTCCACATGGTTTCAATTTCTTTCTTTGTAAGGGATATTTTCCTCCCTGCAATATGTAAGGTGTATTCCTCTAGATTTATTTCAAGATCACCTACATTAATCATGTTTTCTGAATTGGTTTCCTTTGTGGTCTTCGCCATTCGCCGCATGACTGCTCTTACTCTTGCCATAACTTCTCTTGGACTAAAGGGTTTTACTATATAATCATCCGCTCCGATATCAAGACCCATTATTTTATCAAAGTCTTCTCCACGGGCTGTAATCAGTATAACTGGTACATTGGATTGGCTCCTAATCTTCCTGCAAACTTCATAACCATCTTCCTTCGGCATCATTACATCAAGCAGTACTACATCCGGATTATATTCGGTAAATAGTCGGATCGCTTCTTCTCCGTCTCCAGCAACCACAGGTTCAAACCCTTCCATCTTAGAGTATGTTGATAAGATATCCGTAATATCACGATTATCATCAGCGATTAATATATGCTGCATGTTCCAAATCCTCCTTACAGTTCTTTACCTGTTTATCCAGTATTGCACACATCGTGCCATACTTAACGTATCTTATATGTTCCTTTGTTTTCAACGTTGTTCACCACATATATTATATATGAAAGCCTACATGTAAACAAGTGTAAAAACATATTTACAGATTTAGCATATTTTTATAATGTATATAATTTTTAACAATTTGACACCTTTCTGACAAAAACAAGTGTTATCTTCTAATTAGAATAAATAGGATGTGACAAAAGGAATTTCCAAACCTCGGAGGAAGTAAATGAAAAAGAAAGTTATTAGTAGAGTTTTACTCTTTTTTGGCTTATTTCTTTTCTTAGCTCTTTTCTTGCCAGACCTGACGCCCTCCGGTGTTAGTATGGCACAAGCAAATAGTATAGAAAAAGATAAAAGTCCTGACTACCGCCTATACCTCAGTAAATTAACTTTAAGCAGAGGGAAAACCTTTACTTTAAAAGTAAGTAATCTGAGTGAAAATGCAAAGGTGAGCTTCAAGTCTACCGATACGGAAATTGCTTCTGTTAATGAAAATGGTACTATTACAGCCAAAACGGTAGGTTTTGTAACGATTACTGCCACGATTAAGGATGAGTTGACAACAATTCTAACCTGTGACGTTACAGTTGGCCCTCCCGCTTTCAGTGTGAAGATGACAAAATCAAGAGTTATTATCGGTGTTAACCAAAGTGATAACCTCAGTGTCATCTTAAAACCAAGTAATACCACTGAAAATGCTATCTTTTCTAGTAGAAATTCATCCGTTGCTTCCATCTCAACTGGTGGTCGCTTTTCAGGTGCCAATGTAGGTCTTACCTACTTATTTGCAGAAATTGATGCCCTGAATCACGACGGAGAACGTAAATTTGCCAGATGCACTGCAATTGTGGTGAATCCGGACGATGTCCTGCCTCTGGAATCTTATTTCAATGAGCGTCCCGAACTAAACCTTCTCGCGGAATCCGAATTAACCTCCGCGTTACAAGAGTTTTTTAACAACGCTACAGTAGCTACGGCATCCGCTGAGAAAGATGATACTACTCTTTCTCTGGTAGATTCATTACATCAATTTTTAAACACCAAATTTGATTTGGTTGCTCTGCGCAAAACAATGGAAGAAAGCATGAATAATAAGGTTATTAATTAAGAAGTAATTTCTATGACCGAATATGACGCACAATATAATGTTAAATAAGATAAAAGGGACTGATTCATATATTATTGAAGCAGTCCCTTTTATGTAATAAACAACATGCCCTTTCTAATTTACTAAAGTTATTATATAATGAGCTTATCTTCTACTAATAAACCAATAAACATTCACAATAAGGAAGGATGATAAACAATGGATTTTAAATTTGCTCACAACAATCTTAATGTATATGATTTAGATAAGTCCTTGGATTTCTATAAAAATGCCCTCGGCTTACAGGAGGTAAAGCGGAAAACCCCAGAGAGTGGTGACTTCATCCTAGTATTTCTAAGTGATGGAACCTCCTCTCATCAATTAGAGCTTACCTGGTTAAGGGATTGGGACCGTCCTTATAATCTAGGCGACAATGAAATCCACCTTGCTTTCGTTACCGATGATTACGAAGCTTCCTACCAGAAGCACAAGGAGATGGGCTGTATCTGCTACGAAAACCCTGGTATGGGAATTTACTTTATCAGTGATCCCGATGGATATTGGTTGGAAATTATACCTGCAAGATAGATCACTACCCAGCAAAAATGAAAGTCTGATATTATATACTCTGTGACACAGATCAACGTTCTTGATCTGTGTCACTTTTTATTTGTTATCTTAAAATACTTTCACATTTTGCGCTACTTATCATAAGTTAGTAATAAAATGAGAGCATTGAGGTCATAGCATGAATCCAATTCTTCGACCCAATATACCTGCTATGTCTAGAGACAACATAAGGCTTTTTCCAGCCGAGATGGGCACCCAGTCCTTTGGACGTTTTCAAGTACGATGCAATACCGCAGGAGTACTCCCAGTTGAAAATGCTACTGTGACTATAACTTCACCAAATAATCCAGAGCTTATTATCGAGCAGCTAACTACAAATAATTTAGGTCTTACCGATGAAATCGCCTTAGCTGCACCTTCCATTGATTATAGTCTGGAGCCTTCTACTGTACAGCCCTATTCAGAATATAATGTCCAGGTTCAAGCACCGGGCTTTGTACCTACGACCGTCGCTAATGTTGAGATTCTTCCAAATGTTATATCCGAGCAGGAGGTCAATTTAGAGGTGGCAGAAGAACCTGTCGAGGAAGGAGATCTCTTCGTCATATCCCCACATACCCTATATGAAGAATACCCACCCAAGATACCAGAAAGCGAAATCAAGCCCACCGGTGAAACTGGAGAAATAGTCTTAAGTCAAGTGGTAATTCCCGAATTTATTATCGTCCATGATGGTCCTCCTACCGATAACGCTGCTCGGAATCATTGGGTTCGATTCCGTGATTATATTAAAAATGTGGCCTCTAGCGAGATTTATGCCACCTGGCCAGAGCAGACCATCTATGCGAATGTACTAGCAATTCTGTCCTTCACCCTAAATCGTGTCTATACAGAATGGTACCGAAGCCAGGGCTATACCTTTACGATAACCTCCTCCACTGCCTTTGACCACAAATGGATCCCCGGAAGGAATATCTTTACCAATATCGGATTAATTGTGGATTCTGTATTTGTCAACTATTTATCCAGACCCAATGTCCGACAGCCAATTCTAACTCAGTATTGCGATGGAAATCGTGTACAGTGCCCAAATTGGATGACTCAATGGGGCTCTAAGAATTTGGGTGACCAAGGACGTTCTGCAATTGAAATCTTACGCTATTATTATGGTAGCAATATTTATATCAATACTGCTAACGAAGTTTCCGGTGTCCCTGCCTCCTGGCGAGGAACAAATCTGACCACCGGATCAAGAGGTGACGATGTTCGGATTATACAGTCACAGTTGAATCGAATCGCTGAAGCCTATCCAGCCATTCCTCTCATAGCAGTTGATGGTATATATGGGCCGAGAACCGCTGAGGCAGT
>CAYMLE010000011.1:0-6278 GCA_964391115.1 uncultured Herbinix sp. | reverse complement strand
GTTGATTATAGTTTGGCTCCTTCCGACCAACAACCCTATGCAAATTATACGATCCGGGTAACCGCTCCCGGTTATACTCCTTTAACCGTATCCAATGCTGAGATATTTGCTAATGTTACGGCGATTCAAAATACTGCCCTAAGAGAAGCTCCAAATGAAATACTCTATGTAATTCCTCCTCATACTCTCTTTGGGGATTATCCACCAAAGATTGCGGAAGCAGAGATTAAACCCACTGGTGAAACCGGTGAAATTGTCCTAAGTAATGTTGTAATTCCAGAATTCGTAATCGTTCATGATGGGCCTCCTACCGATGCCTCTGCAGTAAACCACTATGTACGATTTCGTGACTATATTAAGAATGTTGCTTCCAGTGAGATTTACTCTACCTGGCCGGAATCTACGATTCAGGCAAATGTTCTGGCCATACTATCCTTTACCCTGAATCGGGTATTTACTGAATGGTACCGTAACCAAGGATATACCTTTACAGTAACCTCCTCAACTGCCTTTGATCACAAATGGATTCCCGGTAGAAATATCTATGATAACATTAGCCTGATTGTTGATTCCTTATTTGTAAATTATCTATCCAGACCAAATGTAAAGCAACCCATACTAACCCAGTATTGCGACGGTAACAAGGTCCAATGTCCAAACTGGATGACCCAATGGGGCTCGAAGAATCTCGGTGATCAGGGATTGGATGCGATTAGCATTCTGAGAAATTTCTATGGTAACTCTATCTATATTAATACGGCTCCTCAGGTTTCTGGCGTTCCTGCCTCCTGGCCGGGCCAGAACCTCAATATCGGTGCTAGTGGCGATAATGTAAGGATGATTCAAGAGCAGCTCAACCGTATCGCAGATACTTACTCCGTTATTCCTAAGGTTGCAGTAAACGGCCAATTTGACCAAAATACAGCCAGCGCTGTACAGAGCTTTCAACAGACCTTTGATCTTCCAGCAACCGGTATCGTTGATTTTCCAACCTGGTATAGAATTTCAGGTATCTATGTAGCAGTAACTCGGATGGCTGATTAGGATATGCTAGCTATTCTGAATTGTTATAAAACATATAAGGGCAGTGCCTATTTTAACCCGCACTTACACGGTGTCGGTCAAAATGCATTGCCTTTTTTCCTACCAATTAAACTGGTAGGGTTCACGGTTATCTAACGTATCAAAATCATATCCTTTATTACGAAGCATCTGGATGATGTCCGGGAGGGTCTGTACGGTAATCTTATTAATAACGGAATCATGCATTAGAATAATTGGATAGTTCTGATGTTCCAAATCCTTTTCTATGTTATGACGGATGGAGTAATAGGATGGTTTGCCTACGGAATCATTGGAATCAACATTCCAATCATAGCAAGTAAAACCTCTTCGTTCCATCTCATTCATGAGTGAATCCTTAATTCCTTTACTATATCCATTATTGCTACCCCAAGGGAATCGATATATATTAACCCGTTCTCCGGTGATTTCATGAATCTGTTGGTATACCATATTGAAATCATTTAAATAACGTTCTACGGAGCAGTAAATCTCATTACAAAGATGGGAATAGGTATGGATTCCGATGGTATGGCCTTCATTTTTTATTCGTCTTAAGCAGATTTCACCCTCCTTAGTGATTGAGCTCCCAACGATAAAGAAGGTAGCTTTTACATTATTCTCCTTTAGAATGTCAAGTATCTCAAAGGTGTTTTTGCTGGGGCCATCATCAAACGTAAGATAGGCGATCTTCTTCTCATTTTCCATAATTTTTGGAATCTCATATTCCGTATATAGATCCGGAAATAGCTTGGTATAGTCCCTTAAATCCTCTGTCGCCGTCTCACTACTCCCCGGTTCCGTGCCTTCATTGCCTTTTACTGCAGGGTGACCGCACTCCAGTAATCCCTCTGTGGACAGGCTTCCTCCCCCCACCTCCGACAAGCTACTGGCATAACCTATTTCGATAATCAGACCTGGTTCTGGTTCCTCCACTGCCATTTGATTTTCCAGCTCCGCCAAAAGGTGAACTTTATTTTGTTCCTTCCAAGCTGGAGATACTTCCTCTTCCTTAAGCCTTATCCCAATCTGACTTAATATATAAGCCAGCACTACGCCGCACATCAATAGTAAAAACCATGTTATTAGTTTATTCATTCTATTTCCTTTGATATTATTATTACTAATCATATGCTAATAGAGCTGTAGAAATAATCGCTTGACAGTGAATTTTCATTATGCTACACTTGCAAGGACAAGGGGTGCCTAATAAATTAGGCTGAGAGAAAACTATTTATGTTTCAACCCTGAAGCTGTGAGAACTGGCTTCATACCTGATCCGGATAATGCCGGCGTAGGGATGTAGATACGATTGCTGAATATACACAAGCAATATACATACCTCTCCGGGAACGGGGAGTTTTTTATTACCTTAGTTCTTAAGCTTCTATGTAAGATTTAATTATATGGCTATAGGTGCTCAAACTGAGTTACCTGGCAAAATGAAGGAGGAAGCAATATGAATGCAAATGTAGCAATTCAAGTTTTACCCAAGGCAAGTTCCGATGAAGAGGTAGTTCGTATCGTTGATGAAGTGATCGCTTATATCAAAAGTACCGGCCTCAAATATTATGTCGGACCCAGTGAAACTTCCATCGAAGGTGATTATGATCAACTAATGGAAATCGTTAAGAACTGCCAATACATCGCAATAAAAGCTGGATGTCCTAAGGTTTCTGCCTATGTGAAAATCACATTTGCACCGGAGGGTGGTGTACTGACCATTGATCAAAAAGTTACAAAGCATCATCAATAAGCTTTCACCGGTTATGGCGATCTCTGGAATACTGATCCTCTGGCAGGTTCTATCCGCAACCGGTGTGGTACCCCGATTTATGCTACCATCTCCTGCCGATGTAGTGAAGGCTTTCTATGGAGACTTCAACCTACTAATGCAGCACGCGAAAACCACTTTAGCAGAAGCCTTCTTAGGATTGTCCTTTGGAATTCTACTGGGATTCTTTGTGGCCGTACTGATGGACCG
Organism: uncultured Herbinix sp.; assembly: GCA_964391115.1. Classification (GTDB taxonomy): domain Bacteria; phylum Bacillota; class Clostridia; order Lachnospirales; family Lachnospiraceae; genus Mobilitalea. Next base: position 3,232 of record CAYMLE010000011.1, on the reverse strand, counting down.
ATTTGTCATTGCTTATAAAGCCATCTATCCGGTGTTAATTATTACACAGACGATACCTACCGTGGCGATTGCTCCATTGCTGGTTTTATGGTTGGGATATGGGATATTACCAAAAATCACGTTGATAATTATTACATCCTTCTTTCCAATCACCATTGGGCTTTTGGACGGTTTTCAATCTGCAGACAAGGATTCCCTCAATCTTTTAAAGGCTATGGGGGCTAATCGAATGCAACGGTTTTACCATATTAAGCTGCCTAGTTCCTTAAGCCATTTCTTCGCCGGATTACGAATCTCTGTATCCTATTCCATCATCGGAGCTGTAGTTGCGGAGTGGCTCGGTGGTTTTAGTGGCCTGGGTGTATATATGACTCGTGTTAGAAAATCCTATTCCTTTGATAAGATGTTTGCCGTTATCTTCTTTATCTCTCTCATCAGTCTGCTCTTGATGGTCGGTGTATCCTTCCTCCAGAAAGCAGTCATGCCCTGGGAGAAGCGTCAAGTAAATAAATAATAGAAAGAGGAAATCTATATGACTAAGAAATTTATCGCGATTATACTAATGTTATTCACTATACTAAGCTTAACTGCATGCTCTGATAATGAGAAGTTACCTGCGGATAATAATAATTCCTCAAGTAAAGACTCCTCCAAGGAGGAAACCAAGAAGGAAAAGATCAGAATTGTACTCGACTGGACACCGAACACCAACCATACCGGTTTATATGTAGCTCAGGACAAGGGTTACTTTGCAGAAGTCGGATTAGAGGTTGAGATTATGCAGCCCCCAGAAGGAAGTACCACTGCTTTAGTTGGTGCTGGTGGCGCTGAATTCGGTATCAGCTTCCAAGATACCATCGCTCCTACCTATGCTTCAAACAATCCTATGCCGATCACAGCTGTAGCTACCATTATTCAACATAACACCTCCGGTATTATCTCTCTTAAGGACTTGGGAATAGATACTCCTGGTAAAATGGCTGGTCATTCTTATGCTACCTGGGATTCACCGATTGAATTAGCGATCATCAAAAAGATTGTTGAGGAAGATGGTGCTAGCTTTGACGATATTAAATTAATACCGAATACTGTGTCTGATGTCGTAACTGCACTTAAGACCGATATTGAATCCGTATGGATATATTATGCCTGGGACGGCATCGCTACTCAGATTGCAGGGATTTAAACCAATTATCTTAACTTTGCAGATTATGGTACTGAGTTGGATTATTACAGTCCAATTATTATAGCCAACGATGATTATCTTGATAAAAAACCGGAAACTGTTAAGAAATTCTTAGAGGCAACAAAAAAAGGTTATGAATATGCCATAGAGAATCCGGAGGAAGCCGCAGACATACTTATTCGCATTGTACCAGAGCTAGATGAAACCCTAGTAAATGAAAGCCAGAAATGGCTGGCAAACCAATATAAGGCCGAAGTAACCAGATGGGGTTATATTGATCCTGTAAGATGGGATGCCTTTTATAGTTGGTTATATGAAAACAAACTGGTTGAGATGGAGATTCCTGCAGGTACAGGCTTTACGAATGAATTCCTGCCCGAATAAAACCCTCTCACGGAGGAAAGCCGATGGATAAATTAATTGCTAAGAACATAACCGTAAGCTATGATGGGGTAAAAATAATCGATGATGTCTCCATAGAATTGAATAAGGGTGAAATCGTCTGTTTGCTTGGTGTCAGTGGCGCCGGTAAGACCACTCTCTTCAATGTTATCTCTGGTCTCCTAAATCCAGATTATGGGACAATATTACTCGACAACGAGGAGGTCACTGGAATTGCCGGCAAGGTAAGCTATATGCTACAAAAGGATCTGCTTCTACCCTTTAAGACAATTCAGGACAATGTCTCCCTACCGCTCCTTATCAAGGGCGAGAAGAAACGAATTGCTCGGGAAAAGGCCTCCGCTTATTTTCAGGAGTTTGGATTAGAAGGTACCCAGAAGAAATATCCTCATCAATTATCCGGAGGTATGCGACAAAGAGCAGCGCTTCTTAGAACCTATCTTTTCTCCGATAAGGTCGCCTTATTAGATGAGCCCTTCAGTGCCCTAGATACTATTACAAAGGGCAATATGCATGAGTGGTACCTGGAGGTAATGGAGCAAATTAAGCTTTCCACCCTATTTATCACCCATGATATCGATGAAGCTATCCATCTCTCCGATCGTATCTACATCATGACTGGCCGACCCGGAAAAGTAAGCCATGAGCTCATCATCAAGGAGTCAAAGCCTCGTAGTAGAGACTTCATCGTCAGCGAAGCCTTCATGGAATATAAACGGCAAATTCTAAAGATTTTAGAAGATAATTCATGAACATGAAATAAATTTATAAAATAAACTTATGTGATAACTCATGTGATATCTTATGTGATATCTTATGTGATAACTTATGTGATAACTCATGTGATATCTTATGTGGTAACTTATGTGATAACTTATGTGATATCTTATGTGATATCTTATGTGGTACCGAAAGCCCATCCTTATCTATATAGAGGTTGGGCTTTTGTTAATTATAATTTAACTTATGTCTACAACTTATTGAACTGAAATAATATCATTTAATCTAGTACCTCATTCGTATTAAACCGTATATGCACAGAATCAAACTCCATTCATAAAAACATTCTATAACAATGGAATATATTTACAATTTAGTTTTCTTGATTATATGGCAATTAATCATACAGACCATTACTTTATAGTATATAGAAATCTCAAATCAATGTTGCCTATCCAAGAAAGCTGCAATACCCCAAGATTCATTATAGAACCCTATTAGTATTTCAATCCATCCCTTCCTTGTTCTTACTCAAGACTGTTCAGAATTTTGCGTCGTAAAAAGGAGCCTTGGATTTCCCCAAGACTCCTTTACGATAACAATATTTATATACAAACCTTCTATTAGATACAGAATTGTACAACTTGCTTACATCATACCCATTCCGCCGGCTCCACCAGGCATGATAGGGTCTTTTTCTTTAATAGCAACTACTACTGATTCTGTTGTTAATAAGGTAGAAGCAACACTAGTTGCATTCTGCAGGGCACTCCTTGCCACCTTAGTAGGATCAAGAATACCTGCATCAACCATATCTACATAATTCTCAGAGAGAGCATCAAAACCAACACCAGGATTACTCTCCTTTACCTTACTGATAACTACGGAGCCTTCTAAGCCTGCATTGGATACGATGCAGTATAA
>CAYMLE010000010.1:24209-33382 GCA_964391115.1 uncultured Herbinix sp. | reverse complement strand
GGGTAAGGCATGCCTGAGGTATGTATATACAGGTATATTCGCTTTTTTTGTGTAGCAGATTTAAGACATCTAATCTATGTATATTAAGATTTATATCACTGAGTATTTTGTATATGAATATGATGGATTTGTTCACAAAATTTTCGTATTCTTATAGTATGATTTATTTAGTCAATTTGGGAAAAGCTAGTACATGCTAACCAGATTTATTTAAGCAGTTACAATTATCGATAAAACTGTAAGGAGGAGACTATTTTGATTGAGGTTAAAAATCTTGTGAAACGGTATGGGAATCATATCGCTGTCGATCACTTATCCTTTACTGTAGAAAAAGGACAAGTCCTAGGTTTTCTGGGACCAAATGGTGCAGGTAAATCCACCACTATGAATATTATTACCGGATATATATCTGCAACAGAAGGGACAATATCTGTCAATGGTTTGGATGTATTCGAGGAGCCGGAAGAGGTTAAGAAAATGATCGGTTATCTACCGGAGATACCTCCCTTGTATCCAGACATGACAGTTCAAGAGTATTTAAGTTTTGTTGCTGACATAAAAAAAGTTAAAAAGGCCGATAAGAAGCAAATGATTGTGGAGATTATGGATGCAACTAAGATTACGCATATGGCCAACCGTCTGATAAAGCATCTGTCAAAAGGGTATCGGCAAAGAGTTGGTTTGGCTCAGGCAATTATGGGATATCCTGAGCTTATCATACTAGATGAGCCTACGGTAGGTCTCGATCCAAAACAAATTATTGAGATCCGTGAACTGATTCGAGAGCTTAGTAAAAATCATACGATAATCCTTAGCTCCCATATCATGCAAGAGGTTAGCGCAGTTTGTGATACGGTTCTGATCATTGATAAGGGTAAGCTGGTTCTGATCGATAAACCCGAGAATCTGAAGCTTCACTTTGGTGCAACCGGTGGATTGAAGCTAATTATACGGGGTGAAGCTGAACATGTGATAAATGCATTGGAGAAAATTGATCGAATCACTAAGATTGAGGCGCAGGAAGCCTATGAAGCTGGAACTGTCAGCTTGTTGGTTTACTGTGATGAGAAGGAGGATATTCGAGAAGAGGTCTTTCGTGCTATGTGTGAAGCCGATACTCCACTGTTGGAGATGCAGTCACTGCGAATGAGCTTGGAGGATATCTTCCTCAAGGTTACGAATCGTAGTGAAGGTACAGCTTATGAAGCAGATATAGAGGATACGATTAACGAGAAATCAAAAGAAACCGAGATTTCAGGATTAACAGAGGCAAATAAGGACGAAGAGGAGGGAAATTCCGATGCTGGCAATCTATAAAAAGGAATTACGATCCTATTTTACATCGATGATTGGTTATGTTTTCATAGCCTTCTTTCTTGTGATAATTGGACTTTATTTTTACATCAGACATTTGTATGCGGGCTATGCTAATTTTGAATACACACTGTCGGATATTACCTTTATATTCGTACTATTAGTACCTTTACTTACCATGAGACTGATGGCGGAGGAAAATAAACAGAAGACAGATCAATTGCTGTATACCTCTCCCCTAACGGCAGGTTCTATCGTAATGGGAAAATTCTTTGCTGTATTCACTGTATTCAACATCGTTATGCTGATTGTAAGTACCTATCCACTGATTCTTAAGCAGTATGGTAATGTTCCGATGAATTCTGCCTATGCTAGTATTATTGGTTTCTCACTCCTTGGAGGCTCCTATCTGGCCATGGGCTTATATATATCATCCTTGACAGAAAGCCAGGTTGTGGCAGCAGTCATCTCCTTCATTGCATTTTTATTTACTACATTGATGGACGGCATTGCCAATGTATTTCCAGCAGACAAGAAAACGGCTTTACTTGTATTCACTGTTATCCTTGTTATTATTGGGCTGATACTGTATATGATGATGCATAATCTGATTCTGAGTATTGGTGTGGGTTTGATCAGTGAAGCTGCACTAATGGCAGTATATTTTATGAAACCTACCTTGTTTGATGGGCTAATTAGAAAGGTGTTTGGTTGGCTATCCGTTATATCAAGGTATAAATCATTTTTCTACGGAATCATGGACTTAGCAGATATAATTTATTATATCAGTATCATCTTCTTATTCCTGTTTTTAACTACCCAGGTGATTAAGAAGAAGAGGTGGAGCTAGGAAGGAGGAGAATATAATGAACGAAAATATGAATCAGGATATGGATAAGCAGAACAATGGAAGAAACCTAGATAAAATCAAAGCCTCCTTTACCGGCCGGAGCTTTCGAACAGGTATTTATGTGTCTTTTATGTCAGCCATCGTCTTAGTTATTATACTAGTGGTGAACTTGATCACCTCTAAACTGGATTTGAAAATTGATTTAAGTAGCCAAGATCTTTATACCTTAACCGATCCGACTCTGAATTTAATTGATCATATTGAGGATGATATCACAATTTACTATTTGGTGGAATCTGGGAAAGAGGCTGCAGTATTTAAAAATATTGGTGAGAAGTACGACAGCTATTCGGATAAAATCACCTTCGAGTATAAGGATCCAATTCTCTATCCAAGATTTGCTTCTGAATATGTTGAGGAGGAAATCTCAACGAACAGTTTTCTAGTCGTTAATAACAGTAAAAACCAAGCTAAATATATTGCGAATAGTGAACTACTAATAAAAGAGTTTGATTACAACAAACTTGATTATGTAACCAAGGGAATTGACGTTGAGGGTAAACTAACCTCGGCAATCCAGTATGTAACGAGTCAGGATCAGCCGGTATTGTATATGACCACGGGGCATACGGAAAAGGTTACAGGAGAAGTATTCCAGTCCTATATGGATAAACAAAATGTCAAGGTGAGTACAGTAGCAACCCTGACAGAAAGTATTCCAGAGGATAGTGATATTCTTATGATCAACGCTCCCGAGGATGATTTTTCTGTGGAAGAGATTGATAAGATCAAGACATTTATGGCCCAGGGCGGGCATGTCATTATGATTGTAGACTACATGGCTGAGGAATTGGTTAATGTGAAATCGCTGTTGGAGTATTACGGTATTCAGATGGTAGACGGTATCATCTGCGAAGGAGATGCAAGTAAGCATGTACAACAGCTTCCGAATTATATTGTTCCGACGATTGCTGAGCACGATATTACCAATAGCACCATCGCAAGTAAAAGGTTTGTAATTATGCCCTACTCATCAGGTCTTACCCTGATGGAGAATAGAAGAAGCTCCCTTACGATTGAACCACTATTTACAACCTCAGACAAGGCCTACTCCAAGATAAACATGCAGGCTGTTACCTTTGATAAGGAAAGTGGGGATGTGGACGGTCCGTTTTACTTAGGTCTTAAATCTACTGACACATATAAAGGTGTGACTTCGAACCTAATCGTATACTCTTCTGAATATATCTTTGAGGATGCCTCCATTGGCCAATATGGCAATGCAACTCTCTTGACGGATACGATCGCTTATCTATCCGGTGATATCGGTGCTGTTTCAGTGAAAACCAGAACCTTGGTACCGGAATCCTTGTATGTAACCCAACAACAGGGTATATTCTGGGGTGCAATTGTTATTATCATATTACCGGTTTTGATTCTTGGCGTTGGTATTCTGGTTACCTTGAAAAGGAGGAAACGCTAATGTCAAAAAGGAAGAAAAAAAACGCCATGACGTTGCTTTCCCTTTTGATTGCATTAGTAGCCTTAATCGGATTTTACTACTGGTATTCAAACAAGGACCAAAGTAGGGATAAGGGGACGGATCAAGCTGGTATCACCAAAGAGAATGAAGCGCTTGTTCTCGCAGAGTTAGATAAAACTCTCATAAATGCTCTTAACTTTAAAAATGAAAATATGGACATTGGTTTTTATCTGGAGAATGAGGTATGGAAATCAGTAGAGGATCCAAATCGGCCAATAATGCAAGATAAGGTGAATATACTTCTAGATTTGGTTGATGAAGTCAGGGCTAAGAAAATGATTCATGAGAATCCGGTAAACTTAGAGGAATATGGACTGGCAGAGCCCTCTGTCTACCTTCAGGCGGTTCAGACAGATCAGAAGACCCTAAGCATAAAGATTGGTGATTCAGCGATTGGTGGAGAGGGTTATTATGCTCTTATTGATGATAGAAAGGAAGTATATCTCTTAGGCCCCACATATGGTACCGGTATTTCTTATATGGATACGGATATAACTGCAGTGGAAGGGGAACCGGATATTGACTCTGGTAACATTTATCATATTGAGGTTAAAAAGAAGGACGGAGATAATTTTGAACTTTTATATGATACCAAGAACCAATCGGATAATACTCAAAAAGGGATGTTCCCTTGGGTGCTTTTACAGCCTTATGAAGAAGGGTATTCAGCCGATGGTTCTAAGGTTTCTGAGATTCTTCCGGACTTTGCAAAATTTGATTTTATTGCCTGCGTTGATTATATGGGAGAGAATCTTGCCCAGTACGGACTAGAAGATCCAATGGCCTCTATTCTTGTCGAGTATTATGAAACTTATATGGAAGAACTAGAGAAGCCGGAGACAGATCCTAGTACGGGAAAGGAAATCACGGAGAAAAACCAGATTGAGGAGAAACGTATTACCGTATATATTGGTAACGAGGATGGAAACGGTAACTATTATATACGACGAGATGATAGTAATTCAGTGTTTACCATAAAGGCAGAAGCCATCAATAAGATGTTACAGGTAGAAGCGTTCAGCTTAATGACATCCTTTGTCACCCTCCCTTATATCGATAATATTAATCGTATCGATGTTACTATAGAAGATAAGCCATATAGCATGGAGATCGAACGGGAGACTGTAAAAGATGACAAGGGAGAAGAAGTGACTCAGGGCACCTATTATTTCAATGGAGAGGTGGTAGAGGAACAAGCATTTAAGAACGTATACCAATATCTAATTCGAGCAAGCTACGATGCTAAGATTACCGGAGATGTTATATCGGAGGATTTGAAGCCCTTCATGACAATCACGTATTATGTAGGTGAAGATGATATTATAACCAACTCCTATCTATCGTATAATGAAAGCTTTTATATTATTAATAATGGTAATCCCCTTCGTTTCTTTGCTGATAAACGTAAAATTGATGAGATTGCGCAGGTGGTAATCGAATTCAATGGTTTAGAAAATGAATAAATCATGAATGCACAAATTGTGAATTGCATAAATCATGAATTCATGAATTGTAAATGAATGCACAAACATGAATACACAAACATGAATGTATAAATCAGAATGAATGCATAAGTAATAAATACATTTTATAAATAGAATGGCTGTAGTTTCGTTGTTGTTACCTGGTTTGGGTTACAATAATCTATGACTACAGCCATATTTATTATGGACCACATATAGACAAGGGTACTACAGCGAATTGTTGAACATATAAAAATACGTAAGTACAAAACTTGTACGAATATTCAACACATTGACATAATATATTAGCATATGGGATAATCAAGTTAAATCAGGGGCGTACTGCACCCGGAGTAGGAGACGCTATGAGCATTAAGAAAAAACTGATATTAATAGGGATATGTGTTGCAATCATACTGACGATTCTGACAGTCAATGTGATACGTCGTATGAAAATGGGGGATGGTACGATTACCGGGGAACCATCCGTTAAGGAAAATGTTATAACTAGAGCAGAAGCTTATCGACTCCTTAGCTATCTAGAATATAATAAAGCTGGTAGAGACGGCTTAAGCTTGGGAATTACCTATGAAGCTTCCGATATGTCTGATTGGTATGATCGGTATGTAAATGCGGTGTGGAAAATGGGCCTTATAGAGAGTAAGGTATCAACGACACCAAAGGAGGCTCTAACCTACGGTGAATGTAAGGAAATGATGGATAAATTAATTTTATCGAAACCGGCAGTGCAAGGAGTATATGCCAGCCTATCCTTTGATTTTATAAATTCAGAGGAGGACATGTTGATAATCGATTTTTTGGAGCTGTACGATTCAATCATAAATCTGTTGCCAAAAGAAAGGCTCCTTATAAAAGAGAAAACACTGTTTGTTTTAGATAGGGAGGTGTCTGAGGATGGTAAGGATCGGGTCGTGACCGATCTGGGTCGTTACTATTATCAGAATGCTAGGAACTACAAAACTTTTATCGAAGAACTAAGAGAAGAGGGCGACGGAGAGAACTCCACCAATCAAGCGGAAGGAACTCAAATTGAACAAAAGCTCACTGAAAAATCAGATGGGAATACGGATAAAGTTAAAACAAAAGAATCAGATAAAGTAACCGGAACCCAACCGACGGTTTCCAAGGAAACGAGCCTTACCGGCCAGGATTTTGATAATATCTTTATCAACAAAGGGATTAAGGCTTTGGTATGTGATAACGAGATTGTTTACATCTATGATGTTACTACAGAGAAGATTATCCTCCGTAATGTTTGGATTAAGCAGGGAAAGGATCTGTTGGTAGAAACCTTTATAAATGGAGTGGATAAGGACTTTCAGACTAAGAATAAACTATCGGCAGATATCGAAAAAGTAGTAGGCGATATTGCGGTTGAAAATGAAAGAATTGTTGGAATAAGCGTTAAGCCGGATTTGATACAGGGTAAAGTTCTGCAGTCAGGAAAAGATTTTATAGAAGTAGAGGGCTATGGCAGAGTGGCTTTGGATGGAGATTATAAGATATATAAGATATATGGTGAGCTCTCCATGGAAGAGACAAACAGTATCCTGGTCGGTTATGAAACTACAGATTTTGTGGTATCCGGTGGGAAAATCAGTGCAGCCCTCATTAGAGAAAGTATTAAAGCGGAAAATATCCGAGTATTACTTCATACCACTGGGTTTCAGGATATCTATCACAGTAGTGTTGAGTTTACCGCTACCAGTGACTTCACGATAAAGAGTGGTGAATTAGAAACATCCTATGCAGCAGGAGAAACGATACCGTTAAAACCAGGAGATCCGATGCTTTCCAGTGGTCGAATTACAATTGTTCCGAATTCAGATAAGGGTAAGATAAAGCTGTTAACAATCGAACGTTCCACAGGAAATCCAAAGTATCGTGGCAGTATAGAAATCGTGGAGGGAGAAAAAGGATTATTAATTGTAAATGAATTACCTATGGAGGAATATTTATATGCGGTAATTCCCAGTGAAATGCCTACCTACTATGGGTTAGAGCCACTAAAGGTACAGGCAGTATGTGCCAGAAGCTATGCTTATCGGCATCTGATGGCAAACAGCCTAAGCAGCTACGGTGCCCATGTGGATGACAGTGTGTCCTATCAGGTGTATAACAATATTGAAGAAAATGAAGACTCTATTCTGGCGGTGAAGGATACGTACGGGAAGGTCGTGAAATATAACGATGCGATTATTACAGCATATTATTTTTCTACCTCCTGTGGGCATACTACGGGTATAGAGGGTGTCTGGGCGAATGGAGAACCTACTCCCTATCTTGCGGGCAGACTTATGGCCGTAGAGGAGAAGACCGAAGGAGTCTCAGCTCAATCTGAGGAGCTTAAGCTCTATGAGGATTTGTCCAAAGAGGATAACTTTCGAAGCTTTATTCTAGATAGAGAATTTCCTACTTATGATAGTAGCTATAATTGGTATCGTTGGAAGGTTACGATTGATGCCAAGGACATCCAGAATACAATAGATCAGAAGTTGGCAAGCAGATATAAAGCAAATCCAAGCTTGATTCTTACCCTGGTGAAGGGTAGTGAAGAAGAAGGTAATGCTGTATATGAGAGTATTCCGGTGGAATCGGTAGGCGATATTGTGGATATCGTGGTTAGCCAACGGGGAAACGGTGGAATAATCTATGAACTTAAAATTATCGGCACAGAGAATACGGTTATGGTAAGAACAGAGTACAACATCAGATTATTGCTGTCACCAATAAATTCTGTGGTTTATCGATTGGATGATACAGGGGTGGATAAATTATCGCTATTACCCAGTGCCTTCTTTATCGTTGACCAGAATAAGAACAATGGTAAACTAGAGAGTTTCACTCTGAATGGTGGTGGTTATGGCCATGGTGTCGGGATGAGTCAGAATGGAGTGAAATCCCTGGCCGACGCTGGAAGAGAATATGAAGAGATCATAACCTATTTTTATGAGGGAACGAAGCTGGGATTTATCTATGAATAAAAAGAAGAAGACTCCTTTTGTTAAGATCAGGAGTCTTCTTCTTTTTGCTAGAGAGATCTCATCGGCATGTATATTTTAAAGATTAACGGTATAGATTTTTAATTTTCTCCAATAAAGCTTTATTTTCAAATAATAGATTAACCTCCGCGCCGATAAATAGAATGTACATACAAAAGTACATCCAAAGCATGAATAACACAATCGTCGTTAGGCTTCCGTACATGGTAGAATAATTGGAATAGTGATCGATATAATAGGAGAAGGCATAGGAAAAGCCCATCCAACCGGCTGCACATACCATGGCACCGGGTAGCTCGTTCATAACCTTGGTTTTACGATTTGGAATAAGGACATAAATGGCTAGAAAGAAGACTAATAAAGTAATCAGCCCCACAATGGTACGTAGACTGATAATGAGCAAGGCCATTCCTCGAAAGGAGGGGATACTCTGCTCTATCCATAGATAGAGCCGGTTACCGAATACAAAGAGAACCATGCTTGCAATGAGCATAATTGCAAATATCAAGGTATATATGGTAGAGGTAACGCGAAGGTAAAAGTATTTTCTGGTTTCCTTGATTTCATATACTGCATTCAACCCCTTCATAATCGCTAAAAAACCTTTCCCTGCAGACCATAGGGCTGTAATAGCGGTTAAAGAAATGATGGTACCAGAGTACTTTCTGCTAACCTCATAAATTACCGATATAATCAAAGAATTTAAAGCCTTTGGGAAAATCTGCGTAAACACTCTCATCATAGTGCTTTCTTCAAAGGCAAAATATCGTATGATACTAAATAGCAGCATTAAAAAAGGGAAAAAGGAAATTATGATAAAGAAAGCAGCCTGGGCAGAGAAAGCCGCTACATGATCTTCTGATATTTTGTGGGAAAAAAGGTTAATTAATTTAAAGGTTGCTTTTATCATAACATTCCTCCTTCAGTAGAATATCTTAATTATTCCATAACTTGTGTTATCTGTCAATTAGCCATACGAT
>CAYMLE010000010.1:1459-24109 GCA_964391115.1 uncultured Herbinix sp. | reverse complement strand
AGATAACATTTCCAAAGATACCAAGGGATCAAATATTTGAGAGTTTTTCATTCTATTATATGTGAGGCTATACTAGTCTATCCATAAAAAATGAATTTAAGTGGAGGAGGTCACATAGCCGAACCACTCACATAATGTCAAGTATACACTAATCCTGCAGGTTCATAAAAAGGCTGTGGGCTTTTGTAGAAATATGAGTCACGTTTTTACTGAGAAACTCTTGATTTTTAATGTCATTAAAGTTATTATGATAAGAGGGATGTAGATTATGTTATTAATGGATAAATCGGGGAAAAAGGAGATTGATAAGGTATGATTAATTTTGATGAAGAAATCCAAAAATTCAAACCAAGCCTGGAAATCGAACAAGCAGAGGATGTAATTAATAATAATGATCTGACAGATATCTCAGACATACTGAAGGAATTACTTAAGGGCAACAATGAGAATAGTTCAATATGATAAGGGAAGATAGGTGGGGATAATATGATCTGCCCAAAATGTCAAGGAAATACATCGGACAAGCCAAAACACTGCGAACGATGCGGTGCAGATTTAACATTGTATAAGAAGGTTATTCGTACATCGAATTTATATTATAATGATGGCTTAGCTAGAGCAAAGGTCCGTGATTTATCCGGTGCTATTATAGCATTAAAGAAAAGTCTTGAATTAAATAAAACAAATTCTAGTGCCCGTAATCTGCTGGGTTTAGTATATTTTGAAATGGGTGAGACAGTAGCTGCACTTAGTGAGTGGGTCATTAGTAAGCATTTTGATTCTACAGATGCAGATGAATATATTAACGCTGTTCAATCCAATCCGACGAAGCTAGAAGGCCTTAACCAGGCGATAAAGCGTTATAATGCAGCACTTCATTATGCAAAACAGGAAAGTGAAGACCTAGCAATCATTCAATTAAAGAAGGTTGTATCTCTGAATCCTCATTTTCTTCGTGCTTATCATTTGCTAGCACTCTTGTATATGAAGAGTGGGGATAATGATCGAGCAAAAAAGTGCCTAGTTCGTGCTAGTAAGATTGATGTATCCAATACAACTACGCTTAGATACTTAAAGGAGCTAGAACCTCAAGCGATTGGAATTCAAGAGGAGGAAGGTTATTCGGATTCCAATGTAAATCGCCCCTCTTCTATTATGCCGGTATCTGCCTATAGGGAGGACAAGCCAAACATCATTGCCTATATCAATCTTGTCATCGGTGTGTTGGTTGGATTAGCGGTTATGGCTATCCTTGTCATACCCTCCATTAAGAAGAATCAAACAACCGGACAGAACCAAAATTACGTGGATTATAGTGCAGGATTAGCTTCATTGGAGGCAAAGGATGCAACGATTACGTCCTTACAACAGGATAAGGCAGACCTGGAAGAGGAGCTAACAAAGCTGCAAGCCCAGATCGATGGTATCGAAATCCCGGAGGATCATTCAGACCTATATGACCCTTTATTTAATGTGACCGGTATCTATATGAATGAGATGCTAAAGGATGAGAATGACAGGGAATTCACCGGAATTGCTGATGCTTTAATAACCATAGATATGACGAAGTACGAATCGGACGAAGCCCTAGGTTTATATAATCGATTGAAGGATGAGATATATCCTATCGTCGCAGAGGACTATTATGATTTGGGACATGACAAATATAGTGCTGGAAAATATGATGAGGCATTAATCGAACTTCAGAAGGCTTATGAATTTAATCCCTCCGATGTTAATGCAATCTATTTTATTGCCAGAACCTATCACAGACTGAGTGATTATGAAAATGCTTCAATCTATTATACCATTGTAACAACGGATTATCAGGATTCGAATCGGTATGCGGACGCCAGTAGTTACCTAGAACAGACGAAGACACACATTACTGACGCCACGGAAGCAGAATAATAAAATCGTATAGTTTATTAAATGGAGCAAAGATATCGTAAACAGGCTTTTTGTTTATGATATGACAAACAGAAGATAAAATGCAATGGAAAAAAGACGTTTTATGAAGGAGGTGAGCCCTCCCATTAAAGGTCTTTTTTTCGTGCTTTTTGACTGAGGGAGCTCACACGAAATCGCAATATGAGTGTTTCTATAAAATTAGCTATACCAGGAGGTAGTTCATCGAATGCAGGACGGTAGAAAACAAGGTAAAAATCTAGATAAAAAAGGAAAGGAGGGTACGATTTTTGAGATTAGCCAAAGGTGTCTGATCATCCGATTAAATGAAGAGCTTGATCACCACAATGCTATCCATATCAGGGAAAAGGCGGATAAGCTCATAGAACGGCATCATATCAAACATATTATATTTGATTTTACTGGTGCCGGGTTCATGGATAGTGCAGGAATCGGCGTAATAATGGGTAGATATCGGAAGGTAATATTCATCGGGGGAAAGATTGGAGTAGCCAGTGTAAGCTCTGCGATAGATCGAATATTTAAGCTTTCCGGTTTGTACAAAATCATAGATAAATATGATACGGTAGAAGCCGCACTAAAAACCCTGCAATAGCTGACTGCATGGGCTTATGGCTTTTGATAGGAATAGGAAAGGGGATAAGTAAATTTATGAATGATACAAACAGTATGTTATTGGAGTTTGAAAGCCGATCACAGAATGAGAGCTTTGCTAGAACTGTAGTAGCTGCATTTGCAGCAGTCTTGGATCCAACCATAGAGGAGCTAGCAGATATTAAAACAGCTGTTTCTGAAGCAGTGACCAACAGCATTATCCATGGCTATGAAAATCATGTGGGAATCATAAGAATGAGATGCACCATACAAGGAAATGAGCTGACCGTTGAAATTGAGGATATGGGTGTTGGGATAGATAACATAGAAAAAGCAATGGAACCGCTTTATACTACTAGACCAGAGCTAGAACGATCCGGTATGGGATTTTCCTTCATGGAGGCCTTTATGGATCATTTGGAGGTAGTCTCCGTTGCTGGTAAGGGAACTAAGATTAGAATGAAGAAAATGCTTGGAAAAGCAGATATGCTTAAGAAGTATACGCAAGAAACCAAACAAAAGGTTATTTAACTAGTTCGTACATACGCAGGAAGGGAGTGAGGTTTAATGTTGATACGCTTGAGCTGATTAAATTGTCCAGAGATGGGGACAAAGAAGCAAGGGATCAGGTAGTAAAAGATAATGTTGGTCTAGTATGGAGTATTGTAAGAAGATTTGCTAACCGAGGGCATGAGATGGAGGATTTGTTCCAAATAGGAAGTATTGGATTAATTAAAGCAATTGATAAATTCGATACTTCCTATGAAGTGAAATTCTCAACTTATGCGGTTCCAATGATAACAGGAGAAATTAAACGTTTCTTAAGAGACGACGGGATGATTAAAGTGAGCCGTTCCTTAAAAGAGACAGCAACGAGGATTCGATATACGAGAGAAAAGTTCGGTAGCCAAAACGGCAGAGAACCTACATTAGAGGAAATTGAAGAGGAACTTAATATAACCAGAGATGAAATTGTAATGGCTCTGGAAACTGGTGCAGAGGTAGAATCCTTATACAAAACGATTTACCAGGGCGATGGAAGCCCGATTTATTTGATTGACAAACTGGCTGAAACAAAGGATGAAAGTGAAGATTTAGTAGATAAGCTTGCATTGAAGGAGATTATTGAATCTTTGGATGAAAAGGAGCAGGTAATCATCAAGCTTAGATATTTTAAAGATAGAACACAGACGGATATCGCGAAAGAACTGGGAATATCTCAGGTACAGGTATCAAGAATGGAAAAACGAATTTTAAAAATCATGAGAGAAAAACTGGGTGCATAAAAAGTTATATTCTTCCAGTATAGTAAAGATTGTAAATCACATAATAATATTAATAAAGCATCAGAGTACCTAATCTGATGCTTTTTTGATGGTGGTAATAACATGGAAGGAAATACCGGTATCATATTCGGCATAAGAGCTCCTTATGCGAATGTGAATATCAAGATAATAATGGAAAAGGCTAGGTGTGTATCTTATGTCAATTAGAGTAAAAAGGGTAATATTTATAACGGCATTTTTAATTGTAGCAGCAGTTGCAGTTGTATTATGTGTTAATTATTTTACAGGTACTAAGATAGATGAATATGAAGGAACCTTAGTGCAGTCATTTATAACATCACAATATATCTAGGGGCTATACGGATTTGAAATCTATCATAAAAGGAAAGCTATATTATAGGCAAATGGAGGTTCAAGCATCTATGGGTAAAGATAACAAACCATCGGTTTCCGGTATTATAAGGGAGCAGGATACAAACATTCGTAACGAAAACTATAACAAATATGTTAAGCAGGTTACACCAAAGTTCAGTGGTGTGAAGAACTGCATCAAGGCTTTTATCGTTGGAGGTATCATCTGTACCATAGGCCAAGGCTTTACGAACTACTATTTTTCGCTTTCATCCAACATGGAGCTGGCAAAATCCTATACCTCTTTAACCTTGATCTTCTTAGCAATTCTCTTAACCGGGTTGGGTATATATCAGAAGTTGGCAAAAATCGGAGGTGCAGGTACACTTGTGCCAATCACCGGTTTTGCAAATTCCGTCGCAGCTCCAGCAGTGGAATATAAAAAAGAAGGTCAGGTATTTGGTATCGGATGTAAGATATTTACCATTGCTGGACCGGTGATACTTTATGGTATTTTTTCTTCCTGGGCATTGGGTTTAATCTATTACATCCTGAAGCAGATGGGCATTGTATAAGCAGAATAAAAATGAATAGTTGAATAGGAGTTGTTATCAATGAGTAATCATAAAAAGGAGAATGGAACTACTGCTGGGCAAGCCTTCAACCAGGATACTAAAATGAAGGGGAAACAAAGCATTTTATTTCGTCATCCACCGTATATCATAGCCTCATCTTCCATAGCTGGTAAAAAGGAGGGGGAAGGTCCCCTAGGACAATTGTTTGATCAGATACATGATGATCCGATGCTAGGGAAAGACAGCTGGGAAGAGGCAGAAAGTGAGTTAATGAAGCTGGCAGCGCAGCAGGCTTTGGATAAGGCAGAGATGAAAAACAGCGATATTCGATATCTGATCGCCGGAGACCTCTTAGGGCAATTAATTGCCACCTCTTTTGGTATAGCCGAGTTGGAGATACCGATGTTTGGTGTGTTCGGAGCTTGCTCTACCATGGGGGAGGCGATGTCAATTGGTTCTATCTTGGTGGATGGCGGCTATGCAGATAAGGTATTAGCTGCTACCTCCAGTCATTTTGCGGGAGCGGAAAAGCAATTCCGATTTCCCTTGGATTATGGAAATCAGAGACCCTCTTCAGCATCCTGGACGGTAACAGGCAGTGGAGCAGTTATCATCTCCAAAGATGCTAGTGAGAAGAAAGCATCCGATGAAGCAGATGTCGTCATTTCTGGCATAACCACGGGTAAGATTGTGGATTATGGAATAAAAGATCCTATGAATATGGGTGCTGCTATGGCACCAGCTGCCTTTATGACGATTAAACAAAATCTTGAGGATCTGGATGTACAACCAAATTATTATGATAAAATAATTACCGGTGATTTAGGTTATGTTGGTTCGGATATATTAATCGATCTATTGAAGGAAAAGAATTATGATATCTCGGGTAATCATATGGATTGTGGAATTGAGATATTTGATCAGGAAAAGCAAGATACCCATGCTGGAGGAAGTGGATGTGGTTGCTCCGCAGTTACCTTTGCAAGCTATATTTTAAATCAATTGAAATCAAGAACCTGGAAGAGAGTTTTATTTGTACCGACCGGAGCACTTTTATCCCAGACTAGCTATAATGAAGGCCAAACCATACCTTGTATCGCCCATGCGGTTGTAGTTGAGTCAAAATAGCTTTTGGTTTCGGTGCCTAAATACTGTATGGGAAGGAGTGTTGGAATGGATTATTTAATTGCATTTGTCATAGGTGGAGCTATTTGTGCAGCTACCCAGGTTTTACTAGATAATACGAAGCTGATGCCGGGAAGGGTCATGGTAATATTGGTTTGTCTAGGAGCGTTTCTCGGTGCAGTAGGTGTTTATGAGCCTTTTGTCAAATGGGCCGGCGCCGGGGCAGGTGTACCTTTGTCTGGCTTTGGTAATGCTCTTTATAAGGGTGTTAAGGAGGCGGTGGATAAGGAAGGGTTTATCGGAATCTTTAAAGGTGGCTTTGCTTCATCTGCGGTAGGTATCTCAGCAGCCTTGATATTTAGTTATATTGCCTCTTGGTTCTTTAACTCTAAGATGAAATCTTGAGGGATGCGTTGGGGTTGTTACGTTGAAGTATCGTAAGATGCTGTGTTGTGAATGGTGAACGCCAATAGGGCGGGTGTGCATTAGGATAATACACACCCGCCCTATTGGCGCGCTACTTTTTATTGCCATTATAATACTTATTCAATGACTAGGTTCTGACGGAAGTTGAAGATGGAGTCATTGAGTATGGAGTTTTGGTCTTGAGTGGGGTCGTAAGGGGGTTCATCCTCGTAGTAGACTCCGGTGTGTACTGTACAGGTCTTAGTGGGGTATATATTTGGTGTATCATAGGTTTTGTCGGATTCAGTTTTTACTAGGAAGACCTTTTCCTCTAAAGTATGGAGTGGACAGTTTTCTGTGGCTAGTAGGCCAGTTTCTGTACATATATTTGCTTTTACATGTACATCACATTTCTCTGTGGGTACGGAACCTTTTGCAAAATACTCGACCTTGGTGGTGTTTCCTCCAATATAATGGTCGCATAAGCCATCTACCGCTAGCTTCCCTGACTTGGTACATATTTTAGCCGATACAATAGAGTCCGGCATAGTAAATTCTTTGGTTTGAAGTCCTTTCTCTATATGGACTCGTTCCATAATTGTTCTCCAGATAACTCGGTTATAACTGCGGTCGGTCTGGGTACGGTTATTGTCAAATCCAGACCATATGGTAGCAGTATAATACGGTGTAAAGCCGGAAAACCATAGATCATTATAATCGGAAGTTGAACCGGTTTTACCGGAGACCGGCATATTAATCTCTTTTAGTTTTAGAGTCTTTCCGGTACCTACTTTTATTACATCCTCCATGGCATTGGTAAGAAGCCAAGCCGTGGATTCTTTCATTACGTGTTCCTTCTTTGGCTTGTTTTCTAGAAGGACTTTACCATCATGATCAAGAATTCTTGTATAGAAGATTGGCTCAATATAAACACCATTATTAGCTATAGCCGCATAAGCAGCAGTTAGTTCAAGGTTTTTAACACCGTCCGTCAGACCACCCAGTGCCAAAGGCGGATTAATATCTGAAACAACACGGCCATCCGCTTCCTTCCTGGATTCAACCAAGGTAGTAAAGCCTAGATTCAACAGATATTCATACCCTACTTGGGGTGTGATGTCTACTAGGGTTTTTACTGCTATGATATTCATGGAGTCGTATATGGCTTTTCGAATGGTGCTCAAGCCTTCGTACTCCTTCTTCGATCTCCAGTTGTTTACCTCTGTTTCAGTGCCAGGATAATAATAAGGAGCATCATCATGGACGGTAGTCAAAGTATATCCGGCAGTATCCAAAGCGGGTAGGTAGGTGGATAATACTTTGAAGGTTGATCCTGGTTGACGTTTCGTATTGGTAGCTCGGTTCAAGGTTCGATTACCAGTCTTCTCACCACGGCCACCGATAATCGCATTAACATATCCAGTATGCTGGTCCATTATTACGAAAGAGGATTGGGGCTGAATCGTCATGATAGCCTTTTCTCCGAGGATGACATCCCCTTCCTTTACTATAGCATCACGAAACGTATCAATTTTATCTTGCATATCTTCTTTATCTAAAAATAAGAGTGAAAACTTACTTTTGTCGGTATCGACATATAATTTCTCTTTGTCTGGATAATCCTTATAGAACTCTTCGAGATCTTTTCCGTGTATATGGATGGTTTCTCCCTTTTCGCCACCCCTTTGTAGGGATAGGGCATAGGTTAATTCATAGTAGGAGACACCCATTTCTGGGAAATAGGATTCATCCGCATAAATTTCATCACTAATTCGTTGTATCGTTGGGTCCTGAGTGGTGTAAATAGATAAACCACCACTATAGAGTATATTAGAAGCCTGAGCCTGTGTATAACCCAGCTCGGATTGGAGATCCTCCATCACCTGTCCAATTAACTCATCCACGAAATAGCTATAATAGGAGCTAGAGCCAATCTCTTCATTCACCGTCTGTATTCTGGAATATACGTCATCAGCGACAGCAAAATCATATTCCTGCTGAGTACAGTAGTTTTGCTCTAGCATATATTTTAATATTATATCCTTACGGGTTTTGTTGTTATCCGGATAATTGATCGGGTTGTGGTATACGGGAAGCTGTGCTATTGCAGCAATTACGGCAGCTTCGGATAAGGTAAGTTCATTAACATCCTTATTAAAATATCGTTTGGATGCAGTCTGTACACCATAGGTTCCAGCGCCTAGATTAATCGTGTTTAAATAATACTCTAGGATTTGATCCTTCTCTAACTCACTTTCCAACTGTATAGCCAGATATTGCTCCTGAATTTTTCGTTCGGCTCTTTGGATAAAGGATTGCTCTCTTCCACCATCGAAGACCTGGTTCTTAAGTAGCTGTTGGGTTATTGTACTGGCACCCTGATCGAAATCGCCTTTTAATAATCCGTTTGCTAATGCACGAAAGATACCCTCGACGTCAATTCCATCGTGATCATAAAAACGTTCGTCTTCAATACTGACAAAGGCATTCTGAACGACCTTAGGAATTTTATCGATCGTAATATATTCTCTATTGGCATGAGCGCCGATCAGGTTCTCAATCTCATTTCCTTCGCTATCATATACTTTTGTGGTAAACCGATCTGGAACAACATCAATCTGGGAAATGTCAGGTGCGCTGTCAATTAACCCCATTACAAAACCAAAGCCTGCGTATGCACCTACGATCGTGAGGAATACAACAAAAACAATACAAAATCGAAACAGTGTAATTCGCGTTTTGGATATTAATCGCCTTGGTGTTGATTTAATATATTGCTGTTTATCTTCTAATCCTTTTTTACTATAATTCATAATAACCTCCAATTTGTACATTGTAGAAAAAACAAGGTACAAAATCCTGAATATAACTTTAACGTACCCAAATAGTTTATCATATATCTTCATTGAAATAAAGAGTTTTATCATTTATCAAAGAGTATTAACCAATATATGGCAACTATAAAATAATAATTTGTCTAGCAAAATGTTAAAATATTCACGAATATGCATAAATTCAAATTCATATTGCAAAAAATGAAACAACGTATACACGAAACGTGTAGTAATGTCGAAATATAACGAACACAATAAAAAGATGCGTTCCTTTATACTTTATTTATTGCTTTATTCTGTGTATAATTTGGATTGTCAGTTGTTATCAGTTAATTATATATAATGGGGGTAATACGAATGAAGGAACTGGAAGTGTTGTTTAGCAATGAGGTGCAGTTGGAAGACAGCAGATATATGAAGCTGGATTACAGTCTTACCAAGAACTATCCGGAGGAGGATAGTACAGAACCATATTACGGAATACGTATAGCCAAGTATTTTGAGAATAATGTGGAGGCCGATGAGGTTAAGGGGATATCGTATTGCATGGATACGGTAGTGTCAATCATTCGGAAGCTTTTCCAATATGAGGTTACGCCGATCTCTATGATAGAAATTATTGATGAGCTAGTAACATTGGAAAATTAACATTATTAAAACAGGTGTATTTCATTATTCAACATGGTGAAATACACTTGTTCTTTTTTATTCATCATTGCAGTGCCATTCGTCAGCTCAGATATTTTCTTGTAAAAGTCTCCTACAAAACTAGGACGGACTAAAACCTCCATGGTAACTACATCGGTATATTCGGAAGACAATACTGGGATGGATTCCTGGTTGATATAATACTGAATTTTTCCGATTAGATTGTAATCCGTAACAAGCTGAACGCTACGACCAAGCTCTTTTTTAATAATTATGCAATTATTTAGCCCCTCAAGAGTAGCAGATTGGTAAGCCTTCACTAGGCCACCGGTTCCTAGTAGAGTTCCACCAAAATATCGGGTAACAACGACTACAAGATCGGTCAGCTCGTGGGATAGAAGAATATCCAGCATCGGTTTACCAGCCGTTTTACTGGGTTCCCCATCATCGGAGCAACGAAGGATGGGGTTTCTCGTTCCAATGGAATATGCATAGCAGTTATGAGCGGCATTCCAGTGTTGCTTCCGCAATCCTTCAATAAATTCTAAGGCTTCTTCCTCATTCTCGACAGGACGAATCGTCGCTATGAAGCGGGACTTTTTCATAACAATTTCACCCGTACCTCCCTGAAATACGGTTTGATAGCTTTCCACTAACTGTTCCATTAATTTCTCTCCGTTCTATTGCTTGCTATTCTATATCCGTTGCATATCATCGTTATCATTACTTTATTATAACAAGACAAGGAGGGACTTTCAAGATAAGGAAGGACATTTGTTCGGGGCTGAGAATGATGCCACTTCGTGCTTTTCATCTGAAATCTTTCGCGAGGATAGTTTGGGTGAGTTTTCAGTTCCTTGAAGCATAAGGAGTAATTAAAAGATAAAATCCGAGTCGAATTGAGGATAAACACAGGTTTATGTTTCATTTATTATGTGGTATAATAACTAAATTGTAATACAATTGCTTGTATATATTACGGCAGACGTCCAAAGCCGTGGTGTTTTGGAAGAATGGAGATTAGTATGAAAAAAGAACATTTATCTTGGCTTCCAGCCATTCTTATAATGATTATGATATTTATATACTCCTCTATGCCGGCAATTGAATCGACGAAAGAGAGTATGAAAATTGCGGACTTAGTGATTCGTGTTTATGAAAATATATCCAATGAAGAATTAGATAATGATATAAGAATTAATAATATTGAAACCCTGGATTATTATGTTCGAAAGGGAGCTCATGTAACGGAATATGCACTTCTGGCAATAGCCATAGCGTTTGCTTTCTGGAACAAAGGTTATAAGGGGTATTCGCTTTTCTTGCGGTCCGTGTTCCTAACAGCGGCCTACGCGGCAACGGATGAATTCCATCAAAGGTTCGTACCAGGAAGAAGTGGTGAATTAAGAGATGTTTTGATCGATAGCATAGGTGCTATCCTAGGAGTACTCCTTTTTTTAGCCATATCCAGGGCACTAGAACATAGGAAAACTTCCAAGAAAACGGTTTAAGAAAGCAATCCAAGAAAGAAATCCAAGAAAGTGATTTAAGTAAGCAATCCGATAAAACGACCTATGATGACCGTCCAAAAAAGTGATCTAAGAAAGTAATCTAAGAAAACAATATAGAAAGCAATCCAAGAAAACAATTCAGGAAAGTTCTCATAGAACGGAAGGTTAGAGGTCCGTGGACATAAAGCGATTTTGACCCTCTTGGTAACGATATCCGATGGAGGTAAGGTTCTCTTCTAGATGACCTTGGTCAATCATCAAGCTCTTACAAAGTTCCTCCAAGGAAGGGTATTCGTCCCTTAATTTAGTATTTATATAGCTTAATAAGATAACTGGATCCTTAGGTATATTCATATTAGTCCGATCTCTCTAAGAAGATAGAGGAAGATCGATTGTCTCCTTTCAATTTTAGTAGGGGAAAGTGTAATTGAGAAACTCGTAACATTTCGTATTGTGTGAACACAAATTAATTTAATCTTTCTATTATTATGCACGATACATTTTAAAATTCAAGCATATATTCTGCTCAAAGGAAAGCTTTATGCACTCAATAGAATATGTCTGTTGCTTTGTATTAGCAGAATGGAGGTCATGTTATTATGGATTTATTTGATTATATGAGAAATAATACGATGGAGAAGGAGTCACCCCTGGCCTCAAGGCTCCGGCCGAAAACGCTGGAGGAAGTGGTTGGTCAGAGTCATATTATTGGTAAGGACAAGCTGTTGTATCGTGCCATCAAGGCAGATAAGTTGAGCTCTATATTGTTTTATGGACCGCCGGGAACCGGTAAGACAACTCTGGCTAAGGTTATTGCTAATACGACCAGTGCCATATTTACCCAGATTAATGCAACCTCCTCAGGAAAAAAGGACATGGAGGCAGTAGTAACGGCAGCCAAGGATAATGCTGGCATGTATGGTAAGAAAACCATTCTGTTTATCGATGAGATTCATCGGTTTAATAAAAGTCAACAGGATTATCTTCTTCCCTTTGTGGAGGATGGTACGATTGTCTTGATCGGTGCAACCACGGAAAATCCATATTTTGAAGTGAATCCGGCCTTATTATCCCGCTCCATCATCTTTGAGTTGAAGCCTCTGGAGAAGGAGGACATTCGGGTTTTGCTTCTCAGAGCCGTGAAAGATGAAGAAAGAGGGCTCGGTGCATATCGGGCAGTAATAGAAGAGGAAGCCTTAGAATTCTTGGCAGATGTCTCCAATGGGGATGCTAGGTCTGCTCTAAATGCCATAGAGTTAGGAATACTGACAACGGAGAGAGCCGAGGACGGCTTCATCCATATAACTCTTGCTGTGGCATCAGAATGCATCCAGAAGAGGGTCTTAAAATATGATAAGGATGGAGATAACCATTATAATACAATCTCTGCGTTTATTAAAAGCATGCGGGGTTCAGACCCAGATGCAGCGATTTATTATCTAGCCAGAATGCTATATGCGGGGGAAGAGGTGGCGTTTGTTGCTCGAAGGATTATGATCTGTGCCTCAGAAGATGTGGGAAATGCAGACCCCAATGCTCTAGTAGTAGCAACCTCGGCAGCCTTGGCGGTGGAGCGGCTGGGAATGCCAGAAGCACAGATTGTTTTGGCTCAGGCAGCCGCCTATGTAGCTAGTGCACCGAAGAGTAATTCAGCGGTAAATGCCATAAGCGATGCTATGCAAGTGGTGGGGAATGAGAAGACAGCGACGATACCTCCCTACTTGATGGATGCTCATTATAAGGGTGCAGCTAAGCTGGGACACGGTATCGGCTACAAATATGCTCATATCTATAAGAATCATTATGTTAAGCAGCAGTATCTGCCAGATGAACTGAAGGATCGGGTATTCTATGTGCCTTCTGACAATGGTTATGAGAAACAGATAAAGGAATATTTCAAGAGAATTAAAGAGGAAGCTGAAGAATAGCATTTGTGATATATAGTACGAATTATTAGTTCAGGTGTCATAAGTCAGTAACTGAAAAGAGATGAACATGCATGTACATTCACTCTTCTTCTATTAGGATGACTTATGACACCTGAACTATATTTGATATATGAATAATATTCGGATACTGATACATTTTCTACTTCTGATACATTGTCTATTTCTGGTACATTGTCTGTTTCTGATAAATTGTCTATTTCTGGCTACTGTCATCCGATGCATCGTCAAATTCATGAAGATTTGGTTCGTTTTTATGGACGTATTTGTAAACTGCAATAAAGCCATAAATCATAATAGGGATAACTAAAGTCGAAAATATACTAGCAAGAAACAATCCTGGAGTGTATTCTGAGGCAAAGATCGCTGATATGATAGAGATAATATACAGAGAAACAATAATTACAATACCGACGATAGCGCTAATCTGCTTCACTTTTTTCATAAGGAATTCCTTTCTAAGGACATGTGATATCGTTATTATAATAAACAATGGTCCAAAAATCAAGAATGGCTTAGGTGTATCTGGGACTAAATCGCGCAATGGTGTATAGAACTCCATAGGATTCGCCAAAATCGTTAGGTAAATTGAACAAATGAATGATACACGATATGTGTTATTGTAATGAATATACACAAAGAATGATATTTGACTGACATTTTCATACTTTTTATGTTATAATAGATATAGAAGTAACAAGGAAGCCACACACTGACGAACCGTTTGCCCGAAATTAGGGGGCAGCGGTTTTTCATATATAGTTAGGAGGTTTCAAATGTTTTTATTTGGTAAAACTATAGGTAAGGTATTAAATCAGAAACTAAAGCTACCGAAGAGTTACCATTTAAAAAATCGTCGAATTCTTGGGAAATGGAAGAGTGACGACCAATTTTATCTCTCCGATTCAGAGCAATCCTTAAATTATATGGCTGGGCGAGATAAAATAAGTTACTACGTAAAGGTCGATTCCCAAAATCGAATTATAATACCGACGGAATATGAAAATTCCACAGTAGAGATAACAGGTATGATATCGTCAATTGAATTAGTATTTCACAAAGAATAGGAGGATTTATTATGTATGAAGTTGGAGATTATATCGTATATGGCCGAAATGGAGTATGTGAGGTGGTGGAGATCGGTGCTCTGGACTTAAGCGGTATAGATGAAAATAAAGTTTACTATACCCTACAGCCGGTATATTCCAAGAGCAGTACAGTTTATACTCCTGTAGACAATGATAAGATTATCATGAGGCGGATATTATCCAAAAACGAGGCTAAGGGGTTGATCGATGAAATCCCGGAGATAGAGCTACTTTGGATTGAAAATGATAAACAGAGAGAATATCAATACAAGCAGGCTATGAATAAGTATGATTGTAGAGAATGGGTAAAAATCATTAAAACCCTGTATGTCAGAAAGCAGGAACGAATGGCTCAGAAGAAGCCGATTACGAATACGGATGAGAAATACCTACATGCTGCAGAGGATTACTTATATGGAGAATTATCCATACCCCTTGGAATTCCTAAGGATGAGATGGAAGACTTTATAACAGCCAGACTGGAGCTTCTGAGGGTTGGAACGGAAGAAGAATAGATCATTTTCTATATGCAATAGATTGAAAGAACGATGAACCATACTACAAAGGAAGCCAGGTGATAATATGTACATGGAACATCAATATGATAAACTGCTGATATATGCAAAAAAGTGTGGGAATACGATTGAATTTGATGAGATTCAGAATATTCTGGAGCTAGATAATATAAATGAAAATAAGCTAGTGATTATCCTAGAGTATTTGAAGAGTAATGATGTGGAAGTGGTAAGTGTTAAGGAAACCACGGATCCGGATGTGGAGACTGCCAAAACTTCTCAAACGAATGCTGCACAGGAATATGTACCAGAAGATTCTATCAAAATGTACCTAAAAGAAATAGGTAATGTGCCCCTACTTAGTGCGGAGCAAGAGATAGAGTTGGCAAAACGGATGGAGCTTAGAGATGAAAGCGCCAGAAGAGAGCTGGCCAGTGCGAATCTTAGATTAGTCGTAAGCGTTGCCAAGCGGTATACTGGAGTTAGCGGTATGTCTTTGCAGGATCTTATTCAGGAAGGAAATCTGGGTTTGTTAAAGGCGGTGGAGCGTTTTGATTACCGTAAGGGATTTAAGTTCAGCACCTATGCTATGTGGTGGATTAGACAGGCAATAACAAGAGCCATTGCGGATCAATCCAGAACCATTCGAATTCCGGTTCATATGCAGGAGCTAATGAATCGGATGAGGCGGGAATCCAGAACATTTTTGTCTGAGCATGGAAGAGACCCATTACCATCAGAAATCGCTGAATTTATGTCTTTGTCCTTAGACCGTGT
The DNA here is from genome assembly GCA_964391115.1 of uncultured Herbinix sp. GTDB lineage: Bacteria > Bacillota > Clostridia > Lachnospirales > Lachnospiraceae > Mobilitalea. Next base: position 8,525 of record CAYMLE010000010.1, on the reverse strand, counting down.
GGAAGAGGTATTGAACTATTTCGGTGATACTATATCACTGGATACTCCGGTTGGAGAAGAAGAGGATACCGCCCTTGGCAACTTTATCGCCGACGACAAGGCAAAGGATCAGTATACAACAACGGAAAATCGGATGCTGAGGGAAGATTTAAATCAAGTACTTTCCACACTTACGGATAGGGAACAGCGTATTATTCGACAACGCTTCGGTTTTGATGACGGGCGGATTAGAACCCTAGAAGAGATTGGTAAGGAGTTCCACCTAACTCGGGAACGAATTCGACAGATAGAAGCCAGGGCGATTCGCCGCCTTAGAGGAAAGACTGTAAAGCTTAGGGCATACCTAGAGTAAGCGAAAGCGATACCTCCTAAAGAATGGATTAAGAATTATTTAAATGATAGATTATTGATTAAGATATGAGCTGGACTAAGACTTCAAGTTTACATTGACGTATGCTTGTGGTTTGAGTCTAGCTTATTTTTATGTACTGGTACGAAATGAAGAGATACCCCTGTAACTTAAAATCGTGTTCTTTAGCACTATAGTTATATGGTTTTTAAATTGATAATATTGATCGAATTGTTTTATGAAATATTAATGGAAGTAACTATACAAATTTCCTTTCTTATGTTAATTTAACGTGGTAGAATAATATGGGTGAGGGATTTCTGTATTAGTGAGTATGAAAGCATATCAAATTAAATACAGACTAAATAAGTGAAAGCGAATCTGTTGTTGCTTTGCTTACATAGAAGGACATGCTCTCCAATATTGAAGAAATTATATAATAAAAATCTATACAATGTAAGAAAGGACATATTATGAAAAAATCGGGGTTTTTTATCATTGTTGCCATCGCTATTCTGATGGCCTATACGGCAATCTTTGGAGTGGATCTTAAGCTGGGAGACTCAAGATTGACCATACTTGGATCTCCAAACATGCGATATGGTATCGATATCCGAGGTGGAGTAAATGCTGTGTATCAACCGGTGGACTTAGACCGAAAGCCAACCGCTTCGGAACTGGAGGCTGCTCGAGCTATTATCGAGGTACGGCTGGACCAGCAAAACATCATGGACCGAGATGTAACCGTTGATAAGGAAAATGGATACGTGATCGTAAACTTTCCCTGGAAAGCGGATGAGACGGAATTTAATCCGGAGAAGGCAATTGCTGAGTTGGGGGATACGGCACAGCTAACCTTTACGGATTCCGAGGGAAATGTTCTGCTTCGAGGTTCCAATGTTAAGAACAGTAAGCCAGACATTGATCCTAGAACCAATCAATATGTGGTAAGTCTCACTTTCGATGAAGAAGGGACCAAGTTGTTTGGCAAAGCGACCACGAAACTGGTAGGCAAAGTTATTAATATCTTTATGGATGAAACTCTGATCCAATCAGCCAGTGTGGTAGAACCCATCACAACTGGAAGTGCACAGATTACAGGTATGGATGATTATGAGGATGCGAAGAGCCTGTCGGACAAGATTAATTCCGGTGCCCTTCCCTTCTCCATGATTACGAAAAACTATTCCACCATCAGCCCTACCTTAGGCTCTGGGGCATTGAATGTCATGGTTAAGGCGGCATTGCTTGCCTATGCAATTATCTGTATTCTGTTGATTGCCTATTACCGGCTACCGGGCTTTGTTGCCTGCTTTTCTCTACTAATCCAGATTGCAGGACAAATACTAGCCCTATCCATACCACAGATGACTCTGACTCTGACTGGTATCGCGGGTATTATCCTATCCATTGGTATGGGTGTGGATGCCAATGTAATTATATCGGAACGAATAAGCGAAGAAATCAAAGCCGGTAAAAGTGTTAGATCCGCGGTGGCAGCAGGATTTAAGAATGCATTTACCTCGGTATTTGATGGCAATATAACCGTACTGATTGTAGCAATTATTTTAATGCTTCTAGGCTCCGGATCTTTATTATCCTTTGCCTATTCCCTCTTTACTGGTATTGTATTTAATTTTGTAGCTGGTGTAACCGCCTCCCGTCTGATGATTCGGTCCCTTTGTTCTTACGAATTCTTAAGGAAGCCGGCCTTATTTACTTGTTTATCCAGAAGGGTTGATCTTAACCATAAAAAAATAGTTGGATTTTTTAGAAAAAGATTAGTGTTTTTCGGTATCTCCCTTGTGGTGATGGTAATTGGTATTACTGCCATGTTTATCAATGGTGTACAGCTGGATATCCAATTTAAAGGTGGCGCTGTGCTACGATATTCCTTTACTGGTACAGTGGATGAAAATATAGCCGGTGATATCGCCAGTGAGCTTTTAAACCGCCCAGTTACTACTCAGCTGACGGAGGATTTGGCAACGGGAGAGGACCGGTTGGTATTTAACCTGGCAGGTAAGTATGGTCTTGAAGCAAAGGACCAGCAAAAGTTTGATACTGCACTGAAGGAGCAGTTTCCGGAGGCTGGATTGGAACTCTCTGATTCCTCCATGGTAGAAGCATATTTCGGTCAGAGATTCCTTCGAAACGGGATTCTAGCCATAGTAATATCAGGTGTTCTGGTAATGCTTTATGTATGGATTCGCTTTAAAATGATGGGCGGCTTATCCGCAGGAGCTACGGCTATGATAGCGCTTCTTCATGATGTGCTTATTGTATTCTTTACCTGTGTTATATTCCGAATTCCGATTGGAGATAATTTTGTGGCAGTTGCCTTAAGTATTATCGGTTATTCAATTAATGATACCATAGTCATATACGACCGAATTCGAGAGAATAGTAAGATGTATCCAGATATACCGGTTGAGGATTTAACGGATCTGTCCATTACCCAATCCATGACTCGTTCCATCAATACCAATATTGCAGTTTTAATCAGTGTTAGTCTAGTTTACATCCTAGCCTTTGCGAACAGTATTGATTCTATACAAAGCTTTGCTCTACCCATGGCGATCGGATCCATCAGTGGCTGTTATTCTACCATCTGTATTGCGGGTCCCCTATGGGCTATGTGGAAGAAGAAAAAAGGCGACACTGTATTATTTGTAGAGGAATAATCCTTGCTATGTTTCAGTGAGTTATAGGAAAATATATAAAAGCAGAAGGTTTCAGAAAAATGAGCAGGAGGTTTAGCAAATGAGAGCAGGAGATTCGAATCATATTACTCGGGAATATTTTGATTCCTTATTGATAGAAATGCGACATATTGATTCCGTCATCCCATCCACCGAGGTGGAACTGTATGGGGAGACCTTCTCTACCCCAATCATGACGGCGGCCTTATCCCACTTGGACAACTGCCGACCGAAGGGTGCGGCCGAGATGGCGAAGGGAGTAGCCGCCTCGAATTCCGTTATGTGGACCGGTATGGGGGAGGAGTCTGAGCTGGAGGCTATTGTAGCTACAGGAGCGAAGACCATAAAGATAATTAAGCCAAATGTGGACAATGAGATTATCCTCCAGGAGATTGAGCATGCGATCAAATGCGGTGTTCTAGCTTTGGGGATGGACATTGATCATGCGTTCAATAATCGAGGTGAGTACGATAATGTCTTAGGATTTCCTATGGCTTCTAAATCTCTGGAGGAGATTAAGACCTTCGTAAGGGCTGCAGCAGGAAAACCGTTTATTATCAAAGGAGTGCACAGTGAACAGGATACTTACAAATGCCTGGAAGCAGGGGTTCAAGGTATCGTTGTTTCCCATCATCATGGTATACAGGACTATGCTATCCCACCTCTTATGCTACTTCCTAAGATAGCAAAGATCGCAAAACACAAGATACCAATCTTTGTTGATTGTGGCATTGAACATGGTATGGATGTCTTCAAGGCACTGGCCTTGGGTGCGGATGCGGTATGTGTGGGAAGGGCTCTAATGAAGCCTCTGACGGAGGAAGGTGCTCTAGGCGTAGAGAAGAAGATTGGGGATATGTCGGCTGAGCTGGCAGGGGCTATGTCAAGGACCTGCTCCAAGGATATTGCCCATATTGATCCTTCGGTTATATGGACTAGAAACTAATCCGAACATCACAGATGGGTATGCTTATCTAAGGTAGTTAAATAAAATAAAAGTGTGTGAGCTTTCCATAGAGCATCACACACTTTTTGTTTATTTAAATTCCTAATTCCTAAATCCTTAAATCCTTAAATCCTTAATCCTTAAATCCTTAATCCTTAAATCCTTAATCCTTAAATCCCTAAAATCCTAAAATCCTAAAATCCTAAAATCCTAAATTCCTAAATTCCTAAATTCCTAAAATCCTAAATTCCTTAAATCCTGTAATCATATAAGCGTTATCATTTGCTGTGGGAGTCACAGACCTAGAATATAGGGAAATCAAAGAATGCGTTAGGATTAGTCTAGTTATTATGCATTGTTTTAAATTCGGTTGGTGTGCAGCCTTTTATAAGCTTAAACATTCGTAGGAAGGCGGATAAGCTGCTAAAACCACAACGGAGAGCTATCTCTGTTACAGACAGAGTATTGTCCTTAAGCAGAACTTCTGCATTCTCAATTTTAATCTTATTCAAATATTTATAGAATGAGATATTCGTGAATTGTTTGAAGAGCCGGCTGAAATGGTATTTACTATAACCGGACATGTTAGCAGCAAAGTCGAGTGTTATATTTTCATTGTAATGAAGATTTATGTAATCACATATATACAAAAACCGTGAGGTATATTCGCACTGCTTATTAATATTCTTATGAATGGAAGAATTGGTATTATGAGAATAATTTCGGCCAATCAATACAAATATATCAATTAGTTTGGATAAAATGGCGGCCTCACACAAAGGATTCTGTGAAAAATATTCATCTGATATTTCAAGCATACGCCTTTGAATCTGTCGATGGATCACCGGAGAATCTTCCGGTGTGATTAAAACAAGTGGAGATATAACGGTGAGTGTAGCCTCTAGTTCCACGATTCCATGGAATAGAGCGTGATCCGCCTGAAAGATCAAGCGTTTGCCCACGGAAGGCTTCATACTATGTATTACTCCCGGAGTGATAATAAGAATATCACCTACTCGTAAGGTGATATCATTATCACAGCAGGTTACCTGATATGAATTGTGTAGGGGTAATATTATTTCCAAGGGTCCGTGCCAATGGCTTGGATAAAACTCAAAGTCCTCGTTGGCATAGAGCCGTATTCGTGTATTCTCTTTAAAGTTAACCGTCTCCTGAATACCATGAAGATTTTCGATCATGTACTTTCACGAACCTTTCTTAACATACTATGTAATAACCACATACTACCAATATTATATCATTATTGGAAGGTTAAGACAACACATATCGCTTAGGATCACAAGGTATTTGATCAAAATGCTGGTGGATGTGTAGTAAACAATGATATAAAACGTGAGGAAAAGTTATTATATGGAAATTAAAATTCTTGTTGAGTTAGTAAATTATGATATAATGAAAAGCGTAGTGAGTAAGTGGAGCAACAAGTCATAATCATGGTAAACAAAAAGAAATATGGAGACATATTATGGATGATTTTAGAAGACCCTACGAATTCAATGAAGAAAAAAGAGGTATTATTCTTTTGTATATTATATTGCTTCTATCAGTAGAAACATTTATGGCTTTTTCTTATTTGGTTCAGGTTACCCGAATTTATAGTGGCAGTGCTTTCAGTTATGGATTTATGGCTATTGGTGTTCTGTACATAGCCTTCCTCTTGTTTACAGTAATAATCTGTTATAAATTAAAATATTATATGGTCACTGTGTCAAAAATTTATTTGATGGTCAGGGCGATTTATATGGTCTTTTGCATAACCATCATCTACGTTAATGCAAGTAAGAATGAGAGTTTGATAGCCAACGGTCCAAGAGGATTTAAAAGCACGGGTGAATTGATGTTTACGGTTTTGATAGGACCTCTGTCCTATGTATTGATATTTAGTGTCATATGGTATTTGTATTTTACAAAATCACAACGCTGCAAAGAGATATCAAAGAAAGGAACGAGTGAGTGATAATCCTCAAGATATTTGGACAGTACTTCTTAGCAATTATATTTAATTTGAGAATATGTAAATAGTTTAGGAACATGGAACTATTTATTTAACAATTTCGTCTATAATTTAATAGTATAGTATTGTTGTGTATTATTTTGTATAGTATGTGATATGGAGGTGGTTACGATGTCTAGTAATGATATAAATGATTTCAGAAAGCCACTTGGTTATACTAGGATAAAGAGAATATCGCTGATATTTTTCCTAGTATTTGTTTCTATAATTATGGTAGCCTGTAACAAGCCTGGCAATGAGGGAATCGACGGAAATAGTGAAATTGAAGTTACAACGAATCAGCCAACCGGTTCACCTATAACGGAGCCCATACAAGAGCCAACACCGACTCAGGAGACGGAGCCTACAGAAGAGCTAACGCCTACTCAGGGGCCGGAGCCTACAATAGAGTTAACACCAACTCAGGAACTGGAACCCACAGTAATTCCAACATCAACCAAGAAGCCAACAACCACAGATGAAGCAAACTCCATGAGTGATTTTATTCCTTCAGAGGAGGTCCTTCATAGTACGACTGCTTTTGTCCAGGGAGATTATCTGTTTTATAAAACTGGTAGACTCACAGAGACGGTCATTGTTTCCGAAAACAGGAAGACTTCAAAGGTGACAGAGATCACATCGATTGAAGATACCTTTTTTAATTCTAGTGAATTCTATTTACAGGGCAGTGACATTTATTATCACGCAGAGGGAGATATCTATCGGGTTGGAGTAGATGGCAAGAACAAGACAAGGCTTTTCAAAGGTACTGCTACGATATTGGGATTTCATAAAGATAAGCTATATGCATTGGACAGAAAAGCCAGAGAGATAATACAAGTTGGTAAGACGGGCGAAAAGAAGGTCCTGGTAAAGCTAAACTCGATTGATACACTTGAAGTAGTTATGGTGCCGAATGGATTTTATTACATTGATAAGAGTACAAATAATACCTTAAGAGGGAATGACCCCATAGACCGTTTATATTACATTAATTTTGATGGTAACGATAAGACAGAAATATATGCAGAGCGGGACATATATGATCTGAAGCT
>CAYMLE010000010.1:0-1359 GCA_964391115.1 uncultured Herbinix sp. | reverse complement strand
GAAGTGGAGGAATCGAAGAAGACTATCTCAAGATTGTATTTGATTGTGATGAAGATCCGGTTGAGGTTTACTTAATTGATCTTAAAGATAAATCTACAATTAAGTTTGAGGGAGGCTACTATCTGTCTGGAACGATTGATGTGGTAGGGGATTATGTCTATTATTTAAAGTCATCAGAATATGATCACTATGGTGAAAAACCGGAAGCTTACCAATATGGTAGAAGCAAGATTTTAGACCTAAAGTAATTAATAGTGAAACAGTATTAGCAAAAAGTGAAATCTTATTAGCAGGAGGAACCAAGGATGAAGAAGAATATATTAATAACAGGGGCATCGCGAGGTCTTGGGTTTTGTTTGGCAAAAAAGTTGCTTGAGGATGGAGAAATTGTATTTGCAGGAGTGCGGGATGTTGATTCTCTAAAAATAAAGGAATTACGAAAGGAATATCCGGATACATTATTTCCGGTTGTTATGGAAGTGACCGATACAGCTTCTGTTAATGATTCAGCAAAAACGATAGGTAACTATACGGATCGTCTAGACATCATCATTAATAACGCAGCAATTCATAATGATACCTCCTTTGAGATACTTGAAAAAGCAGATATTGATGACTGTATGTGGACATATAATGTGAATAGTTTAGGGCCTTTACGGGTTGTCAAAGCCTTTCTTCCGTTCATAAGAAAAAGTGATATGGCTAAGGTTATTAACATCTCATCGGAAAGTGGAAGCATTGGTACCTGTCACAGAGAAAAGGAGTTTGACTATTGCATGTCAAAGGCAGCTCTGAACATGGGCACTAAGCTTCTGGCGAATTATCTGAGGAAAGATAAGATCATAGTTCACGCAATCCATCCGGGGTGGATGAGAACCGATATGGGTGGAGCAAATGCTCATTTAGATCCCTATGAAACGGCTTGCCAGTTAGTTGAACTATTTGGAGAAATTAAAGATTCGGATGACTCTATCTTCATTGATAATAACGGGAAAGAATATCCTTGGTGATGATAAAAGAAACGGAATCATCAGATCGATTAATGGGAAATACTCGAATAGGATAAGAAAAGTGAATAACAGAAAAGCGAATAATAGAAAGGCGAAGAGCAGAAAAGCGAATAGCAGAAAGCGAATAACAGAAAGTAAATAATAGAAAAGCGAATAAGATAAGATAAAGTATTTAGAATTAATATACAAAGCCTGCCGTATCTGCGACAGGCTTTTCATTGATTTACGGTAACTCCTTGCGAAAGGCAGAAGCAGTTTTGTGGTAATATTTTTTAAAGGCATTTGAAAAATGTTCGACGGATGAATAGCCCAAACTATAGGCTATGGAAGAGATACTTTGTTTCGTTTC
>CAYMLE010000009.1:9194-34020 GCA_964391115.1 uncultured Herbinix sp. | reverse complement strand
TGGGTCCATCCCTGTTGATTGATGCTGAACCTTTGATGTAAATCTAATCTTATATTAAGATTTCGATCCGTATTATATTGCTGCTTTACATTGGTTAATCGATCCATTCCTTTGCTCCCCCTTCTATTATGTTAATATGTTTTTCTCTTACCCTCTTATTTACCGTAGCACATCCCCGTTGGTAAAATTCTACTTCTATTGTAGCAAGGAATTTTATTTTGAACAAGAATTATAACACTTCAGCTTGAAAAATAATCAAAGAGCAGCCGGTTTTTGTTATACGCCAAAACATAATATGCCGATATCACATATTATCATGGTTAAAGAAGGAGAAATAGACATTTCAGAAGGAGTAGAAATAGATGGTTCAGAAGAAGCAGAAATAGATGTACAGAAGGAGTAGCGTCAAAAAAGGTGTGACAACATAGTTGCCACACCCCAATATATTGCTAGACATTCGTAGATACTTGTTTCCCATTGCTTTCGAGGATTTCCTTAGCTTCCCTCATCAGCTCCTCGCTAGGTTCCTTAGTATCGGTCAGCTTATAATCAAGACCAAGTTCTTCCCACTTATACTCACCCATCTTGTGGAAGCCCAGAAGTTCAATTTTCTCTACATTCGGATATTGATCCAGATGATCGGATAATTTTCTTACACTATCCAAATTATCGGTTAGGTTAGGTACCAAAATATATCGGACCCAAGCCCTAATATTCTTCTCTCTCAGATAATCCAGTAACTTAAGTGTCGGAGAAAGTGATACACCAGTAACGGTCTGATATACAATCGGATCATAATTTTTAATATCCAATAAGACAAGATCCGTATACTCTAATACTTCCTTCACTGCATCATTCCAGACAAAACCAGAGGTATCCACTGCTATGGAGATCCCTTTCTCCTTACATAGTTTGCACACCTCTAAAATAAATTCAGCCTGAAGTAGTGGTTCTCCACCAGTAAAGGTAACTCCGCCCCCAGAAAAATCCATATAGGATTTATAACGAATGATTTCCTCCATTAACTGTTCGGGCGTATATTCCCTTCCTTTGTTCACATCCCAGGTATCGGGATTGTGGCAAAATTGGCAGCGCAGAGGACACCCTTGCATGAATACCACAAAACGTATCCCCGGTCCGTCCACGGTACCGAAGCTTTCTAGCGAATGAATTCGACCTAATTTATTCATGAAAACCTCCAATCTCTTGAAACACCACGAATTTTGGCTTCTGCTAAAATTCACATAGGAAAAGAATGAATTTCCTAGTGTAAAAACGTTTACACTCTTATTGCCTTTCAAGAAAAACCAAGTACAATAGATTGTTATTTATTAATCAAACTCTTTTATAAAAGAAACATGGCAGTTATGCAACTTAATGCAAACTGCCCTGTTATCTATTGTGCTAATACATAATTGTATTATAACATTATTTATTTTTATTTTACCTCTCGTGGAAGGTACGATGGATAACATCCAGCTGCTGTTCGCGATTCAGTTTTACGAAATTAACCGCATAACCAGATACACGAATTGTTAGCTGAGGATATTTCTCCGGATGATCCATAGCATCCATCAGAGTCTCACGGTCAAATACATTGACATTGATATGGTGACCCTTATCATGGAAATAACCATCCAACATACCAGCTAAATTAACTGCTCTATCCTCTTCATTCTTACCAAGAGCCTTCGGTACGATGGAGAAGGTATAGGATATACCATCTTCTGCATGCTTATAAGGTAACTTGGCAACTGAGGCCATGGAGGCAACAGCACCCTTCTTATCTCTACCATGCATGGGGTTAGCTCCTGGAGCAAAAGGCTCGCCTGCCTTACGACCATCCGGTGTACTTCCGGTCTTCTTACCATACACTACATTGGAGGTAATGGTTAAGATGGACAGGGTATGCTTAGCACTACGATAGGTCTTAACTTTTCTAAGTTTATTCATAAACTTCTCTACCATATCAATTGCGATCTGATCAACTCGGTCATCATTATTACCATAGGCAGGGTATTCACCTTCAATCTCATAATCCACTGCCAGACCCTGCTCATTGCGGATCACCTTAACCTTAGCATGTTTAATAGCGGATAAAGAGTCAGCCACTACAGATAAACCAGCGATACCACAAGCTTCGGTACGTAGGATGTTAATATCATGCAGAGCCATTTGTAGACTCTCGTAGTTGTATTTGTCATGCATATAATGAATGACATTCAAGGTATTAATATATAACTCGGCAAGCCAATCCATGGTCTGATCAAACTTGGATATAACCTCATCATAATCCAAGTAGTCACCGGTAACCGGTGCAAATAAAGGCGCAACCTGTTCTCCAGACTTCTCGTCCTTACCACCGTTAATTGCATATAATAGTGCCTTAGCGAGGTTGGCACGGGCTCCGAAGAACTGCATTTGCTTACCAAGCCTCATCGCAGATACACAGCAGGCGATACCATAATCATCGCCCCATACTTCTCTCATGATGTCATCACTTTCATACTGAATGGAGCTAGTATCTATGGAAACCTTCGCACAGAATTTCTTGAAAGCCTCCGGTAGGAATACCGACCAAAGAACCGTTAGGTTTGGTTCCGGAGCAGGACCCAGGTTATACAGGGTATGCAGTACTCGGTAACTACTCTTTGTTACTAAGGTTCTTCCGTCCAGACCCATGCCTCCGATGGCTTCTGTAACCCAAGTAGGATCACCGGAGAACAGATCATTGTAGGAAGGTGTACGAAGGAAACGAACCAAGCGTAATTTCATAACAAACTGGTCAATAATCTCCTGAACCTCATCCTCTGTAATCAGTCCATTTTTTAAATCTCTCTCATAATAAATATCCAGGAATGTGGAGACACGGCCCAAGGACATAGCGGCTCCATCCTGCTCTTTAATTGCTCCAAGATAAGCAAAATAAGTCCACTGTGTAGCCTCAAAGGAGTTTCGAGCGGGATTGCTGATATCATGACCATAAGATGCTGCCATCTGCTTTAACTGTTTTAATGCCTTAATCTGCTCCGAGATTTCCTCTCTCAGACGGATATCCGGTGATTCCAGTGAAGGTATCTCCAGCTGCTTCTTCTCCTGAAGCTTCTCCTCGATCAGGAAATCAACTCCGTATAGAGCAACCCTACGATAATCACCAATAATTCTTCCTCTACCATAAGAATCCGGAAGTCCTGTAATAATTCCAGTATGTCTAGCTTTTCTCATCGCATCGGTATATGCATCAAAAACTCCATCATTGTGAGTCTTGCGATTTAGAGTATAGATTTCTTCTGTTGTTTTATCCAGATTGTAACCATATGCCTCCAAAGCATTTTTAACAACACGGATACCACCGTTAGGCATAATTCCGCGTTTTAAAGGCTTATCTGTCTGGAAACCGACAATCACTTCCTTATCCTTGTCTACATAGCCTGGACCAAACGTTGTGATTGTTGAAGGCTTTGATGTCTCTGCATCGAGAATACCCTTCTGGGTCTCCTCAGCCATCAATTTCTTTACTTCCTCCCAAAGCTCTTCGGTCTTCTTAGTTGTACCAACTAGAAAGGACGCATCGCCTTCGTAGGGAGTATAGTTATGTTGAATGAAGCTTCTGACATTAATATCTGTCGTCCAACTTCCTGGTTGAAATTCATACCATTCTTGTCTCATTTATATGTTCCTCCTATAAGGATAATAATGTCAAACACGTAAACATGTTCGTTTACTATAATCATAATGAAATAAAAAGCCTCTGTCAATGGTAAATGATAATAGTAATCAATACTATACTTTACATTTTTTATGTAAAACTAACAATTAAAAATCAATTCAGTGATTTATGCACAAATTCTTTCATACAAACGCGATGAACTTGTAGATAATTTTAGCACGAATCAAAAAATAATTGTTCGTATTTCCTTATGAAGCATCTGTTGATAATCACGCTCTTAAGCGGATTCCTACTATCACTCTATTAATTTCGAAGGAGATCCGATAACTCACGGAACATTTTTATATCTGATTCGGTGAGCTTTAGGTTTGAACTGATTGTCTTGCCAGAAGCAGCTGTTACATTAATTTCAATTACAGTTCCTTCTTCCATGGCATTATTACGTACTACATCCAGAAAGCTTAAGAATTTCGGATGGTTTTTAGAAAATGTATCCCAAGCTCCCTTAAACTTAAAAAGTTTGGCTGGATTTATCATGGTGTCACATCACTCCTATTAACATTATGTGTAGATGAAGCAAATTATCGATAAACAAAAAGTTACGTTTTGAAACTATAATTTAATTACATATAGAATATAACAAACTTTAATAAAAAAGCAAAGCATTTCTTATAACTACAATAAAAATAACCGCCCATTCGTTTGGTTAACGATATACCCTCTAATGGCCGATATATAAAGCATATTGGATTTATATTACCCATGCATATATGTAAACTTACAATAGATTACAATACATTATCGATCATTTACTTATTCTTAAGTTGAGTAAACAAGGAGGTATTCCATGAATTTAGATCATACTCCCCTGTCTAGATATAAGTCAACTAGGTCCGGTCAGAATACTCGATCAAGCATTTCCTCCCCTACGGAGACCACAAGACAGAAAAACATAGACCCAAAGTCATATCGAAAGGATTCTGAGATAATACCTAACTTTAAGGAAGGTCAGGTTGTAAAAGGTGAAATCGTAGATGTACGATTTCAAGAGGTCAAAATACGATTGGAGCCAGGAAACCAACAAGTGACCGCCCGATTGTCTGGGGATGTTCCTCTTTCCATTGGTCAGACAGCAGAATTTGTTGTAACCGATGCTTCGACAGACCAGCTGACCTTACGATATGTTCCAGCGGAATTATCCTATCAGGAATTTACCGTACAAAAGGCCTTAAACGCCTCAGGCCTTCCCTTAACCGAACGAAACAGAAGTCTTGTTATTGAGCTTATAAAGGCTAAGCTCCCCATCGATAAGCAGACTTTACAGCTCATGACCCGGCTGGCTGGGCGATTTCAGGAGGCCTCACCACTTGTCCTTGTATTGATGCATAAACATCATATCCCGATTACAAATAATAATATCCGTCAATTCGAAGCTTATCAGAATGGATCCCATCCGATGCTAAAGGATATTCAACTAGTATCAAAGGATATCAGTGATCTGATTATACGCCATAGTGGGGTTAATGATACTCAATCAATGAATGCAAATATAGAAGCTACTTTGTTTCCTGATTCACCTACTCCTATGAGCGGGACTTCCTCTGGTTACGAAAGCATCTTCGGTAATCTATCTCAGGAATCCATGTCTCAACTTGTGGATTATGTTGCCTTAGTCTCTGCAGGCAAAGCCCCTATCGGTGCCTATTTGCCACCAGAGGAGCTAGCTTTGTTAGGGGGCGTGCTTGATCAAAGGTTGAACCATGGAACTAATTTAACTGAAATGAATTCAACTGGTACAAATCCAATTAATTCCGTACTTAGTGAGGAGCTTATAAATCATATTCGTGAGGGGTCATTATCCTTTATGGAGGTTGTTGACATACTTACCAAACTATATGATCCGCAATCGATCCATACTTCCCAGGTACCGCCAGAACTGCTTCAGGAGATGGATCCTACCGCAAATAGCATTATCCAAAAACTCTTGGAGGAGAGCTCCTTACAGAAGGATAAACTAGCCAATATAGCACAGTTTTTAGAGCGCAATCTATCCCTTGAACAAAGATCATCTCAGGGACAAAACCCTGACGCCACTCTTACTGGGACCAATCTATTGACCTTATCTTCGAACTACGCTTCGTTATTAAAGGAAGCGTTTTATAAAAGATGGACGCTAACGCCCGAGGAATTCTCCGACCCGCAGACCATAAAGAATTACTATAAAACTCTGCAGGAGGATATGGAAAAGCTAAATATTTTGACCAAGTTAGGTACGGATACAGAAGAGCAAAGCATCTCCAGCAAAGCGGTTCGAAGCCTTCAGGATAACCTTCAATTCATGAAATCCTTAAATGAACTTTTTACCTATGTACAGTTACCCATTCATATTAAAAATAGAGATTTTCATGGAGATTTTTACATATTCAATAAAAAGAAAGCCCTTCCCGAGAGGAAGGACAATCTAAGTATATTACTCCATTTGGATATGGCCCAACTGGGGCCTTTAAATATTCATGTCATGATGGAACTTAGCCAGATACAAGCCACATTTTATACCGATGACAAATTGGTCAATCAGATGATAAAAGATGGTCTTCCCGATCTAGTCCATGCTCTTTCTCAGAAAGGGTATCGTCTACAAGCCAGAGTAGAGCTAGGTGAAAGTCGTCCAGATTTCATTCGGGATATTCTTGATAAGGATAGAGCGGAGGAGGGTATACAACGATATTCCTTTGATGTCCGAGCTTAGGCTTGGACATCCTTTAATCGCTCATCATATTCATCGAATATGTAGGATAATATGTTAGCCATTCCGACAAACTCACATCCATACATATTCAAATTGCCTTCTAAGGGTTGCTGTCTGACAATCTGTACAACACAATGCAGTACTTCTTCATTTAGGAGATTGATATTAGCATTAAAATAATATCCAATCGGTAGAATGCTTTCGGATTGAAATCCAATTCCAGTCCTTGATATATTAACCACATCAATCGGTGCATCAATATGAGTTACCTGGATATTATCCTGTCTATATAGATTCATGATATCCAGTGTTAAAGTAACAGGCATCCTTTTCGCCCGTCTTCTCTCATTCATAATCATCCCTCCAATTATTGTAATGACATTACACAATTGATCTATAATATGGCATAGATTGGTTCCTATGGGTTTTCTTTGCTAACGTGTACAGTATAACCTAATCGTGAGGGTAATTCAATATAAGACTGGTAACTTTAACTAAATCTAATTTACATAATATTACTATTTTTTCTCTTATAGGCTGTCTAAGACCTCTTTCACAATCTGATTTACAGCTGTGGGATCTGCTTTCCCTTTCAATTCCTTCATCGTCTGACCCACTAGATAGCCCATCGCTTTTGTTTTACCAGCCCGATAATCAGCGATTGATTGAGGATTGGTTTCTAATACCTTGGATATGGTGGAACGAAGCAAGCCTTCGTCGGAGACCATAGATAAACCTTGTTTTGCTACATATTGCTCCGGATCTACATTCTCCTTAAATATTATCTCAAATACTTCCTTTGCAACGGTTCGGTTTATCTTGTTTCCATCCACCATCTCAATTAATTTTGCCAAATGGGTAGGTTCAAAGGCTATCTCTTCAACATCTATTTCTTGTTCTTTTCGAAGTCTCATGGCTTCAACAATCAGCCAATTCGCGACCTCCTTTGGTTTTCTGCAGAGGGTTACGGTTTCCTCAAATAGATCGGCCAAGACCTTGGATCCGGTGATTATGGCAGCATCATAGCTGGGTATCTCAAATTCCCTCTCATACCGAAGCATTTTCTCATCCCGAAGCTCTGGCTGTCTTCCGCGAATCTCTTGAATCCAATCCTCACTAATTTCAATCGGCGGAAGGTCCGGTTCCGGAAAATACCGGTAGTCCATTGCATCCTCCTTCGATCGCATAGCAAAGCTAGAGTCTTTATTATCATCCCAACGTCTGGTTTCTTGAATGACCGGTTTACCGTATTCCAAAAGCTCAATCTGTCGTTTTCTCTCACCTTCGATTGCTCTGGCTATGGCTTTAAAGGAGTTCATATTCTTCATCTCTGTCCTGGTACCGAATTCAGGAGCACCCAGCTCCCTTACAGAGAGATTGATATCTGCCCGGAAGGAACCCTCCTGCATCTTACAATCGGATACTCCCAGATATTGAAGAATTAATCTTAGCTTCTCCAAATACGCGATTGCCTCCTCAGCGGAGCGCATATCTGGTTCACTTACGATTTCAATTAACGGTACGCCACATCGGTTATAATCCACTAGAGTACAATCGTCCCAGGGATCATGAATTAACTTTCCAGCATCCTCCTCCATATGGATTTCATGAATATGAATGATCTTATTGCCGTTACCGGATTCAATCTCAATACTCCCATCGCGACAGATTGGTAGATAGAGCTGAGATATCTGGTAAGCTTTCGGTAAATCCGGATAAAAGTAATTCTTTCGGTCGAACTTACACTTCCTAGTTATTGTACAATTCAAAGCAAGTCCTGCTGCCATAGCATACTCCACTACTTGTCTGTTCAGCACAGGTAATGTACCAGGCATACCGGTACAAACCGGGCAACAATGGGTATTTGGATCACCACCAAACTGAGTCGTGCAGGAGCAGAAAATCTTGGACTTCGTAGCCAGCTCTACATGTACCTCTAATCCAATCACAGTTTCATATGTTTTCATCCTTCTACTCCTTTCATGGTGACAGTCATGGATTGTTCAAAGCTATAGGCAGCCCGAATGATATCGTTCTCACCAAAATGCTTTCCGATCAGCTGAAGACCAATCGGTAATCCCTCCCCATCCTTGCCACAAGGAAGGCTAATCGCAGGAAGCCCTGCCAGATTCACGGAAACCGTATAAATATCGGATAAATACATCTTCAAGGGATCTTGTAGGCTAACTCCAAGCAGAGGGGCAGTCTGAGGCGCCGTAGGCCCCAGGATAATATCATAGTTTTCAAAGGCTTTCGCAAAGCCCTGATTAATCAAGGCTCTGACCTTCAAGGCCTTATTATAAAAAGCATCATAGTAGCCTGAGCTGAGCACATAGGCCCCGATCATCATCCTTCGTTTTACCTCATCACCAAAGCCCTCACTTCTGGATTTTTCATAAACCTCCTGAAGGCCATCATATTCCGGTGTACGATAGCCGTATTTCACCCCATCATATCGAGAAAGGTTCGAACTGGCTTCCGCACACGCGATGACATAATACGAGGGTACCGCATAATCGGTAGCAGACAAGTCAAATTCCTCCACGATAGCACCTTTCCTTCGGAACACTTCTGCTGCTTCTAGTATACTGACCCTTACCTCCTCCTCCAAGCCTCGGCCAAGGTAATCCTTCGGTATTCCGATCCGCAAACCCTTCACATCCTCCACCAGTGCATCGGTATAGGTGTATTTCCTTTTATTAACGGTGGTGGAATCCTTCGGATCATAACCTGAGATTATCTCAAGTGAAGCTGTACAATCGGAAACATTTCTTCCCAATGTCCCGATCTGATCCAGGGAGGAGGCGTAGGCAATCAATCCATACCGGGAAACGGTTCCATAGGTTGGCTTTATCCCCACGATTCCACAATAGCCTGCTGGTTGTCGGATGGAACCACCCGTATCGGAACCCAGCGCATAAAAGGCTTCCTCGGCAGCGACTGCTGCTGCGGAGCCTCCGCTAGAACCTCCAGGTACCCGGTTCGTATCCCAAGGATTTTTGGTAACTCCAAAAAAGGAGGTTTCCGTTGTACTACCCATAGCAAACTCATCCATATTCGTTTTTCCTAGGATAACCGCTCCTGCCTGCTTCAGCTTCTCGATGACAGTGGCATCGTAGGTAGGAACAAAATTATGAAGCATCTGGGAGGCACAGGTGGTCCGATACCCCTTAGTACAGATATTATCCTTCACTGCCATAGGTACACCCGCCAGAGGAGAATCCGTCAGTTCTCCTGATTCAATCCGTTTTTGCACCAGAGAAGCCTGAGCAAGTGCCTCCTCTTCAAATATCGAGATATACGCATGGTGCAACGGTTCCTTTATTTTCATTGTCTCTAGCTGTCCTTTCACCGCTTCGACAACCGATATTTTTCTATCTTTGATTGCCTTAGCCAAGTCCAGGGCAGTCATTTTCGTAACATCCTTCATTCCTTTACCTCCATCCATGATTGATACCGAGATTATTCCACTGTTTTAGGGACCAGGAAGCTTCCATCCTTTTGAAAGGGAGCATTCACTAAGAGCTGGTCACGATCATCCCCGTTCGTTATCACATCCTCCCGGAATACATTCTTTACAGGAAGCACATGGGACATCGGTTCAATTCCTTCCGTATCTAGTTCGTCCATGGTATTCATATATTCTAAGATACGTTCAAACTCCTTGCCCAGCCTAGCCTTTTCCTCCTCTGTAAGGGAGAGCTTAGCCAGAGAAGCAACATATTGGATCGTTTCCTCTTGTTTCATCATTTCAAGAACCTACCTTTCTTATAAAAAATCGTAATATTAAACGCACTGTTATCTCATTTCTCTGATATAAATGTAAATGATTTGTATGAGACAATCAAGCCATACAACCATTTTTCACCTTTGTCAGCATCCGCTATGACTGTTTTATGGCTCCAATCTCGACACATCCCTTGGAAACATCGCAGCCTCCCTAACATTCTGTTCCTCCAACAGCTTCATAGTCAGCCGCTCCAGACCAATACCTAATCCTCCATGGGGTGGCATCCCGTGCTTGTGTATCATTAGGAAATTCGTAAATTCCTCCGGATCCATCCCTCTGGCTATTAGCTTTGCTACCTGTTCTTCGTAATCATGAATTCTTTGACCCCCAGTGGTAATCTCCATCCCCTTAAAAAGCAGGTCAAAGCTTAAGGTAAACTTAGGATTTGTAGGGTCATCCATGGCGTAAAATGGCCTTTTCTTTGAGGGATAATGGGTAATAAAGATAAAATCACTACCATACTCCTCCTTTGCATAACGTCCAATCAGCACCTCTTCCTCCGGCTCCAAATCATAGGGATTTTTGATGGAACGGTTGTATTTGGTTGCGACCCTCTGCTTTGCTTCATCAAATCGAAGGGCGGGTATACGGTCCAACTCCGGCACTTGAACGTCTAAAATCCTTAATTCTGTTCCATAAGATTCCGTCAGAAAACGGAATACGTATCGGAGCATCAATGTCTCCATCTCCATGATATCTTCAAAGCCATCGATATACCCCATCTCAAAATCCAGACTGGTATACTCGTTCAAGTGTCTCGCAGTGTTATGCTTCTCTGCACGAAATACCGGAGCAGCTTCAAAAACCCTATCATAGACTCCGACCATGGTCTGCTTATAGAATTGTGGACTCTGTGCTAGAAATGCTTTCTTACCGAAATACTCCAGTTTAAAAACATTTGCCCCTCCTTCTGCATTGCCAGCCACTAGCTTTGGTGTTCTAATCTCAGTAAACCCCTGGGAGAATAGGAAGTCCCGAAAGCCACGAGCAATTCCCTCTTGCAACTTAAAGATGGCTCTTTCGCGAATATTTCGCAAAGATATCGGCCGATAAGAAAGTTTTGTCTCCAACGAAGTCTTCATCTTCCATTTGGATATCGGCAATGGCATCATAGCCCCCTCCTTGGGTGAGGATAATATCGTGAAATCACTCATACATATCTCGAACCCATGAGGTGCCCGTTCCTCTGCCCTGAGCTCTCCAGTGACAGTTACAGTCATTCCCTCCCTTAAGACCTTTGGGTTACAGCCAATCCCATCGACTTCATGGATGCATTGGATCAGGCCTTCCCTATTGCGTACAAGGATAAAGGTTAGCTCTCCCATGAAGCGAATTGTGTGGATGGCTCCATTAATCTTAACAGTCCCTTTTAAGCCATTATTTAAGATTTCACCAATCTCCACTGTGTTTTTCTGTGTTACTCCTGTTACAAAATCCATAAAACCATCCTCCTATTCATATTTTATATATATTAACACGCTTGTTTAATCGACAAGCATTGTGCTCACTATCTCCCACTTGTTATACCTATACAAGTGAGATTTCTCTCTGTCCTCGCCTTAGAAGGCACCTATAACAAACAAAAAAAGTCCCGGCGAATTAAGACATATTATCTTAATTCACCGGGACGAGATATACGCATAAGCCAGCCTAATTGGCTGCTAAGGTCTTCCCGCGGTACCACCCGCTGTGAGGGCATAGCCCTCCTCCTCATGGATTCCTATGGTAGGCACAAGGCTATTCCATAGTCAATCCTGCATGATAACGCATGCTGCGCACGAACCTACTAATGGTTCAATCCGTGGGCTCCAGAGTGTTCCGTATTATACCTATCACTATAAGCATGCTCTCAGTCGGTGACACGCTCTTCCTGTCGATAAGTTATTCCGTATAATAAAGTCTCTTTCTTAGCCGATTCTGATATTAAGTTATAGATTTATCTATATGCTATGTTGACTCTTTAAGTTCCTTGGGCCATATCAGCAATGAAAGCCCTCACTATTGTTTATAAAAAAACAAAGATGTCGCTCATTTCTTTGCCCAACACCTTTGTCGTTGACTCATATTATCATATATTATATACCGATTGCAAGTAAAATATTAAATTAAATTAAATTAGATTATAAAATCATGAGGCCATGCTACATTAAAAAGTTCTGTATGATGTGTACATTGTAAGGCAAATTGCAAATCGCATTCTTGATATTTATTCCCAGGTGTCCTTAATTTCCGTAAATCCCTCTGGATAATTCGGGAACACATATCGGTAATAATCCTTCTTCAAAATTGTCTGAGAAACGGCAAATTTATTCTTTACCACTTTATTTAGATTTGAAATATAATCCTCCGGTAGGTCTTCATCGATCAACTTAATAACCTCACCGGTCTCCGAATGATACATAACTTTATCCGTAATAAAACTACGGTTATTCAGGATTACCAAGGGCATCGCATCGGAGAGAATATCCTGTCCCATAAGGAGTCTGGAATCATAAGGTATTCCAAAGAGATTGGATAAGGTAGGCAGGATATCTAGGCTGGAGCAGGGTTCCTCTATGATGATATTTTCTTTCATGGCCGGATTCCATAATATAAAATGATTCCGATAAATCTCGAATCTGGGATCAACCTCATGGCCAGCCAATTCATCAATATTTTCCTTATCCCAACCATATGGGTAATGGTCAGCACTTAGGGCAATGACAGTTTTATCTGCTACACCGTATTCTTCTAGTTTTTGAATCAAAAGCTCCAGAGCTCGGTCCAACTCAATCTGAGTAGCGATATAGGCCTTGCTACTTGAGGAATAGGGCAAATCCTCAACCAAGGCTTTGTTTTTATATGCCATACTATTCCCAACGAAGGAATAGTTCATATGACCACTGACGGTTAAATAATATACGTGAAAGGGTTCTTCTTTCGCAAACAGATCCACCGTATTTTTTACCATTTCCAGATCAGATTCTGGCCATACATCGGATTCTAAAATTAATCCATTCCCGACACCGGTAAACTGATATCCCAAATTCGGATGAGTTTCATTCCTCTGGTAATAGGTGTAGGTATGATTATGATATGCCTTACTATCCACACCCAGAAGCCGAAACTGATTCCCTAGGGCAAAGGGCATCAAATTGTTTCTGGAATGAAACATGCTTCTGGTACCCACCGGTATCAGACCATTCATAGCAACATACTCTCCATCACTGGTACTAGTCTGCCATAAGGCAGTATAAAAATTATTAAATACAAAGCCTTCCCTAGTCAGTCGATAGAGGGTTGGCGTTTTTTCTTCATGGACAGCATAAGGAGAGAATCCCTCCGCTGTAATCATTATCAGATTATATCCCTGAAACATCCCCGTGTACTCGTTCTTAGCAGTCGGTGTAACGGAATCAAAATAATTGTGAAGGGTACGGATGGTTTCGTTCTCTTCCTGCTCCGCCAGGGAAGCAAAATCAATCGTCAATATGTTTGGTGAAGTGTCGATTGGGATTGGCGTTGGGGATGGAACTGGTGTGGGATTGGCATCGGTCGGCATCGTGTCGGTATTCTCCGGCTTGGGCACGACTGTAATCTCAGGAATCGGACTTGGAAAATTAGTCGGTTCCGATGCCACACTCCAGGATAGGGCATCCATATCTGCTAAGATTAGGCCATCCTCTCCCTTTACTATTTTACCCAGATCAAATCGGGTCAGGGTTATAATCCCCAATTGCTTTCCACTAAGCTCAGGTACCTTTGTTTTATAATATAAGTCGTAAGGAGTATAATCCCCTTTACCAAATAATAATAATGCTAACATTGCCAGAAGATGAACTCCAAATGCAGTCGCAAACAAGATTCCCTGTTCACCTAATGTCCTTCGTTCTACCAACTTATGCTTACGCAATACCCAACCCAAAGTAGGTAATGGCAGAAACACTAGAAATAGACCAAATATATTATTCCAAATAGCCTTGCTTGCCTCGGCACTAAACTCATTTATTGCATCGTCAGCCATGCCAAGGGACTGGAATGAGAAAAACATCTTAAAGACATCATAATAAACCAGCTGTAAGCCAAATAATAGGCAAGTTATGCTTGCGAGAAACCATAGGATGGTTTTATTTATCTTGCTAGAAAAGAAACCGGTAAGAAAGGTCGTCAATAACCCCATCGGTAGAGCAAACAATATTGGATATATCAACTTAGCATCAATCGATCTAAAAATAATGAGATGAACGATTAGTTCCAAATAAATAAAAGTACTAAGAAAGTATATCAATGTAACATAAGGCTGGTTATCCTTCTGTTCTTGTTTTTTTGATATTGGTAGAAATGATAAACTTGATTTACATCGGTCAATTATACGCTTCACCCATTTAGGTGAGATAAATTCTAGTTTCTTTATATCGGAAAATGTGTTGGCTTTATCTGTCGTCTTATCCTCGATTTCCTCACGGCCGAGATTATCATCTCGCTTTCCTTCACTGCCAAGATTTTTATCTCGTTCTTCCTTACTACCGAGATTTTTATCTTGTTTTTTCTTACTGCCGAGAGTTCCATCTCGTCCTATCGCACCTTTACTATCCTCATTATTTTCGTCAACCGTTTGATTTTCCATAATCACCAATTTCCCTACCTTCGTTCAAAATTGATACTTCCCTTGCCTCCACTACTTCGTATCTCTGTAAGAGCACCATTTATCATGGCGCACTGAGGTGGCTTATGCCCGATATCTGCCTCCAGAATAATCGGTACATCCAGTTCACCCAGAACAGACTTAACCGCTTCTTCATAGGTGGTATCCGTATCGGTTCGATACATTGCTGGTCTCCCAAACATAAATCCGGCGGCATATTCGAACCAGCCGGCCTCCTTCAGCTGCCATAAGCCACGAATCATATCTTCCCCGCTGAGGTCAAAGCTTTCTAGAAACCATACTATTTTATCATGTTTATATTTATGAACAAATTCTAAGGTTTTATCATATTTCGTTCCAACTAAATTCAAGATGACATCAAGACATCCCCCCAGAGCCCTACCTCTTAAAGTGATATCCGCTTGATTGGCTTGCGATGCGGCGGGGAGGTTTCTCCACTGTACCTTCTTCTCAAGAACAAATTCCTCTATACCGGTAATCTTCTCCACATAACCATCCTGATAAAGATCAAAACTCTCCTGTTTTACCTTCTCCCCTTTCAGAAGCTTCAGGCAGTCTGACAAGGATTTATGCCAAGACTCCATTCCAAAGGTGCCAAAGTTATAGGAATAGATCGTCGCCATATCCAAATTCGTGGTAAGGGTAAAGGTTAATCCAGTTATATCGGAGTAGCCCTGAACCCACGTTGGATTCTGTTTCATTCGCTCAAAATCCAGGTAGGGCAGCATCTCTACCAGAAAATCTCCTCCATGGGCCGCTATAATAGCCTGAACCTCCTGATTATCAAACAACTGCATCAGCTCCCTGGCTCTGGTTGGTCCATCTGAGCTTCTTCCCTTCTGGCAAGTTCTGACGTTATCTGTAACTATTACGGGATAACCTTTTTGATTAAACTGTTTGATTGCATTGTCAAGGGCTGCAAAATCAGCATTGGAGCTACAACCGGCTGAGGTTGCAGTAACGCCAATGGTACTCCCTTTTGTTAATCCCTGTGGATATATCATATAAACCTCCATTCTGCCGAAACACTGCGAATTTGGGCATCGTCACAATTTTTGTAGGGATCTGCATAACAAATCCCTACGTGAAAAATTTAGATTTTTCGCACTAATTTTTTATACTATAAATATAATTATTTACAATAACGATATCAAAATGCTTTCCTAAAAAGCAAATTTTAAACAAAAAGTTCTCCATCAAATACCGTTACTGCAGGTCCGGTCATAAATATTGTATTTGCTTGTTCATCATACCGAATTTCTAGTTCTCCTCCAAGTAAGGAAACCGTTACCTCCTTGTCCGTATATCCATTTAGGATGCAGGCCATAACACTGGCACAGGCACCGGTACCACAAGCTAAGGTTTCACCTGATCCCCGTTCCCAAACCCTCATTTCAATTTTATTTCGGGATGAGACATGAACGAACTCCGTATTGACGCGATCGGGGAAATATTCATGGTTTTCAAATAATGGACCAATTTCTTCTAAGGGAACTTGCTTCGTATCCTCAACAAATACCACTGCATGGGGATTACCCATGGAGATACAAGTAATTCGGTACTCCGTTTCATTGATTGTGATTGGCTCATTCACCATTTGCTCTTTATTAGAAACCACAGGAATTAAGGAAGGGGTAAGCACTGGACTCCCCATATCCACAGTAACACTGATTACCTTATCCTTCTCTATGATTAATTCTACCTTTTTTATTCCACTTAAGGTTTCGATGGTAAGCTGCTTTTTGTCCGTCAAACCATAATCAAAGACATACTTTGCTACACAGCGTATTCCGTTTCCGCACATTTTCCCTCTGGAACCATCGTTATTATACATATCCATAAAAAAGTCCGCCACCTCGGAGGGACGAATTAATATTAATCCATCAGAACCAATGCCAAAATGCCTTTCACTGACTTTTATCGCTGTTTCGGGTATATGGTCAATTAATTCCTTTGTGCAATCAACATAGACATAATCATTACCACAGCCTTGCATTTTTGTAAACTTCATAAGGAACTCCTTTTTATTAGTATATGATTTATAAATAATCGCAAAACTCATAAATTACAAATGCTCTAGGAACAACAATACTGTACCGAAGCGGATGGCCCAAATATGTTATTCTAGGTGATTTATAAATTAAGTGCCATAAATCAGAAATCATCGACATGGAGCACGCCACTCCATGGCTAAGACTATCTCAGACTTATGACACTCTGCTTAAATCAATTATATCAAATATTTGCCAATGGGTAAAGGTTTTTATGGACATAACATCTTCAAAACCATCTCCGCCATTTCGTACAGATTCGTCCCTGCATCCATACTACATTTTTGTAGATATCTATGGGCCTCCTCCTCACTCATATTATTCCGGTCCATTAAAACCTTCTTTGCTCTTTGAATTAGAGCCTTTTCTTCTTCTGTTCTTATCTTTGGTTTTTCCTTTTCCTTTTTCTTTTTGCGTTGATACTGATAGGTCATCATATTCAATGTATTCATTAATTCCTGGGGCTTGATCGGCATAGGCAAACAGACTATGTTATTATCTTGGGCATACTCAAGCTTATCAGGTGAAGCTACAAGCAGCATCTCAAACCCTTTTGGCAAATAGCTATTTAGCTCACTATAGTGCATATCCGAAAACCGATAACCGCAGACTACGATGCCTTCGTCAAGATTATTTACCATAGAAACAATTTGGGCTCCCAGGGTACAGGGAGGGGATACCTGGAACCCCTGCTGCTGCAGGACCCTTTGTATACTGAGTGCATCGTTTTGCTTAGGAAAACCAACAATTATGCGAAACAAATCTGTTCACCTCCTTTCTCATATTGCTTACACGCAGACAAGAGAGATGAGACAGCTAAATCCGATGCAGGTATTGGTCAATTTCCCATTGCGTAACTTGGGTACGATACAAATACCATTCCGCTTTCTTTGCCTCAATATACTTTCTACTAAGATGTTCACCCAAAATATTCCTAATAAATTCACTTTCCTCTAAGGCTAAGACAGCTTCATATAAATTCTCAGGGAGACTATCAATTCCCAACGTTGACCGTTCTTCGTAAGTTAGGTCAAAGACATTACGATCTACACTAGCCGGAGGCACTAATTCATTCTTAATACCATCCAGGCCTGCTGCCAGGCATACAGCCAAGGTCAAATAAGGGTTAGCCGAAGGATCCGGGCACCGCAACTCCAATCTTGCTCCGCTTCCTCTACCGGATGGTATCCGTATCAGAGGGCTTCGATTGGAGGCAGACCAGGCAATATAAGCCGGTGCTTCAAAATTAGGAACCAGGCGCTTGTAGGAATTAACCAAAGGGTTCGTTATTGCGGCCATTCCCTTCATATGCTTCATGATACCTGCGATGAAATGATAGGCTTCTTTGCTAAGACCCAATTTTCCACTTGGATCATCAAATATATTTTTGCCGTCCTTCTTAAGAGACATATTAACATGCATCCCCGAACCATCCTCGCCGTATTTTGGCTTCGGCATAAAGGTGGCATGGAGACCATGGCGTTTCGCAATCGTACGAACAACCAGCTTGAAGGTCATGATGTTGTCCGCTGTGGTCAGAGCATTATCATATTTAATATCGATTTCATGCTGTGCTGGGGCAACCTCATGATGGGAAGCCTCTACACTAATTCCCATATCCTCCAGAGTTAAAACCATATCTCTTCTGGCATTTTCGCCAAGATCCAAGGGACCAAGGTCAAAATAACCAGCTCGCTCATGGGATGTGGTAGTAGGCTGTCCATTTTCTTCTGTATGAAATAGAAAGAATTCAAGCTCTGGCCCAACATCAAAAGTATAACCCATATCAGTAGCCTCTTGAATTGTCTTTTTAAGAATGTATCTGGGATCACCATGGAACGGCTTTCCGTCCAACCCATATACATCACAAATCAACCTCGCTACCTTACCCTGCTGTGGTCTCCAGGGAAAGGTTACATAGGTATCCAGATTCGGATATAGATACATATCAGACTCTTCGATCCTCACAAAGCCTTCAATGGAGGATCCATCAAACATACATTCATTGTTTAATACCTTTTCCAATTGGCTAGTGGTAACTGCCAAATTCTTTAAATTACCGAACATATCGGTAAATTGCAGTCGTATGAATTCTACATCATCCTCCTCAACCATACGGATGATATCCTGCTTCGTATAATGCCTCATTCCCATCACTCCTATTCTTTTTTATCCTCATACAAAAAAAGGGCATAGAAGTACTATTACCGGTACGCCATTGCCCTTATGATCATTAATGATATCTTATAGACCTTGTTTTTGTCAATATATTAACTTTATAAATTATACAGGTATTGTATAACCTTTACTCTTTTATTAATACCTCAGACAGCGCGGGTACCATAGCTTGTTTAGCCTCTTCCTCTGTATCGAGATATATGAATTGATACAATTCCATGATATTCGCCTGCCAATCCAGTACTAGGGGATCATCAATTTCATTCCATTTCCTTGGTGCTTCATACTGGTAATACGGTTTTCAACGATAGTCTCTAGCGCGGCTTCAATTTGGTCTCTGGTCAGGTTTGTCTTCACATATCCCAAGCAGAAATCTGTTATCTTAATTAAATCAAATATATTCTTTGATTTATAACGATTAAACAGTGCATTCATCACTCTTCTTTGCCGAAGTGTGCGACCATAATCATCGTTGGCGCCACCCAGAGTTTCAACTCTACGAACCCTACAATATCCCAGTGCTTGATTCCCGTTTAAGTCATTCCATCCTGGTGTTACATTACGGTTAGCTTTCTCAGAAATATAATTGGTTGTATTAAGATAATGAGCCTCTGCCTCACCCAATTCAATAGGAATTCCGCCCAGATAATCGACGATTTCTTCAAAGGCTTCGAAGTTTATGTAGGCATATCCATCAATCTTTATCAAGAAATTCTGTTCCACTGCTTCAATCAAACCAGTAGCTCCAGATGAAGCATAGATTGCATTTAATTTTTTCGGTCCATTACTAGCTGACTCTATGTAGATATCCCGAAGCAGAGAGGTTAACTTAATTGTACTATCCTTCCGATTCAGTGAAGCCAACATAATGGTATCGGTATTTTTTGCGTGTTCTATCTCCTCAACACCGAAAACAAGGAAATTAGTAACATAATCCTCACTTCTAGGTATTGGTGTAATAACTTCCACCGGAAGGATGTCCGGTTTTACAGTTATCTCTTCTGGATCATCCTGTTGAACGATCTCTTCCTTGACCTCTGCTGAAGCTACAATATGTTCATCCTTATCTGTTTTATCATAAATATAATCACCAGCGATTCGGTAGATAATGCTCCGCCCACTTTTAGTACCAATAAGCCAGGCTGCCGATAATAGAATAACCCCTAGGAAGATTGATAAAACGAGGAGTACACGCTTTATATTTCGGGAGCTTTTTCTTTCCTTCTCCTGAGGCATCTGACCGGAGGTAGCTGAAAGCTCCTCTAATTCCGCTGTTATCTGATGCTTTAAGGATTCACAAATTCTATTTTCTTCTTCTTCATAGCTTCCTTCATCCAAAAAACCACTTATGATCAAACTATCAATCTCATGATCAGGCACACTAACACTCTCTTCTATAGATATGGAATTGGGTGTATCCTTAGGATCGTCCGAACAATGTTCTAAGTCATCATCATTTTTCTGATTGTTCATAGGTGCAACTCCTTCTTCACATATCGGACTACATGTCCAAAATTTGTTTTTAGTATAACCTTTTTTAATAAATAAGACAAGAAAAAATGAATAAAACAAGGATTATTTAGTCCATTTCACCAAATTTTAACCCCATAGGAAGCGGGGCTGGTCGTTCACAGGTCGATTTCATTTCGTAGATTATGTTATGATCCACCGCCTCATCAAAGCTTAATAAGGCTTCCGTCACATGACATACTAAATCCTCAGAGGTCCGGTGCTTTCGTCCATTAATAAGGGCAAAGGCCATATCTAATACACCCAAACCTCTCATATATTCCAAAGGCTCTTCATAGACCTGTGGTAACTCTTGAAGGTCCTCATAGGCTGTGGAAAAGGGCCGTTCGGCTCCTTGGTAATGCTTCTGGTTTAAGGAGTCCAAAACCTTCTCCTTCCGGAATATCTTAAGCTTACCGCCAAACATATTCGGATCTGGAACAAATAAAGTTCCTTCCGTTCCGTAGATCTCTAGCTTTGGTAAATTCGAATGCCAGACATCAAAGCTCATATTGATATTACCGTGTATTCCATTGGCAAACTGAAGGATGCCAGTATAGGAGGTTGGAACCTCCACATCAATCTCGCTTCCTCTTAAAGGGCTGCTATATATGGTCCTGGTCGCATTACCAATACTGGAAAAGCTTGCTGTACGCGCAATCGGTCCGAATAATGCTACCAGAGCCGTAAGATAATAGGGTCCCATATCCAGCATGGGGCCTGCTCCTTTTTTATAATAGAATTCAGGATTTGCATGCCAGGTTTCCGTTCCGTAGCTGGTCATATTGGCGGTAAACATAACTGGCTTACCAATCCAGCCTTCATCCAAAGCTTTTCTACAGGTTTGTAGTCCTGCCCCTAAAAAGGTTTCAGGAGCACAACCAACCATACATCCATTCCTTTTTGCTAAATCAAGGATTTCCTTTGTTTCCTCCATACTTAAGGCAAAGGGCTTCTCACAATATAAATGTTTGCCGGCCTCAATTATCTTACGATTAATTTGTGTATGAACTGCTGGGGTTGTAAGGTTGATTACAATTTCAATCTCTGGATCTTTTAATAAATCCTCCGTTGTACAGGGCTTTGGTATTCCATACTTAGTTGCCACAGACTTAGCTTTTTCCAGGGTGGTGGCGGAACATGCCACAATTACAAGTCTGGGAAACATGGTCTGTATATTAGATATATAGGTATGACTAATGACACCGCAGCCGATAATACCAATCTTTACTTTTCTCATAAACCGGCCTCCCTTACTATGACCCACTCTGTTATAAAACAGAATGCTCAACTCACAAATAGATAGAATTCACATAAATCAACATACTCTTGCTCCATATAAAGTATATAAAAGCATCAGGATATCAGGGTTATCGCATCCTGAATATTACGAACTCGAATTTCCTTGCCGCCTGCTTCATACTCCCCATCGATGGACCACGGAATCTGCTTCTCCATATAGAATACTGCCTCAGGTACCTTTATGAAATCGATCATCTTATCATTATATTCTTTCCTTGTCAAAGCCCGTAAAATCCTACTAAGCTCCAAAGGAGTCTTCGGATTCTTTATTAAGATAATTTCAAACAAACCGTCATTCAAATCCACCTGGTTGGTATCTAGCTTCACCAATCCTCCGATCGAGATTGAATTACTAACAGCACCGAAAATATAATCATCCTCATAGACATTACCATCTGCCTCAATCCTGATATGATAAGGACGAATATTTGGAATATCCTTGACCCCTTCCAGAACATAGGCCAGGTGCCCAATCGTGTTCTTAGAGGCTTGAGGAGTTGAATAAGAACTGTTGGTAAATGCCCCGAAGGAGGCAATATAATTAAAATATCTAGATTCCATAAAGAAACCGATATCTAGATTTCGTTTCATACCATTCATAATTGCATTTGCAGCCTTTTCAATATTATATGAAAGCTTCAGGCTACTAGCAAAATCATTGGTGGTTCCTGCAGGGATATATCCCAACGGTTGTTTTAAGCCTTTTCGCATCATCCCGGATACCACTTCATTCAAGGTTCCATCGCCACCACAGCATACGATTAATTCATATCCACCCCCATGCTCCTGTACCAATTCGGTAGCATGACCCTTATAGGCAGTGTTAAGTAGTGTGACTTCATAGCCATTATTATTGAATAAATCTACAACCCTATAAAGGCTGGCTTTCCCATGGGTCTTGCCAGCAATTGGATTCATTATTAAAAGTGTTTTTTTACCGTCATAACTGGACATCCTTCCAGCCTCCTCTATTACAATATTATTGCCACAGATATACAATAATACTATAACATGGTGGATTTATTTTCAAGTGAAATAGTAAGTTATTCAATTTATCCTCACGATAGTAGCATTCGGTCATTGCTTAGCTGCTTCTTTCTCTCCCTAGAATAATAGGTCAGCAGTTCGTCGACCGTCATCTTATCCCGTTCTTCTCCATGGATATCCATTATGATTTCACCGTCATCCATCATAATTGTTCGGTTTCCTAAGGATAGAGCAGCCTTCATATCATGGGTAATCATCATTGTAGTAATCTTTGATGCAGATACTATGTCCATGGTGATTGCTAGAATCTTCTGGGCTGTAGCAGGATCCAGGGCAGCCGTATGCTCATCCAAAAGCAAGAGCTTTGGGGATGCAATGGTACACATGAGTAGTGTTACTGCCTGCCTCTGTCCTCCCGAGAGATGTCCTACTTTTGTCTTCATCCGGTCTTCCAGGCCCAGGCCCAAGGTACTGAGAATTTCTCTAAAATAAGTAGAATTTTTCTTGTGTAGCGCGAAAAAACTTCTTCCTGATTTGCGGGTATAGGCAAGAGCCAGATTCTCCTCAATCGTCATTGTGGGTGCAGTCCCCTTCATTGGGTCCTGCATTAGTCGACCAATATCATAAGAACGTTTATAATCGGGACGATTGGAGATATCTTTATCATTTAGCATAATCGTTCCGCAGTCCACATAAAAGGAACCGCTAATTGCATTAAACAAAGTCGATTTTCCTGCTCCATTGGAACCAATGATAGTTACAAAATCTCCCTCATTTAGTTCTAGATGTATGGATTTTAAAGCCCTCTTCTCATTTACGGTTCCCGGAAAGAAGGTTTTACTGACATTTGTTATTCTCAACATATACATTCGCCTCCCTTCTATGCTTGCCTTGCTTTAGCTTTATCATAATCGTCGGTAAAGCCAGTGCCAGTGCAACGATGATGGAAGATACCAGCTTCAGTGCATAGGTTGGGAATATATTATACTTTAAGGCTAAGGCAATAATGATACGATATATGATTGATCCTGTAGCTACTGACAGTATGCCAACCGTTACTGAACGCTTTCCAAATATGGCTTCTCCGATGATGACAGAGGCTAAACCACTAACTACGATACCACTGCCTGAATTCACATCAGAAAACATCTGATATTGAGATATCAGAGCACCGGAAAGGGCTATACAGGAGTTGCCAAGTGCTAATCCGATGCATTTCATCAGATCCGCATTAATGGAAGAGGAACGAACCATCTCCTCATTATCACCGGTTGCCCTGATTGCCAACCCTAGCTTTGTCTTAAAAAATATAGCTAATACTACAAACAGAGCAATACAGAAAATGATAGCTACCAGGGTCTTACCTAGACTGTATTTTACGGTAAACACCTGTATTTCTTTGATGATAGACTGCTTTGTTTCTTCCGATAATCCCTGTTCTCCTCCCTGTGCAAACACTCGGAAGCGATAAATCGTATTCTTCAACCAGCCCTCTAAATTTATGAAGATAGAGGGCTTGCCAGCTAAAGAAATATTTGATTTTCCATCCATAATACCAATATTAACTGTATATAAGGAGGTCATTACTAAAATGCCGGAGAGAATGGCATGTATTTTGATCTTCGTCTGAAGAAATCCTGTTGTGAATCCAGCCAATCCACCAAACAATGCTGCTGCTAACAGTGCCAGGTAAGGGTGTCCGCTAACCGTCAGAATAGCTGAGACAGCCATGCCCAAGACAAAACTTCCATCCGTTGTCATATCTGGAAGGTTTAGAATTCGGAAGGTGATATATACTCCCATGGCCATAACGGCATATAATAGCCCTAGCTGTATAGAGCTGATAATCAGCATTGACATATAATTCCCCTTTCTGAATATTGCTTTGTAAGAAATGCAATATTCATTCGATTTTATGACTTTTGACACTGAAGCTTTCTATTCC
>CAYMLE010000009.1:0-9094 GCA_964391115.1 uncultured Herbinix sp. | reverse complement strand
AGCTTTCTATTCCTAGCTTCCTATTACTCTGCTAAAATAACAAATTCATCTTGAATGTTCTCAGGTACAGTAATATCTAACAGCTTCGCTGTTTTCATATTTATCATTTTGGCATATTCCGCGATCTGTTCTACGGGGTTTTCCTCTACTGTTTCTCCATTCATAATGCGAATGGCCATCTGAGCTGTCTGTCTTCCGAGTACTGTATAATCGATTCCAACCGTTGCCAGACCTCCATCAATTACCATAGAATCAGCACTTACATAGATCGGCAAGTTCGCATCATTGGCTATCTGAGCATAGGTCGGCATGGCGGAAGCCACGGTATTATCAATTGGTGTAAAGAATGCATCGATGTCTCCGATTAATGAAGTAGCTGCCTGTTGAAGCTCCGAGGTAGCCGTAACTGTAGCTTCCTTATAAGCCAGACCGTTGTCTTTACAATAGGCCTTTGCTCTTTCCACACCGGCAACCGAATTTATCTCACTAGTGTTATAGATAAAGCCAAAGGTTTTAACCTCTGGAGTCAATTCCATGGCAAGAGCAAAGATATCTTCAACTGCAATATAATCAGATACTCCGGTTACATTTCCAGTTGTAGAATCAAGGGCAGGCACCAGTCCAGCTTCCACAGGATTACTTACTGCAGAAAAAACGATTGGAATCGTTGTTGTAGAAGCAAAAGCTGCTTGAGCTGTGGATGTAGCGATTGGGATAAGCAAATCGACATCATTACTAATTAGGTTCTGGTAGATCGTAGGTAAGAGACTGGTATCACCATTGGCATTCTGTAAATCAATGATAATCTCATCCTCGCCATAGCCCTGAGCCTTCAGCTCCGATATAATTGTTTCTCTGATCTGGTTGAGTGATGGATGATCCACTGGTTGGATAATTCCAATTCGAAAGGGCTCTTTATTAATGTTTTCTGAATTGTTCTCATTGTTTTTTTCTGTACTATTGTCTGTTACAGCATCACTATTAACGTCAGATGCTAACTTGGTGCCATCTTCCTTCTTCTCCGTACTTGAACAGGCGGTAAAGATGCCAAACACCATCATGGTCATAAGTAATAAAGCAATTGATTTTTTCATAGTTTTTTCCTCCTAATGATGAAATAAAATTGATAATTTCGCCATTGAGTCTGCGTCGCATCGGGGACTTCGCCACTCTCTTTGATCTTTTCTTGATCAAAAAAGAATACAAAAAAACTGCCCTTATAATATAAGGGCAGATAATATCTGCGGTGCCACCTTATTTGATTCACTACTCCCTTTATTTTAGGAAATAATAAATCCTCTCTACGAAAATGCTAACACATTCTCTGTTGTTAACGCCAACTACGTCTCAGTTAATGGATGGTTGCCCATCGTTCACCTCGCCCTCCATGGTCCATTTGCTGTACAGCTTTCCACGGGTTCTCAGCACTACCCGCTCTCTGTAGGAGCCCTTACAGTTTGATCTCCACATCATAGGTTTAATGAGGTAATTATAAATGGTATGTCGATCAATGTCAAGTTTTTCTTTGCTAATTTAAACACCTAAAGTGATAAAGCATAGAATCATTGATATCCAACCTTATCATCCATAGTATGGAAGTTTTTTACTATTTATCTCCTATACTCGTCCAAATTCGGATAATACCAATCCTTTATTGCGCTCCATAGCCATCTGAATACTCCATCGATTAACAAATAACAACAGAGGATTCCCCTTCAGATCCTTGACCTTCTTTGTATCGGAGGATACTCCTAGCTTACTTACATCTATGTCCTTATTTTCAATCCAGCGAATAAATTCGTAGGGAAGGAGATCTAGACGTATCTCCACTCCATACTCGGATTCCAGGCGATACTTTAAGACATCGAACTGTAGGGTACCTACCACTCCGACAATTATTTCTTCCATTCCAGTATTAAACTCCTGGAAAATCTGAATAGCACCCTCCTGAGCAATCTGGTTAATACCCTTAACAAATTGCTTTCTCTTCATCGTATCCACCTGCCGCACCTTGGCAAAATGCTCTGGTGAGAAGGTAGGTATGCCTTCATAGTTAAATGTTGTATCTGTGCCACAGAGGGTATCTCCGATGGAGAAAATGCCCGGATCAAATACACCGATAATATCACCAGCGTATGCTTCCTCGATAATCTTTCTTTCCTGAGCCATCAGCTGCTGTGGCTGGCTTAGTCTGATTTTACGGTTACCCTGGACATGATTTACTTCCATACCCGCTGTAAATTTGCCGGAACATATTCTCATAAAGGCAATCCGGTCTCTATGAGCCTTATTCATGTTTGCCTGTATCTTAAATACAAAGGCAGAAAAATCGTTGGATAAAGGATCAATTTCCCCTATCGAGGATTTTCTTGGCAAGGGCGAGGTCGTCATCGCAAGATAGTGTTTCAAGAAAGTCTCTACTCCAAAATTCGTTAAGGCTGAGCCAAAGAAAACCGGTGTTAGCTTTCCTTGTAATACCTTGTCTATGTCAAATTCACTGCTGGCTCCATCGATTAGTTCGATTTCCTCTGCCAGACGTTGATGGTTGTCCTTCCCAATCAAGTCATCCAGACTGGGATCTCCCAGGTCTACCTCGATGTTTTCGACTTCCTTTTGTCCGTTATTCGCCGCATAAAAACGGCTGATGTGCTTTGTCTCCCTATCATATACCCCTTTGAAATTCTTACCGGATCCAATTGGCCAATTCATAGGACATGTGCTAATTCCTAGAACCGATTCGATTTCATCAAGAAGCTCAAAGGTATCACGGGATTCACGATCTAATTTATTGATAAAAGTAAAAATAGGTATATTTCTCATAACACAGACTTTAAAAAGCTTTTCCGTCTGACTTTCCACACCCTTGGAAGCATCAATTACCATAACAGCAGAATCCGCTGCCATTAGCGTACGGTACGTATCCTCCGAGAAATCCTGATGGCCCGGAGTATCTAATATATTAATACAATAATCTTTATAATTAAATTGCATTACAGAGGAGGTTACTGAGATACCACGCTGTTTCTCTATCTCCATCCAATCCGATACGGCATGCCTCTGGGTCTTCTTTGCCTTTACGGAGCCAGCTAGATTAATCGCACCGCCATATAGCAGTAACTTTTCCGTCAATGTGGTCTTGCCAGCATCCGGATGCGATATAATTGCAAAGGTCCGCCTTTTCTTTATTTCCTTTGAATAATCTGCCAAAATAAATCCTCCAATTCATTTATAAAACCAATCCATCTTATAATATAATACTATGGGTTGTCAAGGTAAAGAAAAAATGGCCAGCTACTATTTTCAGCGCTAGCCAGTATACTCTAATATTATGTAACACATTATGAATAAAATATGTATTCATGATGCTATTGTTATTTCTCTCTTATTACTAATCTTTATTGATACAAATCTTTGTTACTATAAACTCTGTTATTACAAATCTCTCTTACTTTAAATCTCTATTTACTACAAATCTCTCTTACTTTAAATCTCTATTACTACAAATCTCTATTACTACAACTCTCTTATTATAACCTACAGAAGATTAATTTCTTCTCCGAAGTATCGAGATTCCGGTATTTATCTGCTCCGGTCCGGTATCAAGTCCGCTAAGTGCCGCATAAGCCTGAGCCATTCCTAGATACCCCATAGTAAATGGATTCTGGGCCATGACCACATCAAGACTTCCATTTCGGATTAACTCCATCGTTCTATCCGTACGATCAAAACCAATTCCAACCATTTGTGTGTTGTTTTTCATAATTGCATTGCCAACACCTATGGTAGATCCTTCATTTGTACCAAACATCCCCACTAGCTCTGGATTATTAATAATAAATGAGGTGGCTGCTTCCTCAGACAAGATAGGATCTCCGTTCATATATACCGTATTTAATAGAATATATCTTCCATCCTCTTCAATCGTTTGACGAAAACCATTTTCCCGATTTAGAGTTGAAGATGTGTTGGTACTAACACCAATGATTCCGATTGAGCCAGTCTGAATTCCAAGAGACTCCAATTCCTCTATCATTGCTTCACCTGCAATAGCTCCCGCACTATAATTGTCGGTTGCCAGCGTTGTGATTGCTTCCTCATCCGCAGGGGTATCAACATAAATGACGTTGACACTAAGGGCTTTCGCATCCTCTATGGCTCTATTAAGACTCATCGGATCCCCCGCTGCAAGCATAATTAAATCTGCGCCATTTTCCACTGCTTCATAGATTAGCTCGATTTGTCTTGCATCATTTTTTTGTTCCGGAGCCTCCCATATGTAGTTAATTCCCAACAACTCGGCCATCGTCGAAGCACCATCATCCAGGTAAGACCAAAACTGATCCATCTTATCAATGGTAATTAGGTATACCGTATAATTAGAACCGGTATCCGTTGTTGTTAAGGCGATATCACGATTTTTACGATAGCAGACCACAAATATACTGAAACATAATATAATGGCCAGAACAATAACGATTGTCCGCATTCTATCCATACATAGCTCCTCCAAATCAAGTTGTTCTTTATGTAATCATCATGCTTGGAACATAGTCAATCCTTTATGTTCTGGCTGGTTCCAATCCTATAATATGTATATTCATGGAACCCCACTAATTATTCGCATGGATGAACAACTTATGAAAAGGGTATATGGATCTTGCTTTTAATATTCTTTACTATAATCAAAACTGCGGTATTCTGTAGGTGTATGACCTGTGTACTTTTTAAACTGCCTCATAAAATATTCAACATTCTGATAACCACAACGAAATGCAATTTCCTTTACTGTATACTTTGTCATAACCAACAAACTTTTTGCCTGTTGCATCTTACTGTTGATCACGTCATTGATACAAGTGGTATGGAAGGCCTGTTTATATAAAGTCTGGAGATATGAAGAGCTTAGATTGCAATACTTTGCCATCTCCGGAACAGTCCAGTTCTTTTCTGGATTACTATATATAACAGCTCTCAGCCGTTGCAGAGTATCATAATAGGAAAAATAATTATAATCCTCCTGATCATTAACAACAAATTCACTCATTTTAATAAACAATTGCTTTAATAACAAATCAATTGTAATATCCTTATTCTTATGTATGGAGATATATTCATGTTGGAGATTTGCTAACAGCTTCGGAAACAAATTCACCTTGGGAATTTGTAATACCTTATTAAATGGAATTCCTAGTTCCTTAATAAAATTATAATCATCATCGATAAAGAAATGAATATAATCATCGGAATATGTAGCTTCCGCCGCATAATACTTCTGAGGAGTGCCAACATGAAATATAATAAACGAACCTTCTTCCGCTTGTACTTCTTTTCCGTTCAATATAACAATAGCTGGAGTCCTAAAGTGTAGCAAAAGAAAATCTCTGTTCCACATATCGCGATTAACTGCAAAGCTTCCACCAAAGCGACTGTTTAACGCCATATCATTAATTCTCATTTTCATCACCTATCCATACAGAATCTTACTTCGTTCTTAACCCAATCCATCCTTAAGTGCAATCATCTACTCTCTTCTATCTATGAAAAGTCCAGTTATCGAACTGGAAGTCCTCACCATAGAAAGTAAAGAATAATTTATGAACACCGGTTACTCCGGTAATCTCTGTAGAGACCTTTACAAATTCATCTACACTGTTTGTATTGGGAACCTCAAGATAACCCAAGCACTTCCCTTCAACAGCATCCACCGTGATACGGATAACATTACCTGCTCTTGCACTAGCTACTTCAGCCTCAAACTTAGTCGGTGCAGCATCTCCAAAGTCTACATTGGATAACCCAATCCAATTACCACTCTGCAGATCGGTAATAACATTATTTACAGGTCCTAGATTATCATTGGTATCTTCCAGCTTCCTTGTAGTTATACCACCCATCCAAGCCATAGTCTCAGCTTCAATCACTTGATAAGGGTCCAAATTAACAACCTGCTCCACACCAAACCTTGACATTTTAATCGTGTTGATGCTTCCATCCTCATTCACGGTTACTTCATCAACATGGGTGCTTCGATATCCACCCTTGATCTTCATGTCATCCTGTAACAGCTGGGTATGATAGAACATGTAATATTTATCATAAAACCGTATCATACTATGATGATTGTTACCCCAGGATCCAAAGATTCTTCCGGGATTCTGTAATATAGATCCCTGATAATCCCAAGGTCCTAACGGGTTTTTACTGGTCATGTAAATAATCTCTGCTGTTCCGGGAACGTAGGGCCCTACTGCATTCTCTCTACTATCCCAGTTGGAGCAATAGGAATAATAATAGGTATCACCAATCTTGTTAATTCCGGAATCTTCAAAGATGTAGGGTGCTTCGATAACAATCGGTGCTCCAGCCAAACTAATCATATCAGGGCCCAGTTCAACAGCCCTAGCGGTATTTGGCATTTCTTCCTGTCCATCTGGAACTCCGCCTCCAAAGTACAGATAAGCTCTGCCATCATCATCCACTAATACTGCTGGATCAAATAGCCATAAAACATTCGAACAATTTTCTGTTTCTTTTGTAATTAATGCTTTCCCAATGGGATCCTTAAATGGTCCAATGGGAGTATCGCCCCTAAGAACTCCAATACCTCCAGCACTGTTGGCAAAATAGATAAAAAATTGATCCTTTCCGTCTATTTCCTTATGTGTTGCTGCTGGAGCCCAGGAGTTATTAGCCCACCAGCTAGCTCCATTTGGCTTACCAACATTAATCGTGCCATGATCCGTCCAATTGACTAAGTCATCAGAGGAAATTATATTCAAACTTTTAATTTTACCATAGTTATTTTCCAGAGCATTACCTTCACTATCGTAGGTAAGCTGCTGTGTATCATTGGTCATATAAACATATACTCTGTCCATATATACCATAGCAAAAGGATCTGCTCCAAACCTCTGAGTCATGACAGGATTATGGTAGCCAATTGATTTATATGATGGAGATAATTCAATTTCATTAAATAATATCTCCGGGTTTTCTATCGTAGTTTCAAATACATACTCATTCGTCACATCACTAACGTTGACGTTGTCATCAACTTTCTTATCATTTTTATCATCAACTATTATTTCGTTATTATCCTTTGTCTCTTCAATATCAGAAGACAACGGATTCTTTTCTACTTCATTACCTACTTCATCCGTAGTATTTTTATTCCTCTTTTGACAACCTGCTAAAGCACTTATACATAAAACAAGGCAGAACATCCATAACATTCGTTTCATAGAGCGATCGACCTCCCTTACAAAAGTATAAAAAAACCCCGTCACCCTTCCCTAAAGTCAGATGACGGGTAAAAAAGTAAACAAAGAACTTAGTTAAAATAATGTTACTTTACTAATTATTGTCCATCACCGTTAGCAGCATCGATAAATGTCTGCCACAGTCCCTGTACCTTCTCAACCTGTTCAACAGGAGTAGCGGTACCACCATCTAAACCATAAGCGATTTCACCAAAATCAACACCATCAACAAGTGTCATTAAGTTCATTACGCCATGACCAGGCTCATAGAATAAAGGTAAAGTTTCATCAACAGCTCTGGTATCTCTGAAGCTTGGATAATAGTTAGTTCTAAAGTCTGCATCCTCATAACCAGGAGTATCATTTGAAAGTAAATCATAAGCAAATGCTACATCCTCAGCCTTTGCGGGATCCATACCTGCAGGCATAACAGTAATATTCTCATTGAATACTGTTGTTAATGTTCCCTGAGGTCCCTTAGGGAACATTACAAATCCCCAGTCATCAGCCATCTCTGCCCATGTGCCAACTTTATACTGCTCTGCAGCTGTGAAGGCAACATTGCTGTCCTTGAAGGCAGCCATGAACCAATCCCAGTTAGAACCTTCTGGTTGAGGCATTGTGTAGCCCTGATCATATAAACCACGAGACCACTGTAATGCTTCTAAGCAGTTAGCAGAACCGGTTGCATTAATGAATTTGCCGTTCTCATCTTTATCAATAACGGATGCACCATTAGAATAGATTGCAGCCTTGAAATAGTCAACAGAGAAACTAGCTAAACCGTATGTATCCGGTGTACCATCATTATTAGTGTCACGAGTTGTCTTCTTTAACATATCTTCAAAAGCAGCCCATGTCCACTCGTCTTTTGCTTGTAAATCATAAGGAAGCTCAGGATCGATACCAGCATCTTCTAATAATCTCTTATTGAAGAATAAGCCTAATCTTGGCTCTAATCTACCAGCTTTCATACCGTAGATAGTCTCGCCAAAGGTCATCATGTTAACAACTTCTTGATTCCACTTTTCTTCTGAGAAATCAAAGCTGGACAGAGTGTTCAGAGGGTAAAGAAGTCCCTGCTGAAGCGGAGCTGCCATGAAACCAGCATCCATTATAAATACATCAGCAGCAGGAGCACCTGCCATAGTAGATGTAATCATAATTTCCTGATATTCACCCCAAGTACCAAGGTTCTTGGTAGCAATTGTAAAGTTATGTTTTTCCATAAACTCTTCTCTAAAAGCAAGAGTATCTTCTTCCTGCTGAGTCTTAGGCGGCGGCGGGGGATCCTGCTCCCACCAGTTACCTACGATAACTTCCATACCATTCAGATCCCTAGCGGGCTCCTCGGTAGGTGCTGCTTCGGGTTCTTTCTCCGGAGCTTTTGTTGCTTCTGGAGCAGTAGTAGCAGTATTGCCACCAGCATCCTCTGTAGCTTTTTCCTTACCACATGCGGTTAGCATTGTTAAAGCCATAGCAGAGACTAATGCAATCCCCAGAAATTTTTTTAAGTAATTCTTCATATTATCCTCCTCTTCTTTATATTACTTTTTTGGTTCTAACACAAGAAACCATTTAAATTATACACCATTAACACTTTTAAGTCTATAGTTTTTATGAATTATTACAATGAATTATTATATTTTCCTACTGTACAATACAACGATTCATACTATCATAGGTGTATTTAATAAAAAAATATAGTTAATCTCACAAAATGTCCATTAAGCTAATACAATCATAGTCAGCATCCATAAAGGTATACAACATACTATAATTATTTCTAATCTTTCCCATATGTATCGCATTGCCTTTTCCATAGGTATCGCATT
>CAYMLE010000008.1:0-34141 GCA_964391115.1 uncultured Herbinix sp. | reverse complement strand
ATTGTAGCTTACCTTATGTTTAATCGAAAATATTGTAGCCTGTCCTATGAGTCATCGAAAACATTGTAGCTTACCTTATGTTTAATCGAAAATATTGTAGCCTGTCCTATGAGTCATCGAAAACATTGTAGCTTACCTTATGTTTAATCGAAAATATTGTAGCCTGTCCTATGAGTCATTGAAAATATTGCATAACTTTCATGGTCTATGAGTGTATAAAAAAAGCTTCCCGATAATCGGGAAGCTTCTGAAATCAATGCATTATTCTGCAGCAAGGATCTCTTTCTTATTGTAAGAACCACATGCCTTGCATACTCTATGAGGAACCATGAGAACTCCACACTTACTACACTTAACTAGATTGGGAGCGGTCATTTTCCAGTTAGCTCTACGGCTGTCTCTTCTTGCTTTTGAATGTTTACCCTTAGGACAAATAGACATAGTCACACCTCCTTAAAATTGTTAAAGATATCTCGGATCACGGACATTCTGGGGTCGCTTGGACTATTATCACAGCTACAGGTTTCATCATTTTGATTCACACCACAGGTCTTGCAGATACCCTTGCAATCCGCACTGCATAACAGTTTCGCTGGAAATCCCATCAAAATCTCTTCATGGATTAATATGTCTACATCCAGATCGTATCCAGTAATATAATTTGTTTCATCCATTCCTCGTGCCCGTTCTTCGTCCGTTTGCTTAAAGTCAATTTCCTTGGAGAAA
Organism: uncultured Herbinix sp.; assembly: GCA_964391115.1. Taxonomy (GTDB): domain Bacteria; phylum Bacillota; class Clostridia; order Lachnospirales; family Lachnospiraceae; genus Mobilitalea. The sequence goes on along the minus strand of CAYMLE010000008.1, from coordinate 33,415 downwards.
TGAAGCTCCATTGGGTAAGTCATTTTCTTTAAACATCGATCACAATATAAGGACAAGGAAATATTCGTGCTGCCTTCTATCATTACCGTCTTACTCCCAAGATTCGTAATGATAAGGCTTGCCATATCCTTCTTAGCAAATTCATAGGTATTATCCTGAAATGTAAATGCCTCCAGCTCGATTGGAGCTTGGATATGTGCTACTTTATCTTTCGTGGTCATAATTTCTGATAACGATATTAACATATGATTTCTCCGAATATTCAATGAATACAAAACTTATGGCTTAAACCAAATAAGTTTTGCTCTTTGTTTGAATCTAAACCGGGTTAAGCTTAGTTCGCACACTATATTGTATTATAACGACTGCTGAAATATTTGTCAATGAAAAAATTACAACCCTAGGAAATCCTATCATGTATTATAATAATGTAACTGTCTCTCTAGCAATTGCTAACTCTTCGTTGGTCGGGATGATGGCAACCTTAACCTTAGAATCTGGAGTAGAGATCATAACCTCTTTACCTCTAGTCATGTTTACTTCCTTATTCAGGGTAATACCAAGATAGCCTAAATATTCCATAACATCATTACGAACCTTGTGGTCATTTTCACCCACACCAGCGGTGAATGCGATCGCATCAACACCATTCATGGCTGCAGCGTATCCGCCAATGAATTTTACCACACGATATACAAATACATCAAATGCTAATTTTGCTTTCTCATTACCAGAATCCATAGCATCATTAATATCTCTGAAATCACTGGAGACATCGGACATACCCTGAATACCGGATTGCTTATTAAGTAATGTCATGATCTGATCGATATTCTTATTTTCCTTCTTAGCGATATACTCGATAATAGAAGGATCGATATCACCACTTCTTGTGCCCATTACAAGGCCAGATAATGGTGTGAAGCCCATACTGGTATCAATGGATTTACCATTTTCAACAGCAGTGATACTAGCGCCGTTACCTAGGTGGCACACAATAATTTTAGATTTTTCTAAATCGAGACTGCAAAATTCAGCTGCTCGTCTGGATACATAGCTATGGCTAGTTCCATGGAAACCGTATTTTCTTATTTTCAGATCGTCATAATAGCATAATGGTAATCCGTAAAGATATGCCTTCGCAGGCATGGTCTGATGGAACGCGGTATCAAATACAGCAACCATCGGTACACCCTTCATCAGGTTCTGGCAGGCACGAATACCGATTAAGTTTGCAGGATTATGAAGCGGTGCCAGATCATTACAATCCTCGATTGCCTGAACTACTTCATCGGTAATCAGAGTAGAAGTTGCAAATTTCTCTCCGCCATGAACCACTCTGTGTCCAACTGCTCCAATTTCAGAAAGCGATTTAATAACACCGTGATTTGCATCGGTCAAAGCATCTAGAACCATTTGAACTGCCTTTTCATGGGTTTCCATAACCGCTTCGATAACAACTTTTTCTCCAGTACCAGGAGTATGTTTCAGAACGCTAATCTCCTGTCCAATTCTTTCACAAATTCCGCTTGCTAATGCCACTTCTGAATCGGAATCAATTAACTGATATTTTAATGATGAACTACCACAATTTATAACTAATACTTTCATTTTACTTTCCTCCAATTATTACTTAGCAGATGCTTGAACTGCTGTGATTGCAACCACGCCTACAATATCTTCTGCAGAACAGCCCCTGGATAAATCATTCACTGGTTTCGCAATACCCTGAGTGATGGGTCCATAAGCTTCTGCCTTCGCCAATCTTTGTACTAACTTGTAACCAATATTTCCGGCATCCAAATCTGGGAATACCAATACATTCGCCTTGCCAGCGATATCACTGCCTGGAGCCTTGGATTGACCAACACTAGGAACGATCGCCGCATCCAGCTGGTACTCTCCATCCAGCTTAACGTCCGGATATAATTCCTTGGCAATTTTCGTTGCTTCAACTACTTTATCAACATCCGGGTGCTTAGCACTGCCCTTGGTAGAGTGAGATAACATGGCTACAACAGCTTCCTTTTCAACTAAAAGCTCGAAGCTGCTAGCACTGCTGCCTGCGATAGCTGCTAATTCTTCCGGAGTCGGATTTTGGTTCAGACCAGAATCTGCAAAGATAAAGGTACCATCGGCACCATATTCACAGTTTGGAACTACCATCAGGAAGAAAGCGGATACCAGCTTAGTTCCCGGTGCTGTCTTTAATATCTGAAGAGCAGGACGTAGAGTATCTGCGGTGGAGTGAATTGCTCCAGAAACCAGACCATCAGCATCTCCCGCTTTAACCATCATCATTCCAAAGTAAGGGTAATCCGTTGTCAGAAGTTCTCTTGCCTTCTCTGGAGTCATACCTTTATTCTTTCTTAGCTCTACAAATTGATCGATATAAGCCTCTAACTTGTCCGTCTTGATTGGATCAATGATTGTAGCCTTGGACAAATCAAGCCCTTGGGACTTCTTCTCAATCTCTTCTTTGCTACCAACTAATACAATATTAGCAAAACCCTCTGCAATTACCGTATGAGCAGCTTCCAGAGTTCTTCTGTCACTAGACTCAGGTAAAACAATTGTTTTCACATTTTTCTTTGCTCTTTCCTTAATTACATCAATGAATCCCATGATGTTTCTCCTTCCTAAAACCTTATTTTGTATCTATATCATTCGTTAATCCTTCCGAATATATCGTAACCGTTTGGAATATTCCTCACTTGTCATGGTATACTCAATTTCCGGACAGAATGTATAGATTTTTTCTTTCTTAGTATGTACATTTTTCCTAAAACCCATAAATTTTATTATAGTCCAATTGCATTTTAATAACAAGTATTTTTTGCAAGGTTTTTTGATCACTTTCGTTCTTTTTCGTATTACTTGATATCTTTTACTTGTCATTCTCTTTATTATTATATATAATTTAACAAGAAAAGGCTGATTTCCCCAAACAGCTATAGCGCGTGAATACTTTATTAATTAATCTGTTATTATCACCAGTATAATTCTGTTGCAGAACTATCTTGCTCTTGTGATATAAACAGTAGAAAAGGATTGAGCTAACCAATGAAGGTTGCAGGAATTATTGCAGAGTACAACCCATTTCATAATGGGCACAAGTATCATATCGAAGAAACAAGAAGAATTACCGGAGCCGATTATATCATTGTGGTTATGAGTGGCAACTTCGTTCAAAGGGGATCACCTGCCCTAATGGATAAATACAGCCGAACCAGAATGGCATTAAATAATGGAGCCGACTTAGTACTGGAGTTGCCAGTCTGTTATGCTACCGGAAGTGCTGAATATTTTGCTACCGGAGCCGTTGCTTTATTAGACCAACTTGGTATCGTAGACTATCTTTGCTTTGGCAGTGAATGTGGGGACGTAGCCCTACTGGACGAAACCGCAAGATTATTATTGGATACCACCTCCGATTGGGAAGCTAAAACATATGCCTATATGAAAGAAGGCTTTACTTATCCGTCTGCTAGATATCAGGCTATCGCACAAACTCTGGATTCGGATGGAACCTCAGATCACTTTGTTAAGATTTCTAGAGTATTAACCGAACCAAACAATATCCTTGGCCTTGAATACATCAAAGCCCTGATAAAGCTCTCCTCTAATATTACTCCCATAACAATTCAACGTCAATCTGCCCATTATCATGATGCAGAGCTTACTGATCAGAAGATGGTTACCCCCCCGATTTACCAGTATTACCCTTCCAATCTACCGAAACCGGACAAGAAGATAGAAGCGCTTATCAGCTCAGCCACCGCCATAAGAAATACTCTCCAGTCCATCTCAAGTGTTTTCGACCTAACGGCTATAAAAATGAGTATCCCTACCGATGTATATGAGTATATGATGAATCGCTATTATAGCTCTTATCCTGTCGTAGATGAGGATTTTTCGCAAATTCTAAAATACAAGCTTCTTACTGAAGATCGTAACTCCTTGATGGGATACGTAGATATCACCGCGGATCTGGCCGATCGTATGACAAACCATAAGGATCTTCATTGTTCCTTTGAGGAATTATTGTTATCTATAAAATCCAAGAACCTAACACGGTCCAGAGTTAACCGCGCCATAATCCATATTCTTCTAAACATAAAGAATGATACCTTCCAGGAATATTGTAAAAACGGCTATGTCTTCTATGCAAGAGTATTGGGCTTTCAAAAATCAGCCTCTAGCCTCCTGAGAAAGGTTCAAGACTCAGAACGAATCCCAGTCATTACAAAGTTAGCCCAAGCCACCCATGAACTGGATTCCTACGGAAGTAAAATGCTATCTACTGACATCCTTGCCACCCACATATACAACCAAGCCGTCTACGAAAAATACGGCACCTCAATCCCCAACGAATACAAACATGGAATCTTCATACTATAAATTAGTTGATACGTTATTTGATGATTTATCCTGACCATTATTTTTAATATCCCTCTTTGTTAGTATAGTAGCCAAAGTGTCACCCAATTGTGTAAATACAGCCGCTAAAATGTTCATCTCATCATCCGAACAACATTTAGAAATACCACAAGCCACTGCAGTAACTAAAGAAACCAGTTCACATTCATCCATATAAATTTCACCTCAGTAAAATATATGAAGAATTTCTCCATGTGTGTTTGTATATTACTTTATAAAAAACCCAGGCGATGCACTGGGTTTATATTCTTCATAGAACCTAACCCTTCTCCTCCCGGTCCAAGCTGATGAGTCCAGGCCTTCATCTTACTTTCTATAATACTGGTCAAAGCCTAATCAACCATCGGTACAAGCTGATGAGCCCAGGCCTTCATCTTACTTTCTATAATACTGATCAAAGCCTAATCAACCATCGGTCCAAGCTGATGAGTCCAGGCTTCCCCAAATTACCGCTATCCCGCAATGGTCACAACATAACAAGGCTGTTGCGCCAATTTAGAATATACAGAAGAGGATGGGTAATGTACCTGTAATACACCGTTAGAAAGACCGGAAGCTAAAAAATGTAGGCCACAGACGAACATCCCTGTCCGTTTGTGGCCTACATTTTTGCTTCCTGTCTTCCTACCGGTGTGTGAAGGGACATTACCCATCCTTTTCGTCCCTCACCCATACCCCGCAACAGCCTCAACAACACCCATCACCATTGCGTACATAACCACTACATACCGAAGCCCCTACCTCATCAGCTCCTCCATTTGATCCAACAGCTCCTTAAACAATCCCAATGCCTCAGCCACTGGCTCCTTGGTACTCATATCAACACCGGCAGCCTTCAGAATTTCAATCGGATAATTCGAGCTACCACTGCTTAAGAAACGAATATAATCCTTCACTGCTGGCATTCCCTCCTGAAGAATTCTTCTGGATAAGGCAATGGCTGCAGAATAACCCGTTGCATATTGATACACATAAAACGCATTATAGAAATGAGGAATTCTTGACCACTCCATGTCGATTTCGGGATCAATTACAATATCATCACCAAAATACTTAACATTCAAGTCATGATATATCTTACAGAGAGCGTCTGCCGTTAGGCTCTCACCCTCCTCTACCATCTTATGGGTTATCATCTCAAATTCAGCAAACATGGTCTGTCGATACAGCGTTCCCTTAAATTTTTCTAGGAAATGATTGATTAGATATGCTTTCTGCTTCTTATCCTCCGTTGTTTTAAGCATATGATTAATCAAAAGTGCCTCGTTACAGGTCGATGCCACTTCTGCAACAAAGATTTTATAACCGGCATAGACATAGGGCTGCGTCTGATCAGAATAATAGCTATGAATGGCATGCCCCATCTCATGAGCCAAAGTAAATACATCATTTAAGGTATCATTATAATTTAACAGAACGTAGGGATGCGTTCCATAGGCTCCCCAGGAGTAAGCACCGCTTCGCTTGTTCTCATTCTCATATACATCAATCCAACGATTTGCAAAGCCTTCCTGTAAGATACTCTGATACTCATCGCCCAGAGGCTTTAGGCCTTCTGAAACAATCTTCTTTGCCTGTTCATAGGGTATCTCCATCTTCGCATCCTGAACCAACGGTGTATATAGGTCATACATGTGAAGCTCCTCAAGACCCAGTAATCTCTTTCTGAGAGTAACATAACGGTGCATCAAATCCATATTCTCGTGGACCGCTGCAATCAGATTCGTATAAACTTCCACCGGAATATTGCCACTATCTAAGGCTTTTTCTAGGGAAGAAGAATATTTTCGGGTTTTGGCATAGAAAGCCTCTTGTTTTACATTGGAGCTAAAGGAGGCAGCTAGCGTGTTCTTAAATCCCTTGTAGGTGGCATAGACCCCTTCGAAGGCATCTTTGCGAACTCTACGATCATTGCTCTCTAATAACTGCCCATATCTTCCATGAGTGATTCTTACTAGTTCCCCATCCTCATTTTTAATTTCAGGAAACTTTATATCTGCATTATTAAACATAGAGAAAATATTATCTGGTGCCTCTGCTATTTCACCCATATCTGCCAGAAGTGCTTCCACTTCAGTGGTCAGTATATGTGGCTTCAGCCTCAGGATGTCTTGTAAAGTAAAATCATAAAGCTTTAATCCCTCGGTTTCAGCACGAAAATCAATCAGATCCTCTTCTGGAATTGACAAAATCTCAGGCGTAGCAAAGGACAAGGCTGAATTCACCTGTACAGATAACACATTTGCCTTATTGGATAAATCCTGATACACGGAATTACCAGTGTCCTCATGATATTTTTGATTTGCATAGACATATACTCGCTCTAAGAGCATCCCAATTTCATCAGAAAGCTGTAAAAAGCTCAATAGCACTTCTCCAGATTTATTTAGTCTTCCCTGATACTGGGCAGCATTAGGGAGTAAGGTTTTGATTTCCTCATATTCCTTCTGCCAAACCTCATCTGAGGTATAAAGATCTTCGATCGCCCAACTGTCCAAGCGATTTACTTCACTTCTCTTTGGTAACGTCTTATTTTTTGCCATTATTACATCTCCTTTTTGCCCTTTTCTTTTTAATTTAGAATAATCTAAAAACATGTTCAATAAATTATAGTAATCAGTCCAAATTCAACTAAGGAGCCACAATATGATCCTAACTCGTTATAAACATATACTGATAAAAGTTCTCATCATTTTATTCTTTTTATTAATGTTTTTCTTTCCTTACGCCTCATATCAAGGGGCAAGCTCAGGACTGCTATTATGGTTTCTGAATGTATTACCAACCCTGCTGCCCTTTGTAATCATATCCAACCTGATGATAAGACTAAATATAGCCGGTCAGATCAGCCGTTTCCTCTACCCGCTGTTTGGACGAATCCTCCGTCTAAGTCCGAACGGTTGTTATCCTTTACTCGTCGGTTTCTTATCGGGTATTCCCATGGGTGCCAAATCCTCAGCTGATTTAGTTTCAGAACAGAGCATTGATCGAGAGGAGGGTAACTTTCTACTCACCCTATGCAACAATGCCAGCCCTATCTTTATCATGAATTATATTGCTATGAATCAATTAAAGCTTCCCCGAATTCGTTTACCATTATTCGTCATCATTTACAGCTCCTCCATCGTCAGTGCCCTGCTTTTTCGGTCTATAAAAAGAATATCTCGTTTACATAAAAACCAGGTCATGGAGAAAACAAATAAAATTCATCCAAAAACGGATACGAATTACGAATCCGTTCGTTTCTCCTTCGACATTATGGATAACTCAATCATGAACGGTTTTGAGGTGGTAACAAAAATCGGAGGCTATATTATCCTCTTCTCCATCTTAGCCCAGATCATTAATCAAATCAGTCCCGGCATCGGAATTCTAAAGGCGTCGTTCATGGGAATCCTTGAAATAACCACCGGTATTAATCAGATATGTAGTATTCATATAGAAAATGATATAAAAATAGTCTTGACCGCAGTAATTGCCTCCTTTGGTGGTTTATCCGGTTTGGCTCAAACCAAAAGTGTACTGGGAAACTCAAGACTATCCATAAAATCATATTGTATCGTAAAATTATTAAGTGCATTGATTGCTTTTGTATTTAGTGTCTTTTATGTATCTTTCCTCCAGCCTTAATGATTAGTCCACATTATCAAGGAATGTATTTTCATCAAAATTATACTCTTCCTCATTGTATTCTTCCTCCAGACTCAAATTGGAAGTTTGCGTTTGAGGATAGAGCTGTTCGTTAAGCTCATTTTTGTTATGGCTAATGATATCAAGACTACTCTTTAACGTACCAATAAAACCATCATACTTTGAAACAGCATTTTCATAGGCATTGGCAACCACTCGTTCTACTTCGGATAATATATCATTGGAATACATTAAGGCTCCAGTTCGAATTTGATTTGCTTCTTCCTGGGCTTCTCTGCGAAGTGTTTCCGCTTCCTTGGAAGCCTGCATAACCATCTCATTAGCCTCATAATATGCCTGTTGCATAATTTCATGCTCGTTTAGTAATTCCTTGGCTTTATCCCTTGTTTGGGCAATAATTTGTTCTGCCTTACCGTCAGCGTCTGCTAGGATGGCGTCCCGATTAGCAATAATTTTCTGATATCGCTTAATCTCGTCAGGAGTTCTAAGCCGAAGCTCATCTAAGAGATCATATAACTCGTCCTTAGGAACAATAACCTTAGTGCTTGATAACGGCTGCATCCTACAGCTCTCTACAAATTCATAAATATCCTCAATTAATTGTTCAATTCTGCTCGCTCCCATATTCAAACACTCCTTATCGAATTATATTTATCATAAACAGACTGTACAATACATTCCGGTACAAACGGTCTGATATCACCGCCAAAGCTAGCAATCTCCTTAACTATACTGGAGCTCAAATAGGAGTATTCAACGCTGGTTGTAAAAAATATAGTATCCAGCTTCGGTTCCAATTTATGATTTACCTGGGCGATCTGCAATTCATATTCAAAGTCTGTAACAGCTCGAAGCCCTCTTACTAATATCGTTGCCTCTTTCTGATTAGCAAAATCTACGAGGAGCCCATCGAATTCTTCTACCTGAACATGAGCTAATTCAGGTTTAGCATGGATTACCTTTTCAATTAATTTAACCCTCTCCTCAGAGGAGAACAACCCATTCTTAGCATTGTTTTTTAGCACACCGATAATCAGCTGGTCCACTAAACCGGACGCCCGGACTATGATATCAAGATGTCCAAGGGTAATAGGATCAAAACTTCCGGGATATATAGCTATTTTCATTTATAATCTCCTATAACCTCTAATTCTTAATTTCAAGAAATATATGTTGAATTGTCTTATATTCCTTCTTCTTAAATATCTGAAATTTAGTATTCTCCAGATAATCGAAATTCGTATTCAAAGAGGCTTCTATCACAAGAATAGTATCACAATATATAATATTCGAATTCTCTAGTACCATTAATACCTGCTTTTCTAGTTCCTTATCATATGGCGGATCCATAAAGATGATATCAAAAACCTTTCCCTTTAACTCCAGAGCCCGGATCGCTGTGATAGCATCCAAAGCAAATAATTCCCCCTGCTTGTCCAGCTTTGTTGTCTTTAGGTTGGCCTTAATGCAATCGATCGCCATTTTGTTATTCTCAACAAATGCCGTATATTTGGCACCTCTTGATAAGGCTTCAATTCCAATTGCACCGCTGCCAGAGAAAATATCAAGAAAATCAGCATCCGCCAGATACGGGTTCAAAACATTAAATAAAGTCTCTTTTGTCCGATCGGTTGTAGGCCTGGTATCAAAGCCTTCCGGTGTTCTAAGCTGTAGTCTTCTTGCTTTCCCTGCTATTACTCTCATATTTTTCTCCATTTCAACAAATGAGCAGAAATACCCATCCATCACCAATTATAACAATGACTATAATAATTATTTTATTATATTATCATTATTTGTCAACCTTTTTAACGTTTATTATAAAACTAATAACGCTTTGTGCAGACAATAATAGGCTGGACATTCGTCCAGCCTATTGGAATAACTATATTGAATTTACTATGGCTTGAACTTATTGACCACCATTAGCCATTCTTTCTTCTGCTTGTCTTATCATCTTCTTAACCATATAACCGCCGACAGAACCATTTTGATAAGAGGTTAAGTCACCATTGTAGCCCTGTTTTAAAGGAACACCAAGTTCATTAGCAACCTCAAACTTAAAACGATTTAATGCTTCCCTTGCTTCTGGAATTTCTGCTCTGTTTCTACTTGCCATATAAACTCCTCCATATTCTTATTTTATTCTTCTCCATAAATAATTCTTTACGGATCTGTCCAAAATAATATTTGTTGTTGTTTACGTTACATGCGATTTTCGATTTTTAATGTAACCTCTACTAAAAATATATTTTAAATATCTCGTTCGATGTTACGCTAATAGTATGTGCAAAGAATAATGATATACCCATGCAATTATTTCTAAAATTGTTGAAAAAAGTTGATTTTTTAAATTATCGATTCGATATCGGCTCATATTTCATCCGCTTGGCAACGCTCTTATAGGCCGGACGAATAATCTTACCTCCGTTGTTAAGCTCCTCCAGACGATGAGCAGCCCATCCTGAGATACGAGCAATCGCAAAAATCGGTGTGTATAATTCCATTGGTAATCCTAGCATATGATATACAAAGCCGCTGTAGAAATCTACGTTTGCACTAACACCCTTATAGATTTTTCGTTCCTTACCGATAATCTCCGGAGCCAGTCGTTCCACCTTCTCATATAGCTGAAATTCTTTCTCCAATCCTTTCTCTTCCGATAAGCTTTTAACATAACTCTTTAACACATTTGCTCTTGGATCAGAGATAGAATAAACCGCATGTCCCATTCCATAGATCAGACCAGCCTTATCAAAGGCTTTCTTATTCAAGAGATCCGATAGATATCTGCCAACCTCATCCTCATCGTCCCAATCCTTAATATTCTCCTTCATATCATCGAACATCTGCATAACCTTTATATTGGCACCACCATGTCTCGGTCCTTTTAAGGAACCTAAGGAGGCTGCAATCGCAGAATAAGTATCGGTTCCCGATGAAGTAACTACATGGGTAGTGAAGGTGGAGTTATTACCACCGCCATGCTCAGCATGGAGAACCAGGGCGATATCAAGTATTTTAGCTTCTAAATCCGTATATTTTTTATTCGGTCGGAGCATATACAGAAGATTCTCAGCCGTAGATAGCCCCTCTTTTGGTGGATGAATAACCAGACTCTTACCAAAATAATAATGCTTATAAGCTTGATATCCATATACGGAAAGCAGTGGGAACAGTGCGATTAGTTGAAGTCCCTGACGAAGAACATTTTCAATGGAAATGTCATCCGCCTCATCGTCATAGGAATACAAAGTTAGTACGCTTCTGGCCAAGGTATTCATCATATCCTTACTGGGAGCCTTCATGATAATATCCCGTACAAAGCTTGGGGGTAGCTGCCTATATCTCTCTAACAGCCCATTAAACTGGCTTAGTTGATCTATCGTGGGTAATTCACCGAACATTAGCAGATAGGTAACTTCTTCGAAGCCAAAACGGCCATCTTTTATAGAACCTTCGATAATTTCTTCCACATCGATTCCTCTGTAGTACAATTTACCTTCACAAGGAATATAATCATTATCAACGATAGAATAGGCATGTACCTCACATATTTCAGTCAGGCCGGTCAAAACACCTTTACCACTGACATCTCTGAGTCCGCGTTTAACATCATATTTCGCATATAGTTCTGGTTCGATCACATTATTCCTCTTAATCAGGTCTGCCAAACTAAGTAATTCCGGCGTTATTTCAGAATATTTATTCATTGCATATCCCCTTTCTAAATTATAATCAAGTGACATCTCTTAGAAACAATTGTGCAGAAGTGATTCCATGGCGTGATTGTACAACACTAGAATCATATCATAGATTCCTTGTTTTGGAAATAAAAAATTTATAATTATACACAAATTGTATCCATAAAGATAAAAAACAACAGGCAGATGTCATTATGGCATTTGCCTGTCTATATACAATAGCATTTACTTTGTATTTCTATTATAAACTGATTTGAAGCGAAATTGCAATATCAAATAACAATAATACCAAAATATACCGACTAATCTTATGAATGGTCTCATCCGATACGTTATAACTAAGAAAACGACTAATTGCAGGATGTATAAAACGGACAAACAATACACCACTGAGACCAAATAAGATGGATGCTCCTAGGCAAATTCTTCCATTTAAATTCAATGGCATATCAGCATAGTTCCACCAACGACGGTCAAATATCTTTTCCATCCAATAGGAGCTGATAAATTCTACAACCGTTGCTATCAACGAACAGGATAGAAAAAGGGTAAGCAAATTATTCCATCGATTCGTAAAGAAAGTAACCATCAGCAAAATACTCACACCGTAGATTGGGCACAAGGGACCGTATAAAAATCCCCGGTTTGTAAGATTTCCTGATGTTACATAACAATATATGGTTTCATATAACCAACCGATGCAGCTATATAGAACAAACCATATAAATAACGTGGTTACATCCAACGACCGCATACGGTTTCTTGCTATTATCATATGTATCTACCCCATTTCCCAAAATAATACATATTATAATATCCATAAACTCCTTTTTTGTCAATACCCGCAGAATAAGAACGAATTAATTCTGATCACTTACAAAATACGCCATCGTACTTGCTTTATTTCCAACCTCATCCTCCGCAATATAGGTTATTTGGTATATCAATGGTTCCTTTTCTTCTTCATTAATGTTATCAAAACCATTGTCCCTTTGTTCATTGGTTAATGGATCCCCATCAACTTCATTCGTTATTTCTTCCAAAATCTTATGTACAAGGTCTTTGTTATAAGGAACCGGTTCTATTCGTACTTCAATATCTTCCATGTTCATCTCTGTATAATTATCGGTGATCGTTATCCCGGATAAGGCAAACTCTTTATCTACTACCTGGTCTAGCTGAAATGTTCGGTTGGCAATACCGTTAAACACTGGTGCTTCCCCATCAATATAATAAAAAGCAATGGTTTCTAATACACATAACTCATCAATCCAATAGGAATAGGTTACCCGATATTTACTTCCTCCCGCAGGTTCTATGGTAGCCTTTAGCCCCTTAGCATCCGCAGCCTTATCACCAAATCGTATCGAAACACCGGATAATACCGTTTTTGAGGTAAGTGTAGAACCGCTTTTGATCACACCATCATGAACTCCCTCAATAACCGGTGGGTTGGGATTTTCCTCGACGATTACCTTAGACTTCTTCGAAGCCGAACGGCCAAGAGCATCCGTTACTGTATAGGTAATCGAATACGTTCCCGATTGATATATATTAAGCAAACCCTGAATGACGATGTTATTAGAAATCTTTGCACCAAGCGAGGACTTAGCGATAACACCCTCCAATAGGTCCAACTGGGAACCCCAGGATATGGTATGGTTGGTAACCCCTTTGATGGTCGGTTTTTTGTTTTTGTAGGGATTCTTTTTGTTTGGGTCAGTCGGATCCCATCGCATGCTAGAGGGTAGCTTGATCGCCTCTGGTTTTCCCAGAGGACCAGGGCTACTCTTATCATCATAGATAATAACCGTAGTTCCAACCGGGCAATTGTCATAGATCCATTTCGCATCTTGTACTGTAAGTCGTATACAGCCATGAGAGGCCGCCGCTCCAAGTTTATTGAATTCTTTCGTTGCTAGGGTGGCTGGGTTGCCATTTTCGTAGTAATATACTGAATGGAACAATATTCCTCCAACAATTCGGGTGGAATACTGACCATAAACTTTTCCCATTAATTCTTTCCATCGATACTTTGCTTTTGTATTATAAGTACCTAATACCGTCTGAGTGCCCTCCTTGCCCACAGAACATAGAATGGCTTTCACCGGCGTATTGTACTTTCCCTTGGCATCCTTTTCGTAAACGGTAATGGTATTATGGACTCGATTAACCTTCAACAAATAAGGGAAATCCTGCTTTGTTTCGGCCAAAACCTTTTGTGTACCGATAAGAACTAGAATAGCCATAAATACAACGGCAACGATTAGCCTTCCAGGGCGGAATGCTTTTTTTATGAAATCGTTCATATCTATAACCATACCTTTCTTCACAGCCTGCAATTGTGATACTGCAGGCACAATATTTGCAAAGGAATATCTGAGATATCTCCTTTTGTGAAAAATATTGATTTTCCACACTCCTTAAACAATCATTAACAACTCATTTTATTAATCCGTTTTATCGGAAGTAATACAGCTCTTAACTTAAATAGTATTTCTACTGTTTTAAATGAATCCTCAATATTAATTTATGCTTCTGGTTTCTTATTGTGTTATTACTTTACCTTTATCTATCGTATAGTAATCTGACAGTGGTAACCTTTATTTCACTTTTACAATATAGGTTTCATAATCGTTCCCCTCGGCCGGGGGTACTTCATATACCACCGTCCCCATCATTTTAAGGAGCTCATGATTGATGGTTGCATATTTTTCCTTCTCTAGTCCACCGACATAGATATAGGATACATCATATTGCTTGAGAAGATTTCGAACTGTCTCCTCCTCCATCGAGGTGTAGATTGTCTCGATATCCTTGGTTCTGATATTCAGCTTTTCAACAACCATGGAATCCGTCACGCCCACCTCAGATTGCCATAACCACTCATGGGTATGCCAGCCAAGTACCGTAGGTAATCCAGTAATCACAGATACCCTTTGATATTTGGTATAGCTGTCACCATTCGCCTCCAATACAATCGGAGTCCCTGTAACATTGGCATTGAGCCATTGTGTCGCAAGATCATCCTCCGGCAATATTTCCTCCATAAAAGCCGTCGCATCCAGTCCTTCATAGGCTTTTCGGTCAAAGACATTACCAAACCAGCTCTTAACCGCATTACCGGAATACAATAGGGTTGACAAAAAGAAGAACAAACCTACCGCTGCGATGATCTTCTGTCCTCGGTTTCTGCCAAAAGCTAGTAGACGAACAAAGATATATCCAAAGCTTATACCAAATAGTATAAAAGCTTGATAGGTCAATTTAAACATGGTATTCGCCCGTTTATAATCGCCAGAGTAGATATCCTTGATATAGATTATCTCTGGAATCAATACCAATCCCATCGCACATAGACCGATGGTGATCACAAACAAATCAGAGTATTTTAGCCCTTGCAAGAAACGGAAAAAGACAGACCTTTCCTTTATAGTTCCACTATATTTCCGATCTCCACTACTCTTTCTAAAATCAAATATGACGATCATTAGAAAAACTGCTACTGTAATAAATGGGAGTCCCCACAATACCATCAGTTGATATAAGGGAGTCCAGGCAACTGTAAATAAGGGTGTTGCAGAGATCTGACGAAACCGTAATGTGAAGGGAAGGCTTATCAATTCTCCCACCAGCAAGATGACGATTCCCTGTAAAGCCGTCAGCCAATAAGCTTTTCCTTTAAAATTATATACAACCATATTGGAAAATAGAATAACCGCTCCAGAAACTACGTAATAAATCGGAAAATCCCAATAATTTGTTGTATGGAATAGGCCGATAAAAAAGCCGAGCATAAGATGTGAGGGATGAATAATCTCCCTTAGAAGGCTTCTCTCTTCTTCCCTTTTGTTAGGCCTTCCATAAAGCCATCCAAGTAAAATAGCCAACAGGGTTAGGACAAATAAAATATTGATTACATGGGCATGAAGATCCCCCAATACGAAGGAGTAGGACGGAAATTCATGAATTGTTTTATCATTTGTCTCTGGATGATATCCAATGTAACGGGTAGCGTTTGGGAACCAATAGCTGCCTTTTACTGACTCTGCCAGAATTGTTTTTCGTAACCATGGAACAAACCAGCGATAAATCGGAAAATGCATATTACCGGCTATACAAACGCCCGCTCCGGTCAAAAGCCCACCGATTGCTGGAAGATAGCCTCTCTTTTTCCTTCGTTCTTTGACGTAGTGATAGATCAGATTGTAGCCAAGAGAAAAGGGCAATACAAAAGCAAAAGCCCCAGTCATCATAAGCATAAGGTTATAGCCTATGGCCGTCCCGACAAAGGTCAGTTTCGATAGGTAGGTGGCGAAGAATTGACCTACATAATAGTAATTGAGCGAAGTACCAGAGAACCAAAAATCCTGTGGGGGCATATAATCGCTCCGCATCAGGGTAGTCATGAAGCCATAATCCATGAATTTTTCTGTACCGTAGGCCTCTGGCTTAAAGCCTTTAATGTAAGCAAATAACAAAAACACAGCTAGAAAGAGCAGCTCCTCCATCAGAACAGTATTCATGGTGTTCTTCGTGAATACGCCATAGTTACGCTGGTAATCATCTACCGTTCGATTGACCGCTTTGCTTTTTTTCTTTCTAGCATATAGGATAGTAAGATTGATAAACAATCCAATCAGTACTGCAATATAGCAGGACAAAGTGCGGAATTTCATAATATGCAGGGAAGACATTAACCACATCAGATAACCGGTGATAGCGATTCCGATGGTCTTGGAGAACAGATATCCCCGATCGATCAAGCTCGAAAACAGGACATCGGAACAGGGTATAAATATAATACCTATGCTAAATACAACAATATACCATTGAAGAAATGGTAAAAAATCATTTCCCAAGAGGTATTTACCCATAATAATAAGACCTACCGCTGACACGGCATAGATTAATTTACGTAACATTGGAATTCCCTCATTTCCTACATTCGGTGTTTTAATACCTGATTGATTTTTCTGAAATCCTGAAAAGCCTGTTTACCAATCTTGATAATCTTCTTCATATTAATTGAATTAACCCCGCCCTGCCTCGGTCGAAAGGTCACAGGAAGATATTTTACCGCCAGCTTTTTCTTAGCATAGATTACGGATAGAATGACATTGGATAGATTATAGTCCTTCGGTATCAGCTTAATATGCTCCTTCAGGGTTTTGGCCTTCATCAGACGGAAGGGAGTATTGGCATCCATTACATTCACATGAAAACACAATCTTAGGACAAGTTTTAAGGTTTTCGTTACAAACACTCTCGAGAAACCATCCTGTCTGCCTTTTCTATGACCTATGACCATATCATATTGCGCTCTCCGCTCCCAGAAAGGCCAAAATTCTTTAGGAAGAGTTTGCCCATCGGAATCCGTCTGAAATACGTAATCTGCTCCAGCATCAATAGCATAATGATAACCGAATAAAACGGTTGCTCCATGGCCCCCATTGGGCTTCGTAATCGGCTCAAGGCATTCAAACTTCTCTGCCTCCTGTTGCATGATTTGATAAGTGGAATCCTTGCTACCATCATCGATGATAACCAACTTGCTCCCATTCCCTATCTTTTGAACAATCGGATGCCAATCTCTAATTACAGCCCCAATATTGGCTTCCTCATTATAAGCAGGTATCACAATATATAATTTATCCAACCTCTTCTCCTCCTTTAGCCTTCCTAAAAATCTCTGCCTACCCCTTATGCAGTTCTAACATAGCCTTTGATCGATCCGCCTGGCCCTTGGTCCATAAGCTCTTACTTCTTTCCTAACTGCTCAAAGGCGTCCAGTGCTCTTCTTACAACACCATCCATATTATAATAACGATATTCTGCCAACCGTCCGATGAAGATAACATTTTTCTCCTTCTTCATCTCTTCTTCATATAAGGCAAATTGAGCCTTACAATCCTTCGTGGGGAAGGGGTAATAGGGTTCTCCCTCTGCGCAGGGAAATTCCTTACATACGGTGGTTTTATGATGTCGTTGGCCGGATAACTTCTTAAATTCTGTGATGCGGGTGAAGTCATAATCGTTGGGATAATTGACTACCGGAGCCTCCTGGAATTCATCCTTATCATGGGTCTCAAATACGAAATCAATACTGCGATAGGAAAGCTTGCCATGCTTATACTCAAAGAATTCATCGGTTGCACCCGTATAGATCATCGTATCATAGGTAATATCCTGAATCACCTCTCGATAATCGGTATTTAGCAGAAGCTTAATATTCTTATTCGCTGCCATATTCATACACAGTTTGGTATAACCATCTGCAGGCATACCCTGATATTTGTCAGCAAAATAACGGGTATCCCGGTTTTTGCGGATGGGTATTCTGGAGATTACTGAGGTATCCAGCTCTGCAGGATCGATTCCCCACTGCTTCCGGGTATAGGACTCAAAGATCTTCTCGTAAATATCCTGTCCCACTTTACTCAGGGCGACATCCTTACTCGTCCTTACCTCCTTTATATCGACTGCCTGTTTGTTTAGGAAATCTTCTACCTCAAAGCAGTTTAAATTCAAATTATATAATTTATTTATCGTTTCTACTGTAATTGGCATCGGTACCAGATTCCCATCCACATAGGATAATACTCGGTGCCAGAAATCACGCCATTTGGTAAATCTCGAAAGATAATCGTACACTTCCTTATCATTGGTATGGAAAATATGAGGCCCATAATTATGAATTAAAATTCCATCCTCATTATAGGAATCATAGACATTTCCTCCGATATGGTTTCTCTTATCAATGACCAGAACCTTCTCATTCATTTCATTGGCTATTCGCTCCGCCATGGTCAGTCCTGCCAATCCTGCTCCAACAACAACATACTTAAAATTCATAATCAATCCTCTTTTCTGTTTTATTAAATCCATACTATATACTCTGATCAATTTTTATAGCAAAATCCAGTTTCTATTTCTTTTATATAATATTAATCTATATATGATTTCTTGAGGTAATTGCTAATCTCGTAAGTAGTGGGTATTGTACGAACACCAAATACTGTTCTTAAGTATAATGAGGAAACCACTGTTTCTTTATGATTATTACGGCGAATACCTAATATATCGGTTTTTGAGTATCATAGATGGAGATCTTATCGACTCCTACTCCATCCCAATAAACACATTCATAGGAATTCGATATATTTTCTTCCTTTAGATCATAATCCACACTCTCCCGGTTTGCTCTTTCCACTACAATATAACGAATCTTTTCTGATCTGACCAACTGATCCAGTTCCTGGCTTGTAGTAGCCTCATACATTTTACGAACCATCTCATCTCGGTAGAGTGTATTATAACCAGCTGACCAAGCATAATATTGGTGTCCCTGATACAACATTGCCCCGCCAAATACCAGCTGATTAATCGTATAATAGGTGGTAGCTGTCAGGAACAGATCCTGAGAGTTACTGTTTTCCCGGACAAAGTCCGTCAAAGGATCCTCCAGCCTTAATACAATCCCACCCTCCCGGTCATTCTTACGTAACAGCGTAGTAAAATCATAGATACCTGTAGCGGTTAGCAGAATGATTAGAATCACCGCCGTTACACGGATCAAGATATCTCGTTTCATCAATAACCATAGTACTAGCTCTGCAGCAAAGATACCAAGAAGAATGCAGCTCATCATAATAAATTTGTGATTCACTGTAACATCCACGGTTAAGGATACCATAAATGCAAATATTAACGGAGCACTAAAGGCTAGCATAAGAATACGATCTGTTGATCTAGCAAGGCAGAATGCCAGCAAAATTACTATGGGCAGTACACCAAGTAATTGAAGCAGATAAGAACCAACACCGAATAAGGTCTTATTTTCTACAATAAACCCAAACAGGAATTTTGCAGAGACAGCCGTTCCCGAGATAAAAAAGCTACTTTGCAGGTATGACATAATCACCGCAAGGGCTGCTATAATGGCAAATTCCATCCGCCGTGTGGAAACGCTAGCGATCACAAACAAAACCAATAGGGTTCCTATTACCACAGATCCATGAAAGAAGGATAAAGCACCAAGTAAGATACCAGAGGCGATCGCTCGTTTATAATCCGTTACCACCCAACCTTCTCTTGAAAAAAATATATGCTTTACCGTGTTAAGCATAGAATATTTTGTCCTAGTCTTATGGCCCATCTTTTGATATGCATCATCCTCAGCTTGGGCTAAGCGAAACTTCTTTACGGAAGCCATCATCGAATATAGCGGTTCTAACCATAGTATTATTATGAAGAACATAACACAGAGACCAAAGGCCAGATGTCTTTGATTGCAATAGACGTTCAAATTCCATAAACCCCAGTCTTCATTCGGGGTGTATCCTATAAATGCCGTGTTCTCTGATAGTGTCTTAAAGATTCCTGTCCCCTTTGGAATTTCAGATAAATACGTAAAGAAGGATCTAGAACTTCGAAAGGCAAAGAATAGACAAGCTAATATACCGGCCCCGATTTTACCGGTCACTCTAACTGCTAGTACGTAGAGTAATTGAAATGCACCTATAAAGCTCAGAATACTAGGCAGATTAAAGGCATAATCAATTCTTAGTCCTAAAAATTCCAGATTCCCCACCAGGAATTGGAACATAAAATGATACCGGATATCCTCTCCACCATAATGGGAATAGGCTGTAGGAAAATTATTTCCATAGGAAAAGGATCGTATCATACCAATGTGGGGTGAAAAATCACTGAATACAGAGACACCGATATGCAGCTGCCCGTCCCTAACAAAGAAGGTGGACCACATCAGTATGCTTGCCAGAGCACATATTCCAATCAATAGCAGAGCTTCATTCCATTTTATCATGGTGTCTGGACGAACAATAGTATTCTTGACATACTTGTTATTCTTTCTTTGATAATACGGTAGGAAAACTTTTATCAGTGCCAATAAAACTGCTAATGGTATGACTATGGCATTGGCTAATAGTAGCGGCGTCTCACTTACCCTGGCGAATATGGAACTTAGTATATAAACCACCCAGGTTAGCGAAAGGGTACCGGTAATAAACCAGGCAGGTAGTAAGAGCATATATGGACTAATGCTTATCTTACCTCTGTCATAGGAGTTCACTACACTTTCCCTTAACTTTGGAAACCCATAGGAGCAGATGACCCAACCAGTCGTGTAACACAGAAGGAGATAGAGCAGCCCTATCAAGTTCTATCACCACCTTTAATGTATTTTGAAACCAGATATCTGGGTCTTCCCTTTACCTCTTTATATATTTTAGTGAGATATATTCCAATCATACCAAGGCTGGTCATGATAGAACTCCCGATAAACAGCTGTAGCAATATGACGGTTGTAAATCCATCACTGGCCTTACCGGATATCTTCATAATCAACGTCTGAAACCCCAGAACGACGGCAGCTACAAACATTAATATTCCAAGAAGTGTAATGCAATGAAGGGGAACTGAGGTATAGGAGGTAATCGCATTGGCTGCTAGACGAATCAGGCGAAGCAGGGACCATTTTGACCTTCCATTCACTCGATCTGCCACATCAAAACCCAACTGTTTTCGTTCAAAACCCAACCAGGCCGACATTCCTCGAAAGAATACCGCTCTCTCTGGCATCTCCTTCCACGCCTCAATCACCTTACGATCCATCAGTTTGAAATCCGATGCCTTACCTAGATGGATATCCGAGGTCTTGTATAGTAAATAATAAAAGGTTTTGGCACAAAGCTTATAGATGGGATTTTCCTTTCCCCTGGAATTCTTGATACCCTCGATGATATCGTAACCCTCTTCCCTCCAGTACTTTACCATCTCTGGTATCAGTGTGGGGGGATGCTGCAAATCTGCATCCATGACCAGAACCATATCACCTTCGGCATATTCCAGCCCTGCACAGAGTGCAGATTCCTTACCAAAGTTCCTACTAAGACGCAATATTGATACTCTGTCATTACAAGAAGCAAGAAGCTTTAACTGCTCCCAGGTATTGTCTCCAGAGCCATCATCCACTAGGATAAATTCATAGTCGATCTTCTGCTCGATTAAAACCGTTTCAATCGTACCTATGGAATTGCGGATATGACTACCCTCTTGATAGACCGGTATCACGATCGATAGCTTTGCTTCCTTTGTTCTGTTAGCAGTTATATTTTTTTCAATGGTTTCCATACGCTACCTCTTATTAGTAGTCAACTTATAGTTGCTTCCTGTACTGAATTTTACGCCTAATTCTAATCATATTTTGTAATGTTTTTATTGTATCATATTTTTCTACGTTTAGAAAGTATTGGCAATTCACTTCCTTAAATATACATAAATATCCTTCCCAGGAACAGGGAAGCGAAGCATTTCTAATCAAAGGTTAATTTGATATTCTATACTCCTAATTGTATACTTGTCGTATATAAAAGGTTTCAGTCTTGTGTAACTCGTAAATTGAACATATTGCATGAACATCATATGCCGTTCCTGAATGAAAGTTACGCTGGTAGAGCATTGGAGCAATGCATTCCTATATCTATGTGATGTTTGTACAATTGCACTAACTATCCTGTTTCGTAATTGAATCATATACAACAATAAAGAAAAGGAGGTAAGCCATATGATTTTTTGGAATAGAGTCGAAGTCTATTGTGGCTATTCCATGGGAGATTTCAACCAATACCGTGATATCCTGGCCTCCGGGAGAATTCGTTATGATTATCGTCTGATTAATCGGAACCAATCGCACCGGGCAAGATTCGGAAGCTTCTTCCTTAATCCCAAGGTTGAAACACAATATTATCTCTATGTTCATAAGAATGATTATGAGAAAGCCATGTTTTTACTTCATACGAAGCGAGATTAGTTCATTCGTTTCTATAAATTCATCAACGGATAATACCTTTCCCTATAAAGTACCAGTATTTCGATATAATATCTTCTCAACTAGATATGGATTGGTTTCAAATATCTCTTCAATTTCCATATCCGATATATTCTTAGCGGCTTCTGCTGCCTGTTTTAATACCTCGGCATCGGTGAAGATATCTGCCAGCTTAAATTCCAATTCTCCACTTTGCTTAATACCGAAGAGGTCTCCTGGCCCTCGAAGCTTTAAATCCTCTGAGGAGATATAGAAGCCATCATTGTATTTATTGAGAATCTCCAGTCGTTGTCTCGCTTCCTTACTATGGGTACCGCAGACAAAGATACAATAGGATTGGGCATCTCCCCTACCAACTCTTCCCCTTAGCTGATGGAGCTGGGCAAGACCGAAGCGTTCCGCATTTTCCACCATCATAACTGTTGCATTGGGTACATTTACACCGACCTCAACTACTGTGGTTGATACTAAGACATGAATGTTACCTTCTGCAAACCGTTCCATAATCTCATTCTTTTCCTTTGGCTTCATCTTACCATGGAGATATTCCACGATGATATCAAGAGGAAGGGCTTCCTTTAGCCTTTCTGTGTAGTCCATAACATTTTCCGCTTCAATCGCTTCGCTCTCCTCTACCATAGGACAGATAACATATGCTTGTCTCCCTTGCTGAACTTGCTCCATAATAAAACGATAGGCACTGGGTCGGTAGTTTGTATCTACCACACAGTTTTTAATCGGGAGTCTTCTAGCTGGAAGCTCATCCAGCACCGATATATCCAAATCCCCATAAAGAATAATTGCTAGGGTCCTTGGAATCGGAGTTGCACTCATAACAAACACATGGGGTTTTGCTCCCTTCGTCGCTAAAGCCTCTCTCTGCTTTACCCCGAAACGGTGTTGTTCATCCGTTATTACCAAGGCCAGCTGATCATACTCTACCTTTTCCTGTATTAGGGCATGGGTTCCGACAATGATATCAACCCTATGCTCCCGGATCTGTTCATAGGCTGCCCTCTTCTCTTTGGCTGTCATAGAGCCTACCAGTAGGCAAACCGATACTCCATAAGATGATAGGGCCTCGGTTATTGATTTAAAATGCTGCTTTGCGAGAACCTCGGTTGGTACCATAATACTAGCCTGATAACCATTTTTAGCAGCCAGTGCCATAGCTAATATCGCTAAAATTGTTTTACCAGAACCAACATCTCCTTGAATCAATCGATTCATTGCATATCTGCCACACATGTCCTTCTTAATCTCCTCCCAGACGCGTAGCTGTGCCTTCGTCAAGGGATAAGGAAGACTATCGATCAGATCACTACAAACTTCCTTCAACTCCATGGGATATTCAGATAACTGTTGGGTCTTATACTCCTTTAGCTTACGTAGAGCAATGGTATATAGAAAGAATTCATCAAAGACTAGTCTTGTTCTAGCCTTCATCATACTCTCCCTGTCCTTAGGAAAATGAATTTCCTTGAGCGCCTTGGTCCGATCCATCAAACCATGCTCCCTGACTGTTTTTCTTGGTATATAATCCTTAGCAAATTCCAGCTCCATTTGAACCTGTTTCATTGCTTTCGTAATCATATTATTTGTAAGCCCCTCCGTGAGGGGATAAATCGGCTGTAAAATCTTCAGTAATCGGTAATAGGCTTCCTTTTGATAGATTCCTGGCTGTTCCATTACAAGAACTCCATTCTTACGGCTTACCTTACCGCGAAACAGATAACGACTTCCTGGTCGCAAGCTCTTAGAGAGAAACGCCATATTAAACCAGGTCAGATTCACAATGCCAGTGGAATCCTTTCCTTGGGTGCTAATAATCTGTAAATGACGAACCTTCTTAAGCTTTGGTGTCATCGTCAGGGACGCCTCAATAGTAACAGTCTCTCCCTCTCTGATCTCACCAATCGGTATGGGCTTTTGAAACTCCTCATATCCCCTTGGATAGTGCTCCAATAAATCCTGTACCGTCTCTATGTCAAGGCGAAGAAAGACGCTTTGTGTCTTATCCCCGATCCCCTTTATTACACTAATCTTATCGTTGTATTCCAATTAATTCACCTCTTTATAATCCTAGTAAGTAATTGCAAAACTCGGTAACTACAGGCCTTGTATGGACAACATATACGGTTCCGGTTTGTAATTAACTATTGCCTGCATCGTTATTGTTTTTATTATAACCCATTCGTTTCAAATGGAAAAGATGTAAAAATTTATAACATTTTTTATAAATTCCTATTGACAACAGATAAACAAATCTGTATTATTGTATTAAGCAACTAATACAGTCATACAGTCACAGAAAGGAGTTTACGGATGCAATGGGAATTAAATTCAGAAAAACCGGTATATCTACAGCTGGTTGAGCAGATACAGGCTGGAATAATATCCGGATATTATAAGCCGGGAGATAAGCTACCTTCCGTCAGAGATTTGGCTGCCGAAGCTACAGTGAATCCCAACACCATGCAAAAGGCTATGGCAGAGCTGGAGCGAACCGGTTTGTTATATACGAACCGCACCACCGGAAGATATATTACCTCTGATGAAGCCTTGATAAAACAGCTCAAGGAACAGTCCGCCAAAGAGCAGGTACGTGAATTCTTTGACCGGATGAGCTTACTTGGCTTCCACCCGGAAGAAACCTATGAATTGATAACAGAAATAAGATCTAACTATCAAAGGCGTGATGACGCAGATGGGAGTAACGCATGAATACAATCTTAGAGTGTAAAGCATTAACGAAAAAATTTGGCTCTGTCAATGCTCTTTCGAATGTGAACCTAACCTTGGAAAGAGGACGCATCATCGGTCTATTGGGGCCGAACGGTAGCGGTAAAACCACCCTAATTAAATTAATAAATGGTTTATTAGTACCCACCTCAGGAACTTTAACCATAGCCGGCAAGGAACCTGGTGTTGAAACAAAGAAAATCGTATCCTATCTCCCCGAAAGAACCTACCTACCGGAATGGATGCGAATCCAAAATGCGATTGATTTTTTTGCAGATTTTTATGATGATTTCAATCGTCAGAAGGCATTTGAGATGTTAGATCGGTTGCATCTGGATCCTTCGCGGCAGTTAAAAGCCCTATCAAAGGGAACCAAGGAAAAAGTACAGTTGATCTTAGTCATGAGCAGAGAAGCTGATTTATATTGTCTGGATGAGCCAATCGGTGGTGTGGATCCAGCTGCAAGAGACTATATCCTTAACACAATTATTTCAAATTATAATGAAAATGCTACTGTCCTGATCTCTACCCATTTAATATCTGACATTGAAAATGTTCTAGATGAAGTTATTTTCATCAAAGATGGCTCTGTCACATTACAGGCTACCGTAGACGACATCCGTAGCAAGGAAAACAAATCGATTGACTCATTATTTAGGGAGGTGTTCCGATGCTAGGCAAATTAATCAAACAAGAATTGAAGGCTACCAGCAAATATTTAATACCGATGTTCCTCATTTTAATTGTGATATCTCTTTTTAATCGCGTAATAATTTCACTCGATATTTTCCATGGTGTTCTTCGTGTCATTCCGGCTTTTATTAATACGATTTATATCATATCGGTTATCAGCGCAGTTATTATATCCTTCGCTTCTATGGTTCTTCGTTTTTATAAGAATCTAATGTCTGATGAAGGCTATCTAATGTTTACCCTGCCTGTATCACCAAAGCAACTACTCAATTCTAAGCTGATCGTATCCACCCTATGGACCATCGTAAGCGTTTTGGCTGTACTGCTTTCTTTATTTATTGCCTTTGCAACCCCTGACCGACTTCAGGTTCTCTGGCAGACGATCGAACTAAACCTGGCCGAACTTAAAACCAGTTTTGGTAACGGAACCATCCTAATCATCATTGAATTTATCCTTATAATGTTTATTGGTGTAATACAAAATTTCTTGATGTTCTATTTCGCCATCGCATTGGGGCAGCTCTTTAACGGCCGTCGACTCATTGGTTCTTTTGTTGCTTACTTTGGAATTAACACCATATCCTCCATAATTATCTTTGCTATTTTGTTAATCGGTGGACTAATCATGCGAACATCTTTGGATGAACTGGAGGCCTTGCCCAATATTGTATTCCCGGCGAGTATCATCATAGCCATCGTATTCAACGGACTATATTACTACGGCATTAACTACATCTTTAATAAGAAGTTGAATCTGGAATAAAATACAGAACGACTCAAAAAAGCTCCATAAGCGAAATAAAAGGTTCGCTTATGGAGCTTTTATATATCCAACTCTATCATCTCTTTCTACGGTCTTCAAAGCGGCTCATTGCCCTTAGGCAATAGATTAGTTCGTGAATTCTTTTGTCCATAGGACCTTCATCTACGGTACAATCCAGGGACACCGCCATGTCATTGATCAATCTGTCATCCATATGCTTTCGATTAACAGTTACAACCTCTAGCTTTTCTTGAAAGGAATCTGCATCCAGAAATTCCATCAGGATACTGTTTACTTGTTGATATGTATTATCTTGATTTGAACTATCTTGATCTGGATTATTTAGATATGTACTATCTAGATATGAATTATTTTGATTTGCACTATCTTGATTTACACTATCCTGATTTGCTCTATCCTGATTTGCTCTATCCTGATATGCACTATCCTGATATGCACTATCCTGATTTGCTCTATCCTGATATGCACTATCCTGATTTGCTCTATCCTGATTTGCTCTATCCTGATTTGCTCTATCCTGATTTGCTCTATCCTGATTTACACTATCCTGATTTATACTGTCTTGATATGTGTTGTCTTGATATGTGCTATCCTGATCCATAACACCTTGATTTTTACTATCTTGATTCTTGTTAACCCTATTGCTTTTGTGTAAATCTGGTACATCTCCATCTTCTGTAAGGATATCCTGCTTCTGGATTAGCATTGACTCCAATTGATTGCTTTGTCTCTCTTCCTGAAACACTGAAAGGGGCATTACATAGGTTTTAAAATCCCCATAGAGCTTCTGGTAGACCACCATAGTCTCTCCTGTCTGAGTATGGTTCGCTATCGTAATAATCTGATAGGGCTTGTCCTCATCATGTCGATAGAGTTCGCCCGGTTTTGGTAAACAATCCATTTTTCACTCTTCCTTTCCTTGAATCCATAGGTAGTATCAATGATAAGTTTAATAAGAGTTTATAGAAAGTTATATTACAAGCATAATAGTGTAGTTAATGTTCTGTTTGTTAGGAAAGCTATTTTTTCAACTATACTTTTATCGTAAGTATGCTATTGTTTCAATAAAAATTTTGATAAAAAGTGGCTCGTCATTAAATGCCGAACCACTTTAAGGTCTATTCTCTTTCGTAATAAAAATTGTTATTTATATTTTGATGCAGAAGTTATTCTACAGATACAAGATAATAATAGATTGGCTGTCCGCCATAATGTACCTCGATATCTACATCAGAATACTTTGCCATTAGCTCATCTGCAATTTCATTGGCAGCTTCCTCGGTTACTTCTTCCCCATAGTAGAGACTAATCAGCTCTGAATCATCATCTATCATATCGTCGGTCAACGCTATCGTGATATCCTTAATACTATCGCCAACGGCTTTGATGGTCTTATCGTCCAGACCCATGATATTACCCTGTTTGATTTCCTTGCCATCAATACTGGTATCTCGAACTGCGTAGGTAACCTGACCAGATTTAACCCGTTTCATCTCCTGCTCCATTCGAACTGCATTTTCTTCAGGAGATTTATCGTATACATAGTTAATTATAGCAGTAATACCCTGAGGAACTGTCTTCGATGGAATCACAATGATATTCTTATCCTCGGTCAGTTCCTTCGCCTGTTGAGCAGCAAGAATAATATTGCTGTTATTTGGCAATATAAAGATCGTATCCGCATTCACTTCACTGATGGCGTTCAGCATATCCTCCGTACTGGGATTCATGGTCTGACCACCTTCAATCACATAATCTACACCTAATCCGGTAAAGATATCTCCGAGACCTTCTCCGATGGTGACAGCGATAAAACCAGATTTCTTCCTAGGCTTTGACACTGCTTTTTTCTCCACTGGCTTAGCAGCTGCCTTTGCTTCTTTCTTGGCTGCCTTCTCAGCATCCTTGATAACCTTCTCGTTGTGCTCTTCTCTCATGTTATCAATCTTCATACTGGTTAGAGAGCCATAGGTCAATGCCCTCTGTATCGCAAAACCAGGATCATTCGTATGAACATGAACCTTAACGATATCCTCATCGGACACGACAACAATAGAATCACCAATGGATTCCAGGTATGCTTTAAAATCCAACTCTATCTTTTGATTATATTCTTTCTCTACTAAAATAATAAATTCAGTACAATAACCAAACTTTATATCCTCAGATGATATCCGATCAATATTAATTCCAGTACTCTTGGTTTCCGTCAGATTCGCTAGAGATACCTCTTTTCCAATCAGAGCATCATAGGCACCTTTCACGATTTCTAAGAGTCCCTGTCCACCGGAGTCAACTACACCTGCTTCCTTCAATACTGGTAAAAGCTCAGGAGTATTCGCTAACACGATTTCCATATGTGCAATAACTTCCTTGCAGAAATAGAAAATATCATCCGTTTCTAACGCAAGCTGGGCGGCCTTTTCAGCAGCTCCTCTGGCTACGGTAAGAATCGTACCTTCCTTAGGCTTCATCACTGCTCTATATGCAGTCTCAACGGCCTTCTGCAAGGCATTGGTCATAATCGTTACATTGATTTCATTGTAATCTTTAATCTCCTTCGTAAAGCCTCGAAACAGCTGAGATAGAATAACGCCAGAATTACCTCGGGCGCCACGAAGGGACCCACCAGATATTGCCTTTGCCAGTTCCTCAATGGTAGGATCTGTAAGATTGTTCACTTCCCTGACAGCTGCCATGATGGTAAGAGTCATATTGGTTCCGGTATCACCATCCGGAACAGGGAATACATTCAGTTCATTAATATATTCCTTTTGAGCCTCGATGCTTGCGGCTCCTGCAAGAAACATTTTTTTAAAAGTCGCTGCATCTATCGTTTTAACTATCACAGTTATTTTCCTCCTTTAATGCCGTAATTCTCTGGGTCAGTCAATTACTCTGACTCCCTCTACAAAAATATTAATCTTCTTAACTTCGAGGCCTGAGAATTCCTCGACATTATACTTAACATTGCTGATCAGATTATCAGCAACTGCAGAAATACTAACGCCATAGGAAACGATAATATGCAGGTCAATTGTAATCATATTGTCTTCCATGGTTATGTTAACACCATGGCTCAAATTATCTTTCTTAAGAAGTTTAGCGATACCATCCTTCATATTAACAGAAGCCATTCCAACAACACCAAAGCATTCCACTGCAGAGGCTCCGGCATATTTCGCAAGCACATCATTATCGATCATTATTTCACCGATCTGTGTATTCATAAATCCTTTCATATTAACCCTCCTATCTTTTATTTGCACTTATATCAAAAATCATCTAGAGATAAGGATTATTTCGTTTTCATTATATCATGAACAACCGTTGGTTCATAGTTTATTATATCATAGTATAGCCATTATTCACATTAACCTAATCACAATATTATATTCCCTTATTTAATAAGATTACCTATTTAAAGTCTAGATTTTTCTTTATTTGAGATAACCTCTTAAGAACCCGCATAATATATAATACTATAGTTTTAAAATGGAAGTGATGATTATGAAGAGAATGATAGGATTCATCCTGTTCTGGATAGCCATCGGTATGACAATCATGCTATTCTTAACCAATGGTATATTGGCAATATGTATTATTATTTTGTGCTTGGTGCTTGGGTATAACTTATTTTGTAATTAAAACCTTACTTGCTTGAAATTACTTTTGATGCCAAAGGATATGACACGAAAAAAAGAGGGTGTCAAGATCCCCTGACACCCATCGTTTTTCCTTATGCGCGTTCTACTTTTCCGGATCTAAGACAGGACGTACAAACATACATTTTTCTTGCTGCACCGTTAACACTAACCTTTACAGATTTCACATTAGATTTCCACATCTTATTTGATCTTCTATGAGAATGACTCACAGCAATTCCAAAGTGAGCACCTTTATCACATACTGAGCATTTTGCCATCAAGAGCACCTCCTTAAGTAAGAGTTTAGACCTATTCGGCCTAACAAACACATTTATTCTACCAGAATTTGAATTATAATGCAAGTTATTTTTTATCTCAGAGAACATTAAGTAGGACAATAATCTTCCTTCGGATTACTAGGTATTAATTTACCAATTTCACTTTCACCAATTACCGTAATCCCCTGCTGGATCAAAATCTCAGCGAGAATACCATTCCCATCCACTAGTCTGTGAGAAAAGGTGCCATCATATATTTTGCCGGAGCCACAGGAAGGGCTACGTTCCTTTAGAATGGCATAATAACAGCCATAGAGCTTGGCCAGTCTCAGAACCTCCTGTGCACCACGCTCATAAAATGAGGTTACATCCTTGCCGGTTATTGTAATTACCTTACCAAGCACCCGCTCCCCTGGTTCTCTAGGGATTGGCAGTCCTCCAAACACTTCCGGACAAACCGGTATCAGGTGATATTGCTCTATGATTTCCTCCAGGCCATTTACCAGAACACCCTTACCATCATATCTACAGTTAACACCCATAAGACAGGCACTGATTAACACATTTTGTTTATTCATGTGGAATGTGTTCTACATGGGCATCTACTGCATCCTTTACTTTATCATCCAAATCATCTTTTTTCTTGGAGCCCTTTGTAAATTTATTGATAATATCCGGCACCATATCCAGGATTTTGCTAACACTATCCTGCTCTCTCACATTAACAACTTTAGAGGATCCATTCTGAAGAACCAATACGGAGCTAGGTGATATTTTACCACCAAGTCCACCACCGGCATTATTTTTCTTTTCGCCAGCAAAGGCACCTGCTCCAACTCCGAAGCTCACCTCTACCAAAGGTAAAATAATCGTACTTTCATCAATTCTAACTGCATCGCCAACCACTGTTTTCGTGGACAAAAAGCTATCCATACCTTTAAATAAAGATTCCACTGTTGCGTTGAAATTATTGTCTGACATTATAACGCCTCCTTTAATATTCTATAGTTCCGTAATAATAATTTAAATTTCTTATCTAATAACAGCCTAATAACTATTATTAGTAATGTACCTGTTCTTATTCTTCCCCTTGCGTAATGACTTCCTTTAAAAATCTTGTTTTCGAAATCCG
Organism: uncultured Herbinix sp.; assembly: GCA_964391115.1. GTDB lineage: Bacteria > Bacillota > Clostridia > Lachnospirales > Lachnospiraceae > Mobilitalea. The sequence goes on along the minus strand of CAYMLE010000008.1, from coordinate 1,489 downwards.
GGGTAATCTGAATATGATCACCATATATCCCATATAAGATTCCAGCCATCCCTAAAGCTTGTCCGGTGGAGCAGGGATCCCCTGTTCCAAAGATGAGTCTGGAGCGTAGTGTCGTCGGCTTGATATGTTTCAATATTTTTTTTAGCTTGTCATAGGTTACCCCGAACGCTGCTCTATTATCATCCTCATTGATAAATGCTTTTACTAAATTAATTTTATGCTGTATATCAATAGCCTTCTCAAACAAGCTCTTTATCTTTTCAACTACTCTATGAAAGAAATGACGAATCCCAATAACAATAGCTTTTACCTTCCCAAACAGCTTCCCTAGTATAGTCTTTGGCTCTTCTTCGGGTTCTTCTTTGAATTCATCCTTGTATTCGTCCTTGGATATGTCATCCGACGCTTCTATGGATTCCATTATGTTTTTATCCTTAGGCTTTAATTTATCCTTTAATTCTGTCATCTCGTCAGCCATCTTAGTGGTCATCTCTGTACCAGCTTCTGCAACTGTTTCCATTCCTTTTTCTATAGTGGATTCTGTAGCAGGCTCCCGGCGTTCTTTTATCCTCTTCTTATTCTTATCCAGTGCTTCTACCCCTGATTCATCCGAAAGACTCACTGTTTTTCGCTGACCTCTAGTATTCGCACTTGCTTTCCGTCTCTTCTTTAACCGTTTCAGAATACTTCCTCGGGAATGAGTCTTCCTCTTCCTGGCTCGTCCTGGTTTTCGCTTCTTCGGCTTTATTGGTTTGGTGCTGTCATATATAACAATGCCAAAGACACGCAGTATAACCCGCCTCAGCTCACCCTCCTGGGTGATCGAAGCATGTACGATATGAAGTAACCAGCTTACTGTGCTGTCCAAATGAAACTCTTCCCCATGGGATAACCGCAGACGATACCGAACTGGTACCAGTAGGACAATCAATAACAAACCTACGATCAGACCCAATAATATCAGAAGAATCCATCCGATTAATTTTATTAAAAAGAAAATAATATGCACAAACATCCTTTTCCCTCAATCGACTTCCTATCGGTTATTTTACAGAGCTCCATATATCGTAACAGGCTTTCCTATACCACCCCTTTATTACATCACTAAGTCCATGGATTTCTTATGTAAAATAGGTCCGAACATCGAAGCCTCCGGTTTCATTATAAACCTCAAGAATCATATCCTCTACTAAATGGATTGCCTCTTCTTTCCCCTTGGCTAAACCTATTATCCTGATATCTGCCTTCTGATAATGCGGAAACAACAATTCATTGGCATCCATAATGTCAAAGAGATTGACAGGCTGAGAGGCAAAGGCAATACAATATACATTAAAGGTAGCTTCCCTCTGATTAATGGAAGCCATTACCTTATCCTTTTTATTTTTTATTCTATTACCGATATAAAGCTTCTGAGCCCATTGTATCATATCAATACTCCATCACATTATTTACCATAAGTATTCCACTAATCCCCAAAGTAATTCAA
>CAYMLE010000007.1:0-36290 GCA_964391115.1 uncultured Herbinix sp. | reverse complement strand
TTTATATAAATATAGCAATCAGTTGTATTATCATCATATTTGTTGTACTACAGCTGATTCGCTATGTTAGTAAAGTGGAAGAGAATTCTAAGAAGTTATCGATTATGAATCATGAGCTGGAGGTAGCTAAAGCAAATGTAGAAAAAACTCTAAGATATAGTATTGAGGTATATGAAACAATTAATATTTTTCATTCCCATAAGAATGACAATATACTATTGGAGTTAATAAAACATTTTTCGTCGATCACCGGAATACAGCAAGTAGTGTTTATTCGATTAACGCCTAAAGGGGCATATGGTAATTATATTACTTATGGTTTGTCAACCGATGAGACCCAAAATATCTATTTAAAAACCATAGAATTGATTGAGAGTGATATAAAGCACCCCGAGCAAATACACAGTGATTTTGATGACGGAATCCTAACAATCAACTACGTAATGTATGAAGGTAATCCCTGTGGGGCCTTTGTTACCCTTACAGAGAAGAAGTGTATCGTACATCATATTGGTACGGAAAAACAATCGAAGGAAGATATTATTATTCGTAATAATAATATTATCTCTTTATTTATGAAAATAGTTAGCATAGTTCTTAAGAAACTGGAGTTTAAAGAAGTCGAAGAACAATTGCTAATTAGTGAGGAGCAAAATCGTATTGCTAATGAAATACACGATATTGTGTTACAGAGATTGTTTGCTATCTCTTGCAAGCTTTATGTCATGAGTACATCCGAAGATTCTACGAATATTAATGAGAATCTAATTGAAGTCAAGGAGTCCATTGATATGACAATGAAGGAGCTTCGCGAGGCCATCTACAGCTTATCATGGGAAAAGCAGGGCTTGGACACGTTTAAATGTAAGTTGATCGATTATGCTGAGGAGATTCAAACCCTACATGGGGTAGAGATAAGTCTTCAATTTAATGGAGATACACAAAAGATAAAGGTTAATCAAAAACGTGGGTTGTATCGGGTGATTTGTGAAGCCATGAATAATGCCATACGGCATGGGAAAGCAAAGCATGTTGATGTGAGGATAAATATAGATTCTGATATGCTTAAGATACAGATTACCGATGATGGAGTAGGTTTTGATTATCACAAAATATACCAGAAACATGAGAAAGGACTAGGCTTAAACAATATAAATAGGATCATAGAGATGATGAATGGACAGATTACGATAAAAACAGGACATGCACAGGGAACCAAAATTCTTATGGAAATCCCATATCAACCTGCAGCATAATACGTAATTTGATAATAAAGGTGATTGTGAAAGGAGAACATATGATAACAAGTTCATATCATGTTTTAGTAACAAGGCATATCTTAATTGTAGATGACCACCCTCTGGTCCGAAAAGGTATAACTGATATTCTTTCCTTAAATAAAAATTATGAGATTAATGAAGCAGACAATATCTTTACAACACTGAATATATTAAAAAAGCAGAAGATTGACATTTTGATAGTAGATTTACATTTAGGAAATGACAATGGATTTGATCTAATAGAGAGGGCACGAAGGATTTGTCCTGATATGAAATATGTTATTCTGACATCCTCCATGAATTTTATCGATTATAAAAAAGCTATGGAGATGAATGTAGATGCTTACATCTTAAAAGATGCATTTATTGAGGATATTATCTATGCATTACAGGTTGTATGTAGGGGAGAAAAGTACTTTTCTCCACAAGTTTTAGAACATTCCATTACTGGATTTGTGCCGAAAGAGTTGATGGAACTGACCGAGAGAGAAAAGGAAGTGCTAACACAGCTCAGCAAAGGTATGACAAATGCACAGATCAGTGAGGCACTGTTCATTACGGAAGGAACCACCAAAAAACATATTAGTAATATTTTAAGTAAATTGAATTTGAGTAATCGACTAGAGGCAGTATTGTTTGCGAAAACGCTTCTTGGTTATTAAGTTGTAAGTCTCTTATTAAGGGTAAAAAAATTGTATTCGATATAAAATAGGGTGAATGACGTAGGTGATATAGATAACATAGAAAATAAAGATAATAAAGAAAATGAAGATAACATAGAAAATAAAGACAATAAAGAAAATGAAGATAACAAAAAAAATAAAGACAACAAAGTTTGCTTGAAATGAATCGATAGATACAATAAAAAAACTCTGCTTTAACCCATAGGTTTCAGCAGAGATTTTTAAATGTTTAGAAAAATGTTTTAGCCAAATAGAGTAATAAGTATACCGGCAGCAACAGCGGAACCGATAACACCTGCTACGTTCGGGCCCATGGCAAACATCAGTAGATAGTTGCCGGGTTTTGCCTTCTGTCCCTCTACCTGGGATACACGGGCAGCCATCGGAACAGCGGATACGCCTGCAGAGCCAATAAGGGGATTTATTTTACCCTTAGTAATAACACACATTAACTTTCCGATAAGAAGACCACCCACGGTGCTGAACATAAACGCCATCAGGCCTAAAAAGATGATTCCTAAGGTTTCAGGCTTTAAGAATTCGGAACCAATAGCGGTCGCACCTACGGTAACTCCTAGGAAAATAGTAACGATATTAATTAGCGCATTCTGAACCGTCTCGGAGAGTCGTTCGGTAACTCCAGATTCACGGAAGAGATTGCCTAACATCAACATACCGATCAAGGGAGCAACAGAAGGAAGTAGAAGAATGCATAATACGGATACAACAATCGGGAAACAAACTTTTTCTGTTTTAGATACAGGACGTAGCATCTCCATCTTGATTTCCCGTTCTTTTTTTGTAGTTAATAGTCTCATAAGCGGCGGTTGAATCATTGGTATTAAGGCCATATAAGAATAGGCCGCAATTGCAATTGAGGCTAATAGATGAGGTGCCAATCTTGAGGTGGTATAGATGGCAGTAGGTCCGTCAGCACCTCCAATGATAGCTATGGAAGCTGCCTCCGAAGGGTCAAAGCCCATTATGAAGGCAATAACAAAGGCAATCGCAATACCCAATTGGGCACCGGCACCCATAAGTAGGCTACTGGGTCGGGCGATTAACGGGGCGAAATCGGTCATGGCTCCAATTCCCATAAATATAAGGGAAGGATAGATTCCCTTCTTTACACCCAAATATAGATAATATAGTAACCCTCCTGCTTCGGATGAGCTTGCAGGTTCACTCATCAACCCAGTTAGAGGTAAGTTTGCTAAAAGCATACCAAAAGCGATTGGCAATAATAGTAGAGGCTCAAACTTCTTAACAACGGCCAAATAGATTAGTACAAAAGCGACTAAGATCATTACAAGTGACTGCCAAGTTAAGGCGGCAAATCCGGATTCTTCCCATAATTTTATAAGCGTATCAATAAACACTTGATGTCCTCCTCTTTCTAGTTTCATTAAATTAGTTAATCATTCGTATCAGATAATGATTTGTTTTTGCTATTTTCAATAGCCTGGATAATTGTTGAAAACAATCGGATTGCTCCCCAAAGCATACAAAGTACCCCAAAAACGACGAAAATAATAAAAAGTGCTATAGAAATGCTTTCAAGTACTCCATTTACAACCATTAATTTCACCCCCTTCGTAAAACATTACTTAGTTGCGTGATTAATTACTGTATTTTGTTGCGTCAAAATGTATTATAATAACTATGCTTTTATAAAAAAATGGAGAACTTCAATAGAAGCCCCCCACCCTAAAGCCAACATTGAATTTGATGTGTATTGTCAACCGGGAAATAAATAACAAAATTATAGCAACATTATAGCAGATATGTCACAACTTGTCAATGTTAAAAAAATAACAATCCAAAAATTGAAAAAATTAATCCAAGATACCAACGAAGATGTACTGCATTTTTTGTAGGATGGCTACATATCTGATATGATTTTAATGATGGTCTTAACTTATTCTTAGTATATCTGTATTTTTGTGGTATAATGTTGGAATATTATAGACAATATCGGTAGCTATCAGTTAAAATAAAGAACTATACTCATTAAGGCTAGATTCACTTGTATATGGAAATGACAGCACTACTGTAACTAATGGATAATATACAATTATAGGAGGAACGTTGATGGATATTATTTTTAACCGTAGGAGCATTCGAAGATATGAAGACAAGGCAATTGAGAAGGAGAAGATTGAAAAGCTCCTTAAGGCAGCGATGCAAGCCCCCTCTGCAGTAAATCAGCAACCATGGGAATTTATTGTAGTACAAGATAAGAAGAACCTGGAAAAGCTGTCGGAAATTAGTCCTTATTCTAAGATGGTAGCCAATGCCCCTTTAGCATTGGTGCTGATAGGGAATGAGGATCATATGAGAATGAAGCATCATTGGGAACAGGATATGGCAGCGGCAACTCAGAATATCTTATTAGAAGCAGCATATCTGGGATTGGGTGGTGTCTGGATTGGTGTAGCTCCAATCGAGGAACGAATGAAACATATTCAAGATATCTTAGGTTTGAAGGATAAATTAAAACCCTTCTGTGTTATCCCACTTGGGTACCCGGAGGAGGGTCAGGAACATAAATTTGTTGATCGGTATGATGAATCTAGAGTACATTACGAGAAATATTAGTTAAGAAGAGATTAACGGAGCGTGTGATTTGGAACGGACCTTCGTATGCAGGCTTATTTAAGGACATAGGACGTTGATCGAACTAATATAAATGCAGAAATGAGGTATGTATGGATACGGAACGGTTAATCATTCGAAGAGCTAACTCTGATGATTCAGCGGACATTTGTAAGATTCGTAATAGCGAATTTGTTCTTAAATATAATGCTATGAAGGTAATAGCTTTTGAACAGGTCATGGAGGAGGTTGCCAAGGCTTCGATTTCAGAGGATGTGTTTTACCTAGAGCTAAAAGCGACAGGTAAAGTGATAGGAGCTATCTTTTTGGAGGAGGACAACCTCAGATACGAAGTAGATTCTCTATGCTTATCCTATTATTTAGGAGAAGAATATGCATCCCTAGGTTATATGACAGAAGCGCTAAGGAAAATCCTCCAGCATGCATTTGAAGACAGAGGGATTGAGGTGCTCACGGTTAGAGTATTCAAGGAAAATACTGCATCCATTAAGCTGATAGAGAAACTGGGATTTGTATATGAAGGCTGCCTGAGAAAATGCGTGAAGGGTTATCAGAGCATAATCTATGATGATATGGTGTATTCCATGCTAAAAGAAGAATATTTTAGTACCTTAGTAACGAATACTGGGGCTTAAAGAGGGAATGGATTTCTATACAGGAAAGGAAATTTATAAACGATTATGCGGAATGAACTAATGAAAAACATTATTGTTATTGGTGTTTCAGGAGGCTCTGCTTCCGGCAAAACGACGGTTGCGAACCGGCTTAAGGATGAATTTAAGGATAGTGTGGAGCTACTAAGCCATGATTTTTATTATCTTCCCCATGATGATATGCCCATGGCAGAAAGAAGAAAGTTGAATTTTGATCATCCAAATGCCTTTGATACGAGCCTGATGATTGATCATATAAGAACGCTAAAACAGTGTTCTAATGTGGAACGGCCAGTTTATTCTTATACAGAAAATACAAGGATGAAGGATACCGTCACGGTTAGTCCTGCTAAGGTTATTATCGTCGAGGGATTCATGATATTTGAAAATGCGGAGCTACGTGAGCTTATGGACATAAAGATTTTTGTTGACACGGATGCGGATGAACGTCTGATCCGTCGCATAATTCGTGATGTGAATGAGAGGGGAAGAACCATTGAATCCGTAATTAATCAATATACGAATACAGTGAAGCCCATGCATGAACAGTTTGTGGAGCCCTATAAGAAATATGCAGATATTATTATTCCAAGAGGTGGAATGAATGATATTGCTATTGAAATGCTAGTTCATCGGATTAAGGCAATTTTGTTAGAGGATAGATAGTAATATAGTTATGGCGGTTTTAGGAAACACTATATTTCGAAGAGAAAAGCTGAAGTATAATAGGAACAATTATCAGTATTAATCTTGAATTAGGGGTCGCTTTATGATAAAATTAAGTGACGTGTAAGATTAAGAATATTAACAAGATCATGAAGGTATTTTTAGTTCATGATAATGCAATCACTGCTACACATACATATGATGTGGTGGGAGACACGAAGGAAAAGGAGGAGTAATTATGTACGAAATGAAACCTGAATATTATACCGGTATTGATTTTATCGATGAGGAGCATTCCATGTTGTTTTCCATCGCAGATAAGGCGTATGATTTGTTAACAAATGATTTTATACCAGACAAATATGACTATATCATGGAGGTAATAAAGGAATTAAAGGATTATACGAAGTATCATTTTGATCATGAAGAAACCTATATGAACAGCATCGGGTATAAGAGGATTCTGTCCCAGAAGGTGGCCCATGATGATTTCATTGAAAAGATTAATAGTATAGATTCTGACAATATAGATGAGAATCAAAAAGACGCTCTATTGGAGTTATTAGAATTTTTGACTACTTGGCTGGTGGAACATATCTACAAGAAGGATAAGTTGATTGCAGAGGGCTAAATAACATAAAAGTATAATAGGTTATGACGGAACGGTATTTGGCGTCATACAGTGCCTGCAATTTATGTGTATTACGATTACCCAAGTTAATTAAGTTAAATAAGAAAAGGAGAATATCACTATGATATCCTCCTTTTTTCTGTTTGTCGTTTTATTCCTCTCTTGGTTGAATGATTATTCAGTTACATATACAGTACAACGTACCTTGATGCCGTCTTCTGAAGCGTAGACGTAAGCTCTACCTTTTTGTAGGGCAGTAATGTTGCCATCCTCATCTACGTTTAAAATGTTAGAATTGCTGGTGGACCAAAGGGGGATATTACCAGAGGAAACGGTGGCGGTGAAGGGAAAAACCTCTCCCTTTTTTAACTCTAGCTCCGTATGACTAAGTGTAATCGTTGGCTGCTTAACTATAATTTCACAACGCTTGGATACGCCATCCACAGTTGCAGTTATGATGGCGGTACCATGCTTGATTGCTGTGATTGTCCCATCCCTCTCCACTACTACGACACTTTTTTTGTTTGTTTTCCATACCGGTTGTATACCCGAGGATACAGTGGCGGTAAGTCTGGCAGTTTGCCCGCGGTAAAGGGTAAGCTTGGATTTGTTCAGTTTAACAGCGGGTGTTTTTACAACAATTTTGCAGGTCACTTTGCTTCCGTCCGCAGTAGCAGTAATTGTTGTTTCGCCAGGCTTCATGGCAGTTACGAGACCCATCTCATCAACGGTGGCTACGCTTTTTTTCTTGCTTTTCCATACCACAGGGGAACCATTGGAGGTTGTTGCTGAAAGCTTGAGGGTTTTGCCCCGTTCTAGAGTTGCTTTTGTATTATTTATGGATATGGTTGTTTTCGTGACGGTAACCCTACAGGTAGCTTCGGCATTCCTAATTTTAGCTGTGATTGTGGCAGTACCAGCCTTTTTGGCTATAATCTTACCATAGGTATTTACAGATGCTACCGAAGAGTTACTGCTTTTCCAGGTAGGTTTTTTAAAGTTGGAGGTTATTGCTATGAGATGGTATTCCTCACCGATATCCATACGGGTTTGATTTTGTGAAAGTATAACAAAAGCAAAGCTACTCGAAGCCTCAGAAGTTTGAAAAGGGGATATTGTGAAAATAAATATGAAGCATACAAGAATTGAAACAAAGATTTTTTTAAATAATGTCATTTAAAACCTCCATTCATGAAAGGAGAGGAATAAATGATACGACAGACATTACCTTATATTACCATCTGGATTATTAATTGTAAACCTTTGGAGCTACATAACTAGGTTACTAACACTAACTTTGGCGAAATATACAATGCATGCGGGATTCATTGCGGGATATGTCAAAAGGAGAGTGGCATGCCACAACTAAAAAGTAAAAAGAGAATGGCATGTCACTACTAGGTAAGTATAAGAGAACGGCATGTCACTAAGGAAGCAAAAAGAAAATTTCAAAACTAGGCAAGTAAAAAGAGATGTTCAATAATTACAATATTAACAAAAAGGGTTGTTTCAAAGATACATATCGTATCTATATGAAACAACCCAAATTACATTGAAACAACCCAAATTACATAGAAACAACCCAAATTACATAGAAACAACCCCAAATAATAAATGACATTTAGCTATTTTAAAGAAGTTTTAAAATTAATATCATTATGAGCTTTTGGCTCTTACCAGTAATTCAAGAATTATATTCTACTAAGGCCTTTACCACCTGATCAAAGCCCATTCCGTGAGAGGCTTTAACAAGAATGGTGCTGTTCTCCTTGATAATATCAGGGATAGCTTCGATTAGCTTATCTCGAGTTTCAAAATACAGGACTTTAGTCTGTGGAGTTTGATCTATGCCGTAAATCGGTAAAGCAAGGTTTGACTTCTCCAAGTAATTGGTTGCCCCGTCATACATATGGGAAGAAAGCTTACCGACACAGACCAATAAGTCCATTTTCTTTGAGACGGCATAAGTACCTACCTCTTCGTGAAGGGCATATTCATTAGCACCAAGTTCAAACATATCACCAAGGATTGCTACTTTTGGACTGTCGGCAGTATATAAGAGATCAAGAGCTGCTTTCATTGAGACTGGGTTGGCATTATAACAGTCATCTATGATGGTGATGGTATTGTTTTGAAGAATATTGCTTCGGCCTCCCACTGGCTTCACACCTTCGATTCCTGCAGCTATTTCCTTCGAGGTAAGATGCAGTAGTTTGCCTACGGTAGCAGCAGCCAGGGCATTTAATACCATATGCTCTCCAGGTAGTGGAATATTGGCATAGATTACTTCCTCCCCAATGTGAATATGGCAGGAGCTTCCGAATAACCCTTTGGATCGAATATCGGAAGCGTAAACATCGAGCTGATCTCTTTGATCAGATGAGATTGGATCATCTGATTGTGTCACCGGAACCACAGCGTTGGGTTTGATTCCAAACTGCAGAGGTCGTTGTCCTTTGACCTCATCTATGGTCACCAGTAGGTCGTCATTGCCATTCACCACGACCCGACCATTCTCGCTCATATAATCAAAGATTTCAGATTTTGCTTTTAGTACTCCTGATCGTGTGCCTAAATTCTCTAAGTGGCATTGTCCAATATTCGTAATAACAGCAATATCAGGCTTGGCTATCTCACTGAGGCGGTGCATTTCACCAAAGTCACTGATCCCCATCTCTAGGACAGCTAGCTCATGTTCCTCTCGAATTCTTAGGAGGGTTAGAGGGAGTCCTACCTCATTGTTAAAATTGCCTTCTGTTTTTAATACTTTATATTTCTCTGCAAGGACGCTGCTGATAAACTCCTTAGTACTGGTTTTACCTACACTCCCGGTGATACCAACAATCTTTAAATCCAACTGAAGCCGATACCATCTAGCGATATCCTTCAGCGCTTGAAAGCTGTTCTCTACCAATATATAAGGACCCTTACAAGGGTTCGGAACCTTTTCACAGACCACAGCCAGAGCGCCCTTATCAAAAGCGCTATCGATATAATCATGACCATCAACTCGTTCTCCAACGGTAGCGAGGAAGAGATAGTTCTTCTCCACCATCCTTGAGTCAACAACTACACCTGATACCGTTTGCTCCATCACCTGTGAGGCTCCAAATAGCTGCCCCTGGCAGGCGTCAGCAATTTGAATCAATCTCATATTTCTCATTCTATTCTCCTAACGATATTCATGCTTATCTATTAGGCAAGCCAGCCTATTTGCTGTAGTAAGCGTATCTATCGATTTTCATTGCTATATTAAGTTATATTATCTCTGTAAATGAACTTATGCCTTTATATATTTTGCTAACGATATCTCAATAATCCACTCACAGAGGGACTCAAAATCAATACCAATCGCTTTCGCTTCTTGGGGAAGCAGGGAGGTAGGAGTCATTCCCGGAAGGGTATTTGCCTCTAGGCAGAAGATCTCATTTGTATCATTTAACAGAAAATCCATACGTGCATAGGTCTTCAATCGTAAAGCCTTAAAGACCTCCACAGCAATATCCTGCATCCTAGTAGCTATTTCTTCCTCTAGGTCTGCGGGACAGGTTTCCACTGCACTGCCAGCCTGGTATTTATTTTTGTAATCATAGAAGCCAACCAGGGGAGTGATCTCAATGACGGGTAAGGATTTGCCATCCACTACCCCAACAGAGAATTCTCGTCCCTTTATGTATTGTTCGATGATTACCTCATTACCATAGGTATAGGCATAAGTTAGGGCATTCTCCATCTCCGAGGAATGATTAACGATTGACACACCGACACTGGAACCACCATTGCATACCTTAACCACACAGGGGTAGGTGTTCCAGGTAAAGGTTTCCCCCTTCCGTGCATGAATACCCGTTGGTGTCGGGATTTGATATACAGAGAATATCTCCTTAGATATGGCTTTGTCCATAGCCAATGCACTACTGGTATAATCGGTTCCGGTATATTTAATTCCCATAAGATCAAAGGCAGCTTGAATTTTACCGTCTTCTCCATTTTCACCATGAAGAGCTAGAAAGGCGATATCTGCCATAGTGCAGATTTCAAGAACACTGGGACCGAAGAAAGAATCCGATTGATCTTTCCGTAAGGCCTTAATTTGATTAATGTCAGGATTGCTTTCCTTGACGGTAGAGATATTGCCTGCCCAATCTCGATCTATCTCAAATACATTCGTAATATCTCCTTCGTAGCCTAAATACACATCCAACAGGACGACCTGATGTCCTCTATTCTTTATTGCTTTGTAAATCATGGCACCCGTAGACAAAGAAACGTCTCTCTCCGGGCTGGTTCCTCCAGCTAATACAACTACTTTCATGGTAATTCCTCGCTTTCACAAACTCATCAATTCATATAACTAGGGTAATCCCATCGCTATATATCGGAGCTTTTTCCTCTCACTCACTATATTATAGCGATTTAAGAAATAAGTGTCTATATCATTATATCAGAATCATTTGATTTATTTCTCACAATGCTTGGTTTGGGTGCTTATATTCATCATTCTACAATTAGGATTCCATATGATAGCCGAAGCCTAACTTCAATAAAAGAGGCTGTACTCGTGAGCTACAACAAAGAAGATATCTCTGTTGCTCACGAATACAACCTCAATGAATAAGTTTTATGGCTATTATTTATTCGCTTTTAATATGTCTCCAATCAGCTTAAAGCTGAAGTTTTGACCGGTATAAAGTACAAATCCTTTATATATCCTTGCAGAAAGAAGGATAACGAAGAATGAGAAAACAGTCAGTAGCAACAGAGACAGTAATCCTTCACCCAGGCCGATGGTACCGGTAATCAGTTCAGACGGCACACCAAAGGGAATCGTAAAGGGAATGTATCTTGCTGCCTTCATAAGTCCTTCGTTCTGAAAGGCAGGAGCCAGATAACTGATTAGGAAGCTTATAATAATAGGAAATGTAAAGATGGCCTGAGTTGAGGCGACATCCTCCGGTTTGGAAACCATGCTTCCAGCCAAACCAGCAAGTACACAATAAAATAGAAAACCTACGACGAAGATTAATACAGCCAAGATAACTGCTGGTATTGTCATAGCAGTTTCACCAATATTATCCTTTAAATAATTAATGATTGTTACAACGGTATTCTCGTATTCTGGATAAATATTATGGGCTATGGCATTACCACCCCATAAGCCAATTACACCTGCAATCAACCAGGTTATGAACTGTATCAGAGCCATGGAGGTGACAGCCAGTATCTTACCGAGGATTAATGCATATGGATGTATGGAGGTCAGCAGAGTTTCCATTAGCTTGGAGGTTTTTTCTGTAGATACAGATTTGCTGACATTTTGGCCGTAAAGTAAAAGCATCATATATAACATAAATCCAAATATCATGGGAGCAATCATTTTAATAGCAAAGGTAATCTCATTGGTATTTTCGCCAATATCCTGATAAGAGGTTACAACAGGCTTTAAGACGGAGTTTAGCTGATCCATACTTAGCCCTGACTGCAGCATCTTATTTGTCTCAAAGGCAGCAGCTACTGGTTGAAGGAGCTTTTCTACATCCTTGGTTTTAATCCCAGAGTCCTCAGGTATAACGAACTCGATCTGGAAACCCTCATCCACTGCCGTGATGATAGCGGCTACCGTTTCTGTTGAATGTGAGGCAGCTTTTTTTATGGTTTCTACCCTATCTTGTACGGTTGAAGTGAGAAATACAATATGACCAAGCGGCTCACTCGACAGTTCCGGATTCATAGCTTTAAAATCGGTAGGCAGCAGTCCGCTTTGATCTAAAACCATCACAGTCTCTATCGGAGAAGGAGTACTGTCTTCCTTATCACCGGGTTTAGCCGCGAGAATATTGACTAATACAAAGATACCAATAATCAGTAAGGTGATTAAGGTTGTGACCAACTTAAAGCCGATACCCTTAGTTGACTGGCGGAAGGTGAAGTTATATACGGCTTTCCAACCTCTAAATTTATTATTCATTCTTATACTCCCTTCTACACCGTCTTAGAAAGCTTAAACAAATCCTTCACCTTAATTTTATTGCCGGTATGAAGAATTAAGGTTTCGTAAACTTTAGCGACGAATTTAAATAGTAACATGGTGAATACAATCTGTAGAACGATAGCTCCTGCCACCAGAGGTAGACTGGCTTTTCCTACAAGGATAGCGCCAGGCAATAAAAATGGCGAGGAGAGCGGGAATAGCAGTGAGAATATAACATAACTATTGATCCCACTTCCCATCAATACATTAGCAGCTCCTAAACCGATGTATACGCCTACCAAATTAGTCATAGTAAATAAGGTCAGCCCTTCATTTATATCCTCAAGTTTACTAACGGTTGCGCCAGACATACTTGCTAAGACAGCGTAGAAGATAAAGCCTAAAAGTATCGTAGCAAAGCATAATACAATATTAATCATATTTAAATTCTGTAAGATATCCTTAGGCAATAGCTGCGATAAAGTATTTCCACCAGAGTTAATATTGGAGGTAAACCGGTTCGATACAAAGACCATAGCCACCATGGTAACCATCTGAAGTAAGACAGCTGTAAGCATGGCAAGGACCTTACCAACCATAAGCGCCAGAGGTCTAACCGAGATCAATAGGTATTCCACTACTCTGGTGGATTTCTCCGTTACGATGGAGGTGGCTACCTGAATACTAGCCATCATATTTACCATCATAGTAATAAATAAAAGACCATATACAAACCAGTACTCCGTACTTGTAATTGAGGTATCCTTCTCAATAACCGGGTTACCCTCTACATCAGCAAAGTAGATAGAGGATTCAACCTTGGCATCCAATAATGCGGCCTGCTCTTCGGTAACTCCCATAGCCTTTAGCTTTAAAATCTGGAATTCCATCGAAACGGCTTCTCCTAGCTGAGAGAGTGTGGCATCCTTGATCGGTCCATTACTGGCCTTTTCAAAATTCAGAGAAAACATACCATTTTCCTCTGAAAGAGTTAGTAAAATAGATTGATGCTCAAGAGTCTCAATTCGATTTAATATGGTTTCATATGCCTCTTGTTTTTCTTCGAAGGTGATATAAGCAAAACGCTCATCCTTTTTAAGGTTAGAAAAATCCAAGGCGGAAAGCGAGGTCTCATTGTTAATATAAACCTTTTGAATAGGACTCGACTGGTTTGTATTATCGTCTCCAATTACAAATCGGTTTAATAATGGCATAGAAACTAGCATTAAAACTAACATAAATACAAATGAGATAATAAAAGCTTTGTTTTTTAAGGTTTGAATAAGAGTGAAGGAATAGACATCCTTCCATCCGGTTATATTACTCTTCTTCATGAGAATATCCCACCTTTTCAACGAATATTTCATGGAGTGACGGTTCACGGAGTTCAAATTTAACGATTGGTACCTTATCTTCAATCAGTTTGGATAAGAACGCCATTGCTTCTTCATCATTATTTACCTTTAGATGATACTCACTGGGAGTCTTATTAACGATATTCAGTTTAAAGGCAGTGATATATGAGCTGATATCCTTATCACTTTTAACGAATAGATTTACTCTTCCGTAGCCTTTCTTTATATTGTTTAGGTTACCCTGAAGTACGGTCTTCCCACGGTTTAATATGGTGATATCGGTGCAAAATTCTTCAATTGTCGGCATCTGGTGGCTGGACATAATCAGATATTTATCCTTGGCAATCTCTTCCCGGATTATGGATTTAAACAAGTCCGTATTAACTGGATCCAAGCCACTTACGGGCTCATCCAGAATAATCAGCTCGGGATCAGAAATCAATGCAGCCATCAGCTGAATTTTTTGTTGATTACCCTTGGAAAGCTGATCAGCACGGTTGGCTTTGGCTGCTTTTCCTTTGACCTTAGGGGGAAAAACATATTCATTAACTACAAGGCGGTCGGACCAATGCTTAATACGTTCCATGGCCGTATGTTTTGATACATTTCTAAGTTTTGCAAAGTAGAGCAGCTGATCCAGTAAGGAATATTTCGGATATAAGCCCCGCTCCTCAGCAAGATAACCGATGTTGGTGTTGACTGGGTCTAAGGGTTTACCCTTCCATAGAACCTCTCCGTTGTTTTTTGCCAACATACCTAAGATGATACGTAGTGATGTTGTTTTACCTGCACCATTGGTACCTAATAAAGCATAGACACCAGGTTGACTGATTTCAAAATTTAGGTTGTCTACGACTAGTTTGTCACCATAGCTTTTTGATAAGTTTTTAACACTTAATGACATAATACCCCTCTTTCTGCTCATATCATTCGATGATATGTTATTCGGCTTTTATTAATGAAACTACAAGAAAATCCTTGCGGTCTCTTTCGAAATTATACCACTATTTGGGTGGTAAGGTAAAGATAACTAACCAAATTTTAACCAAATTGTAATTAACTACAATAAAAGGTAATAAATATACATTAAATTGTAAGTATATAACTTATTCATGCTTCAGACTAGTATTTATGGAAATTATATGCTATTATAAACCCAATAAATTACAAGGAGGATCTTCTACCGGAAGCATTATTTACCGCAACCAATCCGGATGGTACTAAAACATTTATAGAGAATATGTACCAAAGTGTTTATGAAGCGCCAAATGCAGGATATCACCACGATTCATTGTATATGAACTAATTCTATATTGAATATCTGCTAAGTCATCTTTGGATATATTTAATTTTTTGCACAAAGTGAAAATAGAAAGTTTATTGAGTAACTATAGAACAACTTACTTTGGTAGGGTGTTATAGTATTATAGATAAAAGCATAGGAGGTACCAGTACATGGTAAAGAAAAGAAGTAAGATACTAATGGTAGTAGTTATGTTGTCATTTATGGTTTTAGCTAAGCCAGAGAGTGCAAACGCAGAGGAAATTACAGATTTAAGTATGCAGAACGATGAGTATGTGGACGCAACTGATATACTTGTAATTGATGCAGATGACGGTGGCGCAACACCAGCAAGCAGCCCAAATAGCGTATTCAGGTTTGAATTGGAGAAGCCAGCATATGTAGATGTTGGAGCATATATATCTGATGGGTATGCTGATGTAATAGTAAGTAAGGATGCTGCAGGAAATAGGCCAGTTCACGGTGGCGCAATGAACATAACATCAAATGACAATGACAAAATGAAGGTTTACCTAGAGAAGGGAACATACTACGTTGTATTCAAGCATAAGCGAGACTCTGTTGGTGTAGAGAACTCAGCTAGCGTAATAGCACAATACGTAGACAGAACTGTAACTAACAATAGTAGTATTAAGAATGCTAAGAAAGTAGACATTAAACAGCCTATTATAGGGTTCTTATCAGATTCTGTTAGGTCTCAGTACTATCAATTCAATATAAATGCTAAATCTAAAGTAGAGGTAAACTTATTGTTTGATGCTGTATTTGGGGATTACTCTAAAAGTTCTCGTCCAGTAGTAGTAAAAGCTAACATATATGATAAGAACTATAAAGTTGTTAGTACTGTAGAGCTTGGTGAAAACGCTAAGAATACTGCTTTGAACATGACAAAGACATTGGAGAAAGGCACATACTACTTAGGGTTTGAGGAAATATCAGGGACTAGTCTATACGACGGGAGTGATGTGCTCGTACATTTTGGTGAGACATTCATAAACATTAAAGCAACCAAGGTGAGCTTAACGGCACCTAAAGTAACATCTTACAAGACAAAAGCTAAGTCAGTAAGTGGTACAGCCGCAGCAGGTTCCGAAGTATTTGTAATATGTAATAATGATGTATTCTATGTAACTGCTGATTCAAAGGGCGCATTCAAAGCTAATACTACTGCGCTTGTAAAGGGCAAAAATGTCAAGGTATTTGCTATAAAAGACGGTGTGAAATCTAAGGCAACTACAGTTAAGGTTAAATAAGTAAGAATATTGTCCCCCCCTAGTTGATTAAATACACTTACCCGCTATAGTAGGAATTAAGTGATGGTAAGCTGTCACGCGAACTAAACTTGAGTTTTGCAGCAAAGAAGAGTAAAAAGCGCCCTCAACCTCTGTATTTACAAAGGATTGAGGGCTTTATGTTTTGTCAGAAAGTCATAGTGTTTTTTGCTTTTTTGTATCTGCTTAAACTTTTTTATTTCTCCTAATGTTCGGATGCGTTTAGCAAAGTCAATATCCATACCACAGTCCCTGTAGGAGTAGTAACTGTAACGGGTGCCGCTAAAGGTGGTAGCTATAGTGTAGCTTCTGTAACTGTTCCTTTTACAGCACAAAACAGTAACGCTACTGAAGCTAAAGTTGCAAAAGGATCTCAAACTTTTAAGGGTATTAATCTAGATTGGTGCAGACTCACTGCCTTTTTTACGAGATTTTTCGGATATACCCAATCTTTGATGGATTGCATAGAACTACCGTATTATGATAAGATAATGATATGGATTTTTATTGATTTGATGTGGATAAGTGATACAGAATGTTTACTAATATGTTTATATTAAGGATAAGGATAAGTAGAATGCATGAGTAAGAACGATGATAAGATATTAGGATTTATAGAGAAGGATTCCAATCAGACTAAAAAGAAGTTGCTCCCGATTGCAGTCCTTGTGCTAGCTGCTGTCGGCATGATTGTGTTAATAGTATGGCTTATGACAGGTAAAGATGAGATAAAGAATAATGGAGTACTTCCAACCGATAATTCAGGACTGATTGAAGAAGGAACAGAGGATATTACACCAACAGGAACCGAAGATGATCCGGATGTATCCGAAGAGGGTCACTCAACTACAGAGCCAGGGCTTTCTCCTGGGGAGCCTACCGATATAGTTGAGCCGTCAGATAATGATTCTCACGTACCGGAGGAAGATCAGAAGGTAGAGGTTCCTTCGGTAGAGGTAGCCCCGGTAGAGGATCAAGGAGATCCACAGGTAGAGAGTGGAAAGGGAGCTGAAATCTCGGTCGGTGAATTGGATCCGCAGGAGGAAACTGCTCAGGTAATCACTTATGGTATTGATGTAGCCAAATGGCAGGGAGTCATCGATTGGGCTAAGGTTAAGGAATCTGGCGTTGAATTTGCGATGATCCGAGTGGGTTATCGAACCTTAGTGGATGGTGAGATTTATGAGGATCCTTATGCAAAATACAATCTACAAGAAGCGAAGGCGAATGGGGTGAAGATAGGCGTTTATTTCTTCTCAACAGCTGTAAACCGTCAGGAGGCAAAGGAGGAAGCCGCTTGGGTAGCCAGCTATATCGCCCCCTATCCCATAACCTATCCGGTAGCCTATAATTGTGAGGGATTTACCAATTCAGACAACCGGCAGTACGGAATGTCCAAGGAAGCACGGACCGATCTGGCAATAGCATTTCTTGATTATGTGAAAAAGCAAGGCTATGCTCCCATGTTCTATGCTTCTAAAAATGAGTTGCAGGACAGCGCCCAGTGGGATACAGAACGACTAAGTAATAAGTATAAAATATGGGTAGCGCAATATCCACAGGAAGCTTATACTTCTACCTCTAAATCCACATTTACAGGGGAACAAGCTATGTGGCAATATACCAGCCAGGGTAAGGTTCCTGGAATTAAGGGAGAGGTAGATATCAATATAGCCTACTTTGGGTTTGAGGATGTTAAAAAGGCAAAGGATGAGTCTCCCCAAGAAGAAGTAGATGCAGATCCCTTCGCATTAATTACGTTTAAAGAAGTAAATGAAAAAGTAACAGCAAAGATTAAAACAAACCTAAGGACGGTCCCCAGCACAGCGGATCCGAAAACCGTTTATGCGGAATTGACGAATGGTGCTACCGCAATCCGTACCGGTGTCGGCAGTAATGGCTGGTCCCGTTTGGAATACAAGGGTAAGGTCTTATATGCGGTAAGTAGCTATCTCACCACGAACTTAGAAACACCGAAGCCGACTCCAACTCCAACTCCAACTGAAGCACCTATAAAAGGTCCGTTATTTAGAGAGGTAAATGAAACGGTAACCGCCAAGAAGGAAACGAATCTCCGTAGTGAGCCCAGTACGGATAACACGGAAATAATCACCGTATTAAAGTATGGGGATATCGCAGTCCGAACTGGTGTCGGAGAGAATGGCTGGTCACGGGTGGAATATGACGGTAAGACCCTCTATGCGGTTACCAGTTATCTAACAACAGACTTGGAATATCAGAAGGAGAAGATTACCCCGACTCTGGAAGAACCGGAGGCTGGTATTGTATTTACGGGGGTAAAGGAGCAGGTTACGGCCAAAGAGGTTACCAATCTTAGACTAATACCGAGCTCGGACGGAACCGAGACCGTAGCTGCTTCCCTTACAAAGGGTGATATCGCAGTCCGAACTGGACTAGGGAACAATGGTTGGTCCAGGGTTGAGTATAACGGTCAGACATTATATGCAGTTAGCAGTTTTCTCACGGTTGTAGAGGATACCGAATAAGAAAATATAATATGAGAAAGGGTCTGTTTGTGGTTAACAGACCCTTTTGCATATAAATATTTATCGTTTTTCCTGGTTGTATCACTGTTGCTTATATCCTCTGTACCATTATTTATTACTATTACTATTTTATATCATGTTACTATTTTATATCATGTTACTAGTTTTTATCCATGCCACTTATTTATCAGACTTGCTACGTTCATGCCTTGATTCATGAACGCCAATTTTTTGTCCATTTATGATTCCTACGTCTGCATTATCTTTTGGAGCAATTTTTCTCAATTCAGCATTGCTTTTCTCTCTATCCTTCATTCGGTTTTTATTATTATCCATCGAATATCTCCTTTCTTTTTACGATTATTAGTATCTGCAAATCCGTTCGGGTATATGATAATATTCCAAATCTATTGGCATCCATTTAAATCCATATTTTTGTGCTTGCTAAGAAGAAAAAATAGGATTATTATTATTTGCAATATTGATTATTCGAAGGGAAAATTGGTGCATGCGATGAAACAAGTCAGGGTGGAAAATAATCGTATTACAGAAGGTGTTATATGGAAACAGATACTTATCTATTTCTATAATGCATTATGTCCATGAAAGAAGGCATACTATTAAGGAAAGTTCAATATATAAGGAGGACTTAATATGGCAAAAATGAAAAGCACCAGAAACCATAAAAAAGAGGACGGAACCTTCCATTCCAAACATGTGAAGCATGATCCTCAAGCAGAGAGTGCAAGAGCGGTATTTGGATTAAAGGACCAACCCAGAAAAGATAAATAGTAAGAGCTTTATTAGAAAGAACGTTTATGATATTATTTATATTGATATCCATAGACGTTCTAGTTTTACATAGAGAGAGGAAAAATGAAAATGTATAAAACTATATTGTTGGATGCGGACGATACCCTACTAGACTTTACTGCAGGCGAAAAAGAGGCCCTGAAGCTTGTATTTCAGAAGTATGGCTATTCCTACAACAGCGAAATCAAAGAGATCTATGAGAAAATAAATAAGAATCTCTGGAAGCGGTATGAGCTAGGGGAGATCGATCGAAAAACGGTGATCTATACTCGTTTTGGAGCTCTTTTTCAAAAAATTGGTATTAAAGATGATGGAATTGGCTTTGAGGATGACTACCAGGAGTTATTGGGAAAGCAACATTTTTTAATAGAAGGTGCGATCGATTTACTAAAATACCTTTATGGAAAATATGAATTATATATCGTAACCAATGGTGTTACAGTAACTCAGTACCAAAGGCTGAAGGAATCTGGTGTAGATCAATATATGAAAAACATCTTCGTCTCCGAGGAAACCGGTTTTCAAAAACCCAGGAAGGAGTTTTTTGAATATTGCTTTAAACGGATAGGAACGGTGGATCCTGCAAAGACAATCATTATTGGGGATTCTCTAACCTCAGATATGCAAGGCGGTGTCAACGCAGGCATTGCTACTTGTTGGTATAATCCGAACTCCTTGGTAAATACTCTTGGAATCCCGATTGATTATGAAATTAAAAGCTTAGAGGGGCTAAAAGAGATCTTATAAATTTATGGAAGCGAGGCGACTATAAAAGCTAGTATTTATGAAGAAACATACTATGTAGTTGTTGCTATAATATTTGGATAAAAATAACAAGACCGGTATATGATATGTCCGGTCTTGATTTCTTTCTGTTTCCCGTACTAAAGAATTGCCCCTGGCTTTGATATATCCGTAAGAGCTTCTACTGCTGAGCTTTTATATTCCGGTTCTAAGGATATGTCGCCTAAAGCAACGATTCCAATCAAACTGTTATTTTCCACGATTGGTAATCTTCGTATCTGACGATCACTCATTAGCATTGCGGCATCCTTAACATCCATCTCCGGGCTTCCTACTACCAGATTTGACGACATGATATCGCCAACTCTTATCCCTGTCTCCTGCCCGGAGGCAACTGAGCGGACGGTTATGTCTCGATCCGTAACAATTCCTATTATTTTGTCCTTGGTACATACCGGTAAGGAGCCAACATTATATTGTTTCATCAGCTGAGCGGCATGGGCGATGGAATCGTTGGAGCTTAGACTGGCTACATCCTTTGTCATGATATCTCTAACCTTCATAAAAAACACCTCCATAGAGATTATCATGCCCACAGAAGGTGCTATTTATATCATAAACATAAACCGTTCACAGGAACTTATTGTTTTATTTGTCAAACATAAATCGTTCTCAGGAACTTAGTACTCAATCGTTAAACACAAATATTCTCAGGAACTTAGTACTCAAGAGTCAAACATCAATATTTTCAGGAACTTATTACTTACGTATCCATAAAAACGTTCTTAGTAAATTATTGTTATATTGATCAAATATTAGTTGTCTCAAAAACTTATAGCTTCAAACACAAACAAGTTTTGCAGTGAAAATGTTAGTTACGAGATCGTTCTCCATACTCTACATATCATCCTCGATATCTTTGCAGTTAGTTCTTGTACTATGATAAACAGAACTATTTTTGCAGTCATATTTTTCTATGGGTTCAGGGCCTCGTACAACGGTCCTCTTTACTCGCATGGTACCATCAGCATCTGCAGCAACTCTCCAATCAACCATCTGGATTTGATTATTTTCAATTTCTATTCCAGGTATGCCTCTGGTATTAATACAGCAACCAGTATTGAAGTAAGGAAGCTCATTTTGCTTTGGAAATTTGGCTCTATGGGTATGGCCACAGATAAGCATCATCTTATGTCGCTTAATCCATTTGTTATAATTCCTCTCTACCTTATGTCTTTTGTATAGATTTTTTGCAGGACTGGAGGGATTTTCAAAGCCTACAACATGCATAAACCGCCAAAAATATCGTAGCAATATCATTGAGATAATCCAAAACTGATCATTCATTAGATCACCCTGATGACCATGGACGATGAAAATCTCCTGATCCGTTTCCTTGCTTTTTAAAACTAAGGCTTCCAATGGCTGAATACTCTTAAGCATATCGACACGAATTTGGTTATACTCATCATAGAAATTGAAGTAGTTATTTTCTACAAACTTCGGGTATTTTAAATAGATATTATGGTTGCCGTATAGTATGATCATCCGCTTATCGTCATATAACTTTTTTAGAACCTTGAAGACATCACTATGGGCCAGACGGATGTGCTTAAAGATCTTATGCTCCCATAGCTCATCCCCATCACCAGCCTCCACATAGGTAAAACCATTGCTATAATAGTAATCCAGTGCATGAAGGTAGATATGCTGGTTCCTAGCAAATTCATCGGATACACTGTCATCGCCTCGATGGACATCACTTAGAATAATATATTTTGAATTCGAATCAAAGTATTTGATGGTTGCACCTTGATAAGCTCTGGTTAGTCTTTTTTCTGTGTTCAATGATGAATCCCTGCCTTTTCCTAATCATACCTATTATTATACAAAGAGTAGCTAAGGTTATTCAGATAAGATAAAAATAATTCCCTTGGATACTTAATCGGTATTATTTGTGATGAATGGAAGGTTGCCAATAAATTGACGCTTAGATTGTACAATGAATAACGTCTATAGGATAAGATAGTTCTCTAAGTTATTTCCCTTAGAATAAGATATAGTATGATTGTATACCTATCTTTCTTTTTGTTTTGTTATATAATCTTATTATACTAGAGAGTGAATTAAACAAGCTAACGTACTTATATTACTGAACAATAGGAGATGACCAAATGAATAAATCCCTTAATATACTTATTATGACGAACCAGATTTTCCCGATGGAAGAGATGAATGTTCGTAGAATTAATGAAACAGCGCCAGGAACGAACCTTGTAGTAGTAAATAAAGGTGAAGTAACTGACGATATGCTTCAAGATGCAGAGGTCATATTTGGTTGGCCGGAGGAGAACCACCTAAGGAAGGCAGTAAATTTAAGATGGCTCCACCTTCCCAGTGCTGGTGCAGACAGCTATATGAAGAAGGAAAATTATCATCATAAGGATATTATATTAACCAATTCTAGCGGAGTATTTGGCCTGCCGATTGCAGAGCATGTCTTTTCCCTGATATTGGCCCATAACCGTAATCTTGCGGATTACATCATTCAGCAGAGGGATAAAAAATGGATGGGTCTTCGAAAGGGCAGAGATTTCTATGGCTCTACCATGGGGGTAATCGGTCTTGGGGATATTGGAACTGAAGTTGCCAAACGGGCCAAAGCCTGGGGAGCCAAAGTGCTGGGAGTGAAACGAACCCTATCACAAATACCGGAGTATATAGATCAGCTCTATACAACCGAAGAAATAGATCTCGTATTAGAGCAATCGGATTACATTGTACTTGCGTTACCGAATACGCAAAAGACGCATGGAATTATTACAGAAGAGAGATTGAAGAAGATGAAATCCCATGCCTTTTTGGTAAATATCGGCCGCGGTGCGCTTATTGACCAGGAAGCCCTGATAAAAGCCTTGCAGGAAGGCTGGATCGGAGGAGCCGGGTTGGATGTGACGACACCAGAGCCCTTGCCCCAAGATAACCCACTCTGGGAACTGCCAAATGTTATTATTAGTCCCCATGCATCTGGTTTTTCTCCGAGTAATGAAGACAGACGGGTGGGAATATTTTTAAGAAATTTAAAGCATTATCTGGAAAAAGAATCAATGGAGAATCTGGTTAATTTTGAAGAAGGTTATTGATTCATATTTATATATAATCCGATCTGAGGATCTATTATTCGGATGGAACGTAATCGCTAAGGTAGTCGTCTAATATATAAAGCTGGGCAGAAATGAGGAATAATATGAAACGATTTGCTATTCTATGTTGCATAATTATCGCTATCGGTATACTGACCGGATGTGCTAAGAATAAGATTACAATCGATGAGATGTCTCAGGGTTTTACTGCAATTGAGATAACGGATGGCTCCACCGGAGCGATTATGACCTTGGATGAAAAACAGTCACGAGAGTTATATGGGAAGCTAAAGGACATAGATTTTATTAAGGGAGATTCTACTAAGGATACAGATGAGTGGAGATACTCCTTACGATTCTTAAGGTACTCTACGGAAATAGACCGGTTTGTAATCCAAGATTCGGATACTATCATCTATAATGGATACCTGCGAGATACCGAAGATCAAAAAATAGACATGGATTATTTGATGAGCATTTTTTATCAGGTATTTGATGCCGAGATTATGGAAACAGGGGACTCTATATTAGTTGCACCGGACCAAAGTAGCGAGGTGTATCGATCGAGTGACCGGATTGCCGTATCACTACTTAACACCGAGATCATTGATCAAATGGGGAAAACGATCGATGCCACCCAACTTAACCCTGGAGATATCCTTCGGATTGCTTTTAATGGAGTTATTGCAGAATCATATCCAGCTCAGATAACAGCCATTCGGGTACAGCGAATTGATCGGGATATCTTGCTGGATGGATACATGGCATTGATCAATGACATTTACCAAGAGGATATTGGCTTAAATGGTGATATTACCATGATAGCATTTGATACTATGGGATGGATTGAAGTTACTGATACTCAGAAAGAAATCATACTCTCTATGGTTCATAATAAGTATGGACTAGAGGTGCTTGAGGGAACCTATGCAGAATTGGTAGAACAGGAACTAATTGACGGGGAGAATCTTTATTTTGAGTTTGGTGTCTTGATTGAGATGAAGGACATGTCTTATGATCCCAATAAAAAGGTGTTAGAAGCTGTCATGTCCAAATGGAGGGGCGGGATTGGCGCCATCGGTTGGAATGGTAAGGCAAAACTAGATGGAACGGAATGGAAGGTAACAAGAACAAAGCAATGGATTAGTTAGGCAATGAATATAAAAAGCTCATAATCCATAAATCCGGTATGCTTAGGTAACAGCTACCGGGTTTCGTGGTTAATGAGCTTATTTTTCATCATTATTAGGCTTTTCTTCTACTAGGAACTGATGGGTTTTGCCCATCTGATAAGACAGGCGGATCATATCCTTCTCCTCCTCGGTTATTTCCCGGTGATACATCTTCTCAAATTGTAGAAATAACCCCCTGAAGTCAATACGTTTTTTAATCTGTCTTGGAGGTCTGCTAGAAGTAGAGATCTCGTTGGGAAGGTAAAGCTTCGGTTGCAGGAAGGGCTGATATACCTTCTTAAACAGCTCCGCCGTATAATAGGTATCGTAATAAGCATCGTGATAGGGATATTTCTGCTCAATGTGAAGGGCTTCCACTGCATACTGGAGACGAAGACGGGTCTTATTTGAGAAACCTAGATGTAGAGAAACCAATGGTTGTATATCGATATACCACTTTGGCAGCAGGTTTTGATCTAACTTATGATAATCTACATTTCGAAAGAGTTCTTTCACATCCGTGTTTCCCCATACACAGTAGATGGCATCGGGATCCCCAATAAAATCTAGAAAGGCTTCATAGACCTTCGGGAATTTCTCTTGATCCTGCAGCTGCTCTGTCTGTATGCCGGTCAACTCCGTAATAAAGGGACTTACTTCAGGATACTGAGTGGGCTTAACCAGACAACGGAAGGAGTCTACCGTGCGAAAATCCATATCAAGTTTGATAGCACCGATTTGAACTATTTCAAAACGGAGCATTGTGTCCTGGTCCTTAGTAGTTGCTTGGTTAAATTCCAGATCAAATACAATATAATGCATGGGATTACCTCTTCCATAATAGAATCTAGTTTTATTATAACGAGTATTTTATATCATTTCAATTATTATACCATATTATGCTATTCTAGTTGATTAACTTTTGTTTTCGGTGGTAGAATAAGACAAGTAGTTTTAAATGAAATTGGGAGAAAGACGATGACGAATTATAAGTTAACAATTCAATACGATGGTACCCGTTATAGAGGTTGGCAAAGGTTGGGCGCTGGTGAGAATACAATTCAGGGAAAGCTGGAAGGAGTTCTTAATGAGCTGGAGGGGGAACCGGTTGAGCTTGTTGGCTGTAGCAGAACCGATGCTGGAGTTCATGCAATGGCTCAAACTGCCAATGTTAAGCTAAAAGGGGATCAATCTGAGGACGAGGTTATGATATATCTGAATCATTATCTTCCCCAGGACATCAGTGTAATTGCTGTGTCAAAGGTGCCGGAGAGTTTCCATGCCCGGTACCATGCCATATCCAAAGTCTATCTCTACCGGATATGGAACAGGAAGTACTCAAACCCCTTTATGCGTAAATATAGTATGCACGTAATAGAGCCCCTTAATGGGAAGGACATGAGAAGAGCGGCGGCCTATTTTGTGGGAGAGCATGATTTTACGGCCTTCTCCAATGCCAAATCGAAGAAAAAATCCATGGTCCGTCAGATATACGCGGTTGAGCTAGAGGAGCTAGAGGGCTTTGTCAATATCCGTATTCATGGAAATGGGTTTCTTTATAATATGGTCAGAAAAATAGTTGGAATATTGATCGAAGTTGGCACTGGAAAAATATCTGCTGAGGATGTACCTGAGATAATATCGTCGCAGGAACGAAGCCGAATTGGAATTTTAGCCGACGCTGGCGGACTTTTTTTGGAGAAAATAGAGTATCCCGAGAGTGGAAATTCTTGATTTGTTTTACACTAATTTAAGTAGCTAAGAAAAGAGGATGAATATGAAAATTACAGTAATCGGATGTGGAAGATGGGGTTCCTTTATCGCATGGTACTTGGATCATATCGGTCATACCGTGTCCCTATATGGTAGAGAACAATCCAAGCATATGAAACAGTTTCTTGAGACTCGGTCCAATGGACTTCTTGAGCTGCCGGAGAGCATTGCTTTGGAAACGGATTTGGACAGAGCTCTACAGTCTGATATTATTGTGATCTCGATTAATTCCCAAGGTTTAAGGAACCTAATGCAGGAGCTACCTCAGCTAATAAATAAAACCTTTGTACTCTGTATGAAAGGAATCGAAATTTCGACAGGTAAGCGGTTGACTGAGGTTGTAGCCGAATATGCAGACCCCACAAATGCAGTAGCTGTCTGGCTGGGACCTGGTCATGTGCAGGAATTCTATCGGAAAATACCGAACTGCATGGTTATCGACAGTAATAACAAGAAGGCAAAGGAACAATTGGTAGATGCATTCAGCAGTGATTTGATCCGCTTTTATTATGGTGAGGATCTTATCGGTAATGAAATCGGTGCCGCAGCCAAGAATGTCATTGGAATTGCCGCCGGTATGTTGGATGGGCTAAATCTGACCTCCTTAAAAGGAGCCCTTATGTCTAGGGGAACTAGAGAAATTGCCCGATTAATAAAGGCTATGGGTGGAAATGAATTATCGGCTTATGGCTTATGTCATCTGGGAGATTATGAAGCAACCGTATTCTCGGAGTTTAGTCATAACAGAAGATATGGGGAGAAGTTTGTCCGCAAGGAAGCATATACAGAGCTTGCAGAAGGTTATTATACCGTTGCGGCATTGATTAAGTTGGGTGCACAATATGAGGTTGATCTGCCAATCTGTAATGCGGTATACGATATGTTATATCATGGCCAGGAAGCAGCTGATGTACTGGATCGTTTGTTCTTAAGAACCCTAAAAAAAGAATTCTAACAAGGATTAGTAGGTAAGAGATAAAAGTCAGAGGTGCTATTATGGTGATCGGTGTAGTCAAAGTAAAAATTCACGTTCCTTGGGTCCATTCTCTTAAGGAAAAACGAATGGTTGTCAAGAGTCTTTGTGCAAAGGTAGGTAATAAGTTTAATACCTCCATAGCAGAGGTGGAGGAACAGGATACTCATCAAACAATCGTCTTGGGATTTGCCTGTGTCACCTCCAATGTGTCCCATGCAGACAGTATCATGGACACGATCATTAATTATATTGAGGGAAATACAGAAGGGACTATCCTAAATATTGAACGGGAATTGCTATAAAAGCTACAGACGTACTGAAATGTTCGACTGTAGCCAATCTTTTTTGCTTCCTGTATTCCTTACAGTGATAGAATTCTTCCTCTTCGGTGTATCGTAAGCGATGTAACAACCACTTCTGCAAAATGGATTGACAATATATGTTAAATATTATAAAATGTAGGTATTCGTTGCATAATATCGGTAGGAAGGTGGTGATATGAATGGGTGATAAGAATCCGAAGAAGGCTCCTAAGAAAAAGAGTGGTGCGAAGGCATCGGCTCCGAGCTCAGCTACATCAAGTGTTAAAAAATAATAGAAAAACGGAACGATAAACTGTATGAACAGGAGGTCGTTCCGTTTTTGTTTTTGAAGTGTGTTTATAAGGCTAAACCCTAGCAATCATCAGGTTGCTCGAGCTGTATCGTTTCAATCCTCGATAGAATAGGAAGAATGCAACTGCTATGATGAATGGCGTAAACCCTAGAATAAGAAGAAAGCTATATATATTAAAATCTAGTATAATCTTCAAGGGAAGATAATTGACCAGACCCACTGGAATAACAGTGTAAAGTAATAACCTTACCCCTCCTTTAAAGATACCATCCGGATAGGTGGAAAAATTGAGGAGGGCAGAGTTTAGATTGTGGGCCAGGATATCTCCTCGAATAATCCAAAAGGATACACTACCTGCGATTACAGCAAAGGCTGTCATAATCAAGGCACCAGTAATCGTAAATAAGGTAAACAGAAGAAGACTACTTAGATTACGTTCAAAAAGTAAGATGATTATGTATCCATAGAGTAGATCTCCGATAGCAGAACAACTTGTTTTTGAGGATATTACTCCAAGTAGGATGTTCTTTGGCTGAACTAGAAAGGAATCCAATTTTCCGTTCGTGATTAGTTCAGATAATCCGTAGGCCTGATGAAATAATACATGAGATGCTCCATAGGTACTGGCAGCGATTGCCCAAAGGATCAAAACATCCTTTTGAGTATAGCCTCCAATATTACTCTTTAATTGAAATAAGACCAGCCACTGGACGATAAAGGCCGCATTATTTAATATCATGAAAACTACATTCATAATAAAGGTAACGTGATTGGTCATTTCCCGCATGACATTATACTTCACTGACAGAAGTAAAACTTTAATCTGGTATTTAGCCGCCGTTAACATTTACCCTTCTCACTCCCCTCTGGTATAATCCCACTAATAGCAAAATTGATACGGTTAAATAGATCCCCTGAGCTACGATAACTTGTAAAAATAATGAAAAGTCAAACTGTATGATCAGCCTGGCAGGACCATAGGTAAATACGTAAATTGGTGTGCATTTTATAATGGGCTGGGCCCAGACCGGAAACATCTCGATTGGAAACAAAATTCCTAAAATTAATATGATTTTAACATAGATCCAGTGAAAGGGCTCCGCATCTTCAATCCAAAAGGACAATACGGAGATCGCCATCTGTAAAAACAAATTAATCATTATACCTGCTAGAAAGACAGGTATTACCGGTAGTAACCAGTATAGGTGAAAGTCCGGCAGACTACCGATAAAACTATAGCCAATGATGAGACCTACTGTGAGATATAGGACAAATTTCACTATGGTTTCTCCAAGGAAGCGGAATACAAGATAGAGCAGGTAATGATATGGTTTATTAATGGTATAGGCAATTCCTCCACTTTTGATATCCTGACTGATCTGATTAATAATGCCAGTATTTCTGGTACCAAACCAGATAATCTCTGTAATAATGAAATACCAAAGCATCTGATTTAGGGAGTATCCGTTAATTAATTGTCCGGGATCGGAATAGATATATTGCCATAAATTAACGAATACAAATAATATGATAAAAAAAGTAACAAAGCTAAGTGCGATGTTCATAATATACTGAATACTTTCCATCAGGGAAGTCTTTAGGATAAAGAGGTATTTTCTCAAAGTCATTACCTCCCTTCTTTATAAATTTCGGTAATTATATTCTCCAGTGGAACGTTAGATATGTTGATATCGATAATATTATCTGCATCGATTAGTTTCATGGCATCGCTAATACTCTTCCTCGTGGTATCAACTTCAAGCTTCAGATTACTGCCCTTGCTTTTTAGGACGGTAATTCCTTCTACCTCCTCCAAAGCAGTTGGTTCTTTAAGTTTGACGTCGACCAACTTTTTATTTAGATAGTGATACTTCAAATTCTCCATCGTATCATCGGTCACAATCTTACCATGATTAACTATGATTATCCTCTTGCATAGCTTCTCGATATCACCGATATCATGACTAGTCAAGAAGATAGTTGTATGGAATTCCTTGTTCATTTTCTTGATAAGTGAACGAATATTTTCCTTGACCACAGGGTCAAGACCGATGGTAGGTTCATCTAGGAACAGAACCTCTGGTTCGTGTATCAGGGAAGCTGCAATTTCACAACGAATTCGCTGTCCAAGGGAAAGATTTCGAACCGGTGTATTGATAAATTCCTCTAGATCAAAGGTCTCATTTAGCTCTTGAATTCGCTTCTCTATGGTTTTGTCTGCAAGATCATAAATGGCACCAAAGAATTTGAAATTATCATAAGGAGTTAAATGAGTCCAAAGCTGCTCCTTCTGTCCAAATACAGTGCCTATTTTATAGGCCAACTGCTTTCTCTTTCCGTTAGGACTAATTCCAAGAACGGTAGCGCTGCCCTCATCTGGATAGAGTATACCAGTCAGCATCTTAATCGTGGTGCTTTTTCCGGCACCGTTAGGGCCGATGAAAGCCAAAATTTCTCCCTGTTCCACCGTAAAGCTGATATCCTTTACAGCCTGAATCGTTTTGTACTTTGGGTGTATAACGGATGATATGCTACCGGCCAACCCCTTTTCTTTCACCTTAACCTTAAAGCTTTTCGACAAATGTAACACCTTGATCGCTTCCAAAATATATCCCCCCCTAAACGGTATAATTTGTAAAAAGGTAAATTTCTCGATAGTATAGCACAATGATATTGGAGAATCAATTATAAAATAAAAAAAGATTTCAGCGCTTATAAAATAAAAAACATTTCAGCGCTGAGGTTCAAGACAAAATCCACGTAAAAATTACAATTTTTGATTGCTTTTGGCAAAGGTATAAACTAAAATGGAGTTAATTAGATGAATTACTTATTCAAGAGATAAGAGGTGTACGATGGTGGAAGTCAGAGAAGTAAGAACGAGAAGAGACCGAAAGCTTTTCGCTTCATTTCATGCGGATATGTACCGTAAGGTTCCCCAGGCCATACCGGATATGATATCCGATGAGTATAATAATTTTCATCCGAAGAAGAATCCAGCCTATGAATACTGCACCGCGAAGCAGTTTTTGGCCTTTCAAGAGGGGAAATGTGTTGGTAGAATAGCTGGAATCATCAGCCATGCTGCCAATGAAAAATGGAATACAAAACGAATTCGTTTCAGCCGTGTGGATTTTATTGATGACCTGGAGGTGTCCGCGGCTCTTTTTCATGCCGTAGAGGAATGGGGGCGGTCCCAGGGGCTTACCCAAATACATGGTCCCATTGGTTTTAGTGATATGGATCAGGAAGGTATGTTGATTGATGGCTTTGAAGCAGAAGGAATGTTTATTACAATCTATAACCATCCCTACTATGTCAAGCATTTGGAAGCTCAGGGCTATAGTAAAGATGTGGACTGGGTTGAATACAAGGTGAAGCTTCCCCAGGAAGAAAACCGTAGATTGGACGAGCTTTCTAAGGCAGTTCTTAAGAAATTTAATATCTCCTTAATCGAACCCAAGAATCGAAAGGAGATTATGCCATATATAACGAAGATATTAGAATTACTTAATATCGCTTATCAGAATTTATATGGAACAGTGGAGCTAACAAAAGCGCAGATCGATAAATACTATAATCAATTTATTCTCCTAATTAATCCAGAGTATGTGAAGTTGATGGTAGATGAGAGCGGCGAGCTTGTTGGCTTTGGATTGGCTATGCCGTCGCTTAACAAGGCGGCAAAAAGGAGTCATGGTAGACTCTTTCCCTTTGGTTGGTATCGTATGCTTCGGGCACCCTTAGCCAAGGCAAAAGTTCTTGATCTATATCTGGTCGGTGTTACTCCAAGGATGCAAAACAAGGGGCTAACGGCAGTGTTGATGAATTCCATGACGAATTCCGCCAGAAAGAACGGCATAGAATATGCAGAAACCGGACCGGAGCTGGAGACGAACAATCAGGTCCAATCCCTATGGAAGCACTATGAGGCAGAACAGCATAAGCGGAGACGTTGTTGGATTAAGAAATTATAGAGTCATTGGAGAATATGCCTATCTGTTAGAAGATTGCACATAACTAGTTAGAAGATTGCATGGAAGTAGGTAGGGGATTACATGGAACTAGGTTTAGAACAATTGTTAATATAAATATATAAAGTGATAATAGGTGATAAAGGTCAGAGAAAAGGTTGAAAACAAACATTTTTCTCTGACCTTTATTTTTTATTACATAAATTAGCAATGTTTGCAATTGTAAAAGTTAACCACATAGATTAAAATAAGGGATAAGAAAGCATTAAAATACTTCACTTGTAGAGAAATATGCCAAAGGTGGTATGCACCTGTGGAAGGAGGTAATATGAAACGAATTGTTTTTATTACATTAATAATACTACTTGGTAGCCTATTGGTAGGGTGTAAGAAAGAGAACAAAGGAGCTGAAACCGAAGATACCTACGGAGATATTACGGTGACACCGACGATAACGAAGGAACTGGAGGCTGTGCCAACGAAGGACCTGAATGAGACGCCCACACCGACCTTACTGCCGACTCCGTCATCGATCCCATATGATGGACCGATTGCCGGTATTATGACGAAGGAGGATTATCCGGTGGTGGATGGTTCCACTGCAACAATACCTCTCTCAGAGGCGGTCTATTCACTGGCAACCGGTGCAACTGCCACAGAAGCATCCAATGAGATAATACATACTCGAACCTCCAACGCTTACTACCGTTTGGCATGGAAAGAGGTTGATTTACTGATTGTATATGCACCCTCAGAAGAGGTTATTGAAGACCTGAAGAAGGGTGGTTATAAACTAAATATGAAACCGATTGGAAAAGATGCGTTAGTATTTATGGCAAATGCATCCAATCCAGTAGAATCTCTAACGCACGAGCAATTAGTAGATATTTATAGTGGTAAGATTACGGACTGGTCTCAGGTAGGCGGTCTGCAGGAGGAACTTTTAGCCTTTCAAAGACCAACAAACTCTGGAAGCCAGACCTTGATGCAGAAGCTAGTGATGAAGGATACATCCATGATAGAAGGACCAAATGTTTTGTCCTTTGAATCCATGGAAGGAATCCTGAAAGCCATGGTGGATTACAGCAATGAAGGGAATACACTGGGCTACTCTGTTTTCTACTATGCTAAAAACATGTATCAGATGCCAGAGCTTAAATTCATGAAGGTAAATGACATAGAGCCCTCCTTGAATAGCATTTATGATAATTCCTATCCTTACATCAACGAATTTTATGCCGTAATTCGGGAGAATGAGCCGGAGAACTCCAATGCCCGCAAAATATTTGACTGGCTGACATCAGTGGAGGGGCAGGGACTCGTGAAAGAGTTGGGCTATGTTCCTGTTGCTATGAAGAATGCGGGGAGTATAACAATTGACAAAGAGCTTCCCAGTATACCTTTAGGCGAGGGCAACTGTTTTATTACTACCTCCTATTCTAATTATCTGGCTGGGGGACCCATTGGCACAGTAACGATTTATAAGGATAATTGGGAGATTCTCAGAGTATTTCATAACGCTTCTGTTAGTTCGAAAGGTATGGTTCCAAAGAATTCAGTGATATCCTTGGCCTATACGATACTTCAGGGGGATGGGTCATATCAGCTGAAAGCAGGACTTTACAG
Source organism: uncultured Herbinix sp. (assembly GCA_964391115.1). GTDB lineage: Bacteria > Bacillota > Clostridia > Lachnospirales > Lachnospiraceae > Mobilitalea. The sequence continues at coordinate 2,518 of CAYMLE010000007.1, read as the reverse complement.
TCTGGCGGACGAAAAATTTATTACACCGATTGAATATGACAAAATTGCAGTTCTAGATGATAGGAAGGGATATTATATCGTAACCAAGTCCGAGGAGGGCATGATTATAGATCAGACAGGAAAGGAATTGGTAACTGATTTGTCTCCAAATCTATGGGTGAGTGATGTCGTAGGAGAGGAAGCATATCGATTAACTTACACGGATTCGGAATGGACGGATCGTACCTATTATTGTTTTGATGAGAAGCTGAAGCTTATATATAGCTATCGGGATAAATATTATAGTGATTTTGAAATGCATGATAGTAAGGGGAATTTGATTCTTTCGAAAGACCTCTTCTATGAAGCAATCGGTCTTAAAGAAACTCCTAAGGATAACGCAAGTGTCTATAGCTATATGCCGGGAGATCAGCTGATTGTAGCAGATTATAATCGTGATATCTATCTACTGGATACAAACAAAAAGATTATTGAACACGACAAATTTGATGATACCAATCCTTATTATGCAGCTTATGGAGACATTTACCTAAAGGGAGCCTTTAACGAAGAGAAGCAGGTATGGATGGGAAGCTTCCATAATAAAAAGGGGAATCCAATTACCGATACTATGGGCAGAACCTATGGTGATATCTATGCTCAGCAGGCATCGGATCAGATTCTATATGAGGCAGAAGATGGGATCCTAAGGATATATTTTCTGAAAAAAGATGTGGTAAGAGAGTTGGAGATAGGGAATTGGACCAATGTGATACTAGAATATGTTCAAGATGATATCACAGTGGTATATGGTAGTATCGGGTCGGTCGAGACGAATTGGTACTCAAAGGTATTCCGTGAAAATGAATTGTTATATGATCTGGAGGGGATCTATATCTCTTCTTATATTAATCAAGATAATCATACGGATCATATTATGCTGCAGACATCAACCCTTCTAGGTGACGGCTCCTTGTATCTTATACTAGACTCGGTGGGGAATACTCTGTATGAATCCATATACCCAGAGGAAATTATCAGCGTAGACGAGGAACTAATACAACTAAAGAGAGGTAACTATAATATGGTAATTGATTATGCAGGTAATATCATTCTGAGGGAGATCAAAAATGAACTAGGGAATGATTAATAATCTCCTGCGCGGGTCGTCTTTAACCACAAGGGAATCAATTATAATTGGTATTTTCTTTCTGCCATTGGGACATATTAACTACTGAAATTATTCGATAATGGAGGGTTATTATGTCCGAGACTGTATTAGACAAAATGGAAGGCCGTGTCAGCTACCATGATTCTGTGGAGGAAATGCTGATAAGAATTAAAGAGGACGGCCTCTCCAGTGTATTTTCCAGATGGGATGAACAGGAGAAGATTCGTTGTAAATTCTGCCTTGAGGGGTTGAGCTGTTGGCTTTGTACACAGGGACCTTGTAGAATTAGTGAACGAGTTGGTGCAACAAAGGGTGTTTGCGGAATTGATCCTGATGGCATGGCGATGCGTAATATGCTCATTCGTAATATCATGGGAGCCGCCACCTATGGGCACCATGCCTACGAGGCATTCCGCACACTGAAAGCAACCGGAGAAGGGAAAACCTCCTTCCAGATTAAAGATGTAGAAAAATTAAAATGGATGTGCAAAAAGACCGGAATTGATACCAATCAGGATATCAATCAGTTGGCTGTTCAGCTAGCTGAGCTTCTGGATCAGGAGATGAAGGTGACACCAGATCATGAGAGTATCATGGTGGAAGCCTTTGCTCCAAAGAAGAGAAAGCAGATTTGGCGAGATCTTCATCTGTACCCTAGTGGTGTTCAGCATGAGGTGGAGAATAGCGTAGCCAGCTGCCTTACGAATGTGGATGGGGATTATAAATCTCTGGCGAAGAAGGCCATGAGGCTCGGGCTGGCTACCATTTATACAGCTCAGATTGGTCTTGAGATGACACAGGATATCTTGTTTGGAACTCCGATGCCCCATGAAGTGGATGTGGATCTAGGAATAATGGATCCGGACTATGTCAATATCGCGTTCAACGGTCATCAGCCCTGGGTTGGAGTGGCAACCCTGCAGAAGGCAAAGCAGGAGGAATACCAGGAAATGGCGCGGAAGGCTGGAGCAAAAGGAATCCATATCGTCGGTTCCATTGAAACCGGACAGGAGCTTCTGCAGCGATTTGAGGTAGATGATGTCTTTGTGGGCTTAATGGGAAATTGGTTGGCGATTGAACCCTTCTTAGCTACTGGAACCGTGGACGCCCTAGTAATGGAGGAAAACTGTTCGCCGCCGGCCATTGATCAATATGCAGAAAAATATCAGGTGGCACTGGTTAGCGTTAGCACCATCATAGCAGTACCTGGTTGCGAGAATGAGATGCCTTATTACCCGGCAAAAGCTGATGAGTTGGCGGATAAATGCATCAATTTTGCAATAGAAAACTTTAAAAAGAGACATGGTAAGATTTAGCCCATGGTTCCAAAGCATAAACAAAAAGCGATTGCAGGCTTTTCTACGGAAG
>CAYMLE010000006.1:12618-36886 GCA_964391115.1 uncultured Herbinix sp. | reverse complement strand
CCTCTGCAAGGGCCCTTATGTAATAAAACATATACTGCTGTATAATTCCACCATAGCCTGGATATAACTCCAACGAAAATCCTTTCTGATAATAGGTTGTAAGAACCCTTGATATCCATACATCCACCGGAAAGGCTTCAATGTGATGAAGTCCATATAATGAGACGCAATTGGCTACCTTATCCCCGATCCCTTTTATTTGTTTCAAAGCGGTTACTGCTTCTTCATGGCTACGTTCCTTAAGCTCCTCAAGTAGAAGCCTACCCTCAGCGACTGCAGAAGCTGCAGCGATAATATAGTCATCCCGATACCCGAGCTTCATTTCCCTTAGTTCCTCTTTCGAAGCCTTTGCCAGCCTCTGAGGGGTAGGAAAAGAATAATAGGTGATCCCTGTCAGACTATGAGTATTTTTATCACCATAGCTCTCACAGATCCGCTCAATACAGGCTTTGATGGAGGGTATATTCTTATTTTGAGAGATAATAAAGCTAATAAGCATTTCAAAGGGTTCTTGTTGAAGAATACGAATCCCTTTACCATAGCTACCAGCTTGTTTTAAGAACTCATCCTCACCCTCGGTCAACTGTTTAATGATTCTCTCATAATTATAATCCAGATCAAAATAATCCCTCCAGAGCTTATCATATTCTTCTTCCTCACAGGATAATTCCACCGTGGTATCATCCACCTGATAAACTTCTAGATACTTGCCAAAAGCAATCAAACTATAATGATTCGGCTTGATTTGATTCATTCGAAATACTTGTCCAGATTCTGCAATCTGTACGATATTAAATTCTTCACATACGATTCTCATATTCATTATTCCTTATCTATGTCTTGATTTATACTTAATAAATATCTGCTGTTGATTGTTTCTATTATTCAAATAACAAATAAAAATTCCCTTGTACTACAAATCATACATCAAATTACGTTATTACACCATGTAAATTTTAGGCTAAATGAATCTAAGATTATGGATGTATTATTGGACACGCTGTATTTTTTGGATGTCTATTTATTGACAAATATCACAAAGAAAACTAATACTTCTACCCCTTATTTGCATATATTTATGATTGACACTACTCTGGCATTATTGTATAATTACAGCTGACAAGACAGCTATCAACACAGTTAAAAACATTGTCCACCTCACAGTAAAAGGAAGGTATAAAGTATGAATTCAATGAATAAAGTAAAATCAATGACCATTGCTGCTTTGCTCTGTGCAGTAGGGATCATGATTCCGATGTTTTTCCCTAAAATCATTATCGGCCCTGCATCCTTTACACTAGCAAGCCATGTTCCAATTTTTATTGCGATGTTTATATCACCGGGGGTTACCCTATCCGTGGCTTTGATTACGGGCTTTGGTTTTCTGTTTGCAGGCTTCCCCATAATAATTGTATTAAGGGCATTTACACACCTGTTATTTGCTGGTGTAGGATCCTTAATATTAAAGAAAAACAATCAGATCCTGTTTTCATTTCGAAGTGCTTCCCTCTATGCCCTGGCCATCTCCATAATTCATGCCGTCGCTGAGGTGATTGTAGTAAGCTATTTCTTCTTTACTAATCCGGAAGATTATACACAAAGCTATCTATATATTGTACTTCTCATGGTTGGCTTGGGAACTGTAATTCACAGCCTTGTCGACTTTATGATTGCAGTCGTAGTCTGGAAACCGCTACAGTCTGTGATATCAATACCTGCTAACGCCAAGATTAAAGTTCGGTAATGGTTCCGAATCCCATATGATTTTGGAATAAAGCAACCAACTAAATTACCACATATAAACCTATATAAATCACTACCAGTCAAAAAACATATTATATAAACAACATAGAAGAATTATTCAACAAGGATATTATATAAGCATTGGTTTTGTGTCATCATGAAACCGATGCTTATTTTTATAGTACTTAATCCTGATCACTACACCACTACTTTCATTCACATCACTATTTATACTCATCACTTCATTTTTTCACTAACACAATTATTCAATTCATCACTTTATTTTTTTCACTAACACAATTATTTAAATCATTACTTCACTTTTTTCACCATCATAATTCCTTAATTCATCATTCTCAACAGCATCACTATTTTAACGTAGTATTTTCACATAATATATTCAAGTAAAAACCCTCATAATATAGACATAAATTATTCCTCTAATTAAAGTTATATCATTAAACCGCTGATTTTTAAATATTATCTCATGAAACTAGCGATACTAAGGTATACGAAATAATTTTCACCCTATTTGTCTGATTATATATTCCGTGAAAGGTAAGTGATTAATATGAATATATTTGACATCATAGGCCCTGTTATGGTCGGTCCATCAAGTTCTCATACCGCCGGTGCAGTACGAATTGGTCTGGTGGCAAGAAAACTGATGAACGAGAACATAGCAAAGGCTGATATATTACTTCATGGCTCTTTCTATGCTACAGGGAAGGGACATGGTACTGATTTGGCTCTGATTGCAGGACTTCTTGGCATGCAGCCAGAAGACGAACGAATACCAATCAGTTTTCAAATAGCCGAGCAACTACAGGTTGCATTTACATTCTCCAGTGTCCTATTAAAGGATGCTCATCCAAATACCGCTATTATAAAGCTCACCGGAATTCATGGTAAGCAGCTGGAGGTAGCTGGTTCTTCTCTGGGTGGTGGAAGAATTATGATTAATCAGTTGGATGGTCTAGAGGCGAATTTTAGCGGAGATCACCCTACCTTGATTGTACAGAATATCGACGAACCCGGCCGGATTGCTCTTGTAACCTCCCTTCTAAAAGAAAAGATAATTAATATTGCTCAGATGAAGTTATACCGTGAGAATCGGGGTGGGAAAGCGGTTATGCTTTTGGAATGTGACCAAGAGGTTCCCAAAGAAACTCTTCAATGTTTGGAGCAGGCACCTGGGGTTATCAAGGTTTCTTATTATAGTTTACAGGATTAAAGGAGAAAACTATGTTTAAGGCTTTAAAAGATATATTAGATCAAATAAATATTACTGGTTTGTCCTTTTGGGAAACAGTTATGGAGGATGATATGTCCGAACGAGAGACCACCCGAGAGGAAACCTGGGGACGGATGCGCGGGCTATACATCCAAATGAAGCTCTCAGATGCAGCCTATGATAAGGACCTTAGATCTGCCAGTAGATTGGCCGGAGGAGATGGTGCCTTAGTTGAAGAAGCGCTTAATAGAGGAGAGCTTCTCTGCGGACCCCTGATTGGCGACATTATAGTGAAAGCTCTAAAAATGACCGAGTCCAATGCCTGTATGAAGAAAATAGTAGCGGCTCCTACTGGTGGCTCCTGCGGAGTTCTTCCTGCTGTGCTGCTCTCCTGTGAAACAGCCCTAGGTCTATCAGAGGAGCGAATGGTGGAAGCATTGTTTGTTGCTGCTGGTGTCGGCCAAGTGATTGCTGAACGAGCCTTTCTCGCTGGTGCTCAGGGTGGCTGCCAGGCCGAGATTGGTTCTGCCAGCTCCATGGCTGCAGGAGCAATCAGCTATCTTAAGGGAGGAGATGCTAGTTGTATTGTCCATGCCGCTGCCTTAGCATTAAAGGCTATGTTAGGCTCAACCTGTGATCCAGTTGCCGGTTTAGTCGAAATCCCATGCATCAAACGAAATGTCATGGGAGCCGTGAATGCTATGGCCTGCGCCGATATGGCCTGTGCTGGTGTTACTAGCCGAATACCTCCTGATGAAGTATTTGATGCTATGAGAGAAATCGGGTTATTGTTGCCAGAGTCCTTAAGAGAAACCGGGAAAGCCGGTTTGGCTGGTACGGAAACCGGAAGAAAGATCAAAGATTCCATCTGGGAGACATAACACAAAATAGGCTGGGCAAATTGCCCAGCCTATTTATATATAAGAGGTTATAAGTCATGTCGGTATACTCTACCTTTTTTGATTATTAACACCCTGTTCCTCTAACACATCCATAAAAGCACGGTAGATTCTTCAGTTTATCACTTTCTCTTACCCTATAACAACTTTACTATCTCTGTTTTCGCAATTGGCTTACTGTAGAGATAACCCTGAAACTTGTCACAATTATGTTGGGACAAGTACTCCAACTGTTCCTGCCGTTCAACACCTTCTGCGACAACACAGATATCCATGCTTTTACCAATCATAATAATTTGACCAGCCAGAGTATCGCGGTCCGGATCTGTTATAGGATCTATGAACGATTTATCAATTTTTAAAGTATTTATAGGTAGCTGCTTTAAATAATTTAGTGATGAATATCCCTTACCAAAGTCATCCAAAGCTATCCCGACCTTCATATCGCTTAGCTTCTCTAATTGAGGTAAGATGCATTCAAACGACTCCATTAGCATGGTTTCGGTTATCTCCAGTTCCAGATACTTCGGCTCGATTTGATATTTCTTCAATGTACGCTCTACGATGTCATAAAAATCTGCCTGCAAAAGCTGTAGCATAGAGATATTGACCGATACGGTCAACTCACTGTGACCATCGGCTTGTAGCTCGCTCAGAAAAGCACAAGCCTGTTCTAAAACCCAGGTCCCAATTGGGATTATATCTCGAGTTTCTTCTGCAATACCAATAAATCTAAAAGGTGAAACATTACCAAGCACTGGACTTTTCCAACGAATCAGGGCTTCAAACCCAGTCATCTTATCGGTCCTTATATTATATTGAGGCTGGTAATAGACTTCGAACTCGTTTCTCTCCAACGCCTTATGTAGATGCTTCTCGATGACAACTCGTTCCGTAAAAACTTGATTCATTTGTTGGTTATACATCATATAGCTGTTTCTGCCACTTTGTTTAACCCGATACATTGCTAAGTCTGCATATTTTAGTAATTGTTCCAGCTCATTGCCATGTTCCGGATACAAAACGATACCTATACTTAAACTAACATATAGCTTACTAGTCTCTAACAAAAACATATCTGTAAAGCGTTCCATAACCTTTGATGCAAATCTAGTCGCCTCTTCTTCCGATGAAAGATTATTAAGCAAAAGGATAAACTCATCCCCACTTAATCGATATATTGTTGTATCCTCAGAACGAAATTCATTCAATCGCTTACTTACTTCTACGATTAGCTGATCGCCTATAGCATGGCCTACCGTATCATTAACATATTTAAAGTTATCTATATCAACAAACAATAAAGCAACTAACCCCTTGGTATCTTCAATAATTTTCTTAGCATCTCCAAACAAGGAATGCTTATTCGGAAGACCGGTTAAGGAGTCATGATAAGCTAGGTAAGACAGCTTGTCCTCTCCCTCTCTAATTCTTTGGTTGATTACCAGCATTTCCTCATACTGATGTCTCATCTCTTCATCCGATGCTGCTAATTCTTCATAGAGTTGGGTTAATTCTTCATTACTTTCTGCCAATGATCTCTTCATTTTTTGTATCTTTCGTATATATATCAAAAGGATACAGACAAAGCTAAACAAAGCCGCAAAAACAATCAGAACAGTATTTACAAGGCCTCTGTAGGTCTCATAGAAGGAAAATGGTTTGTTGATTATCTCACTATCATCTGGAATAGCTTGCAAGGGTATCCGGAACCGCTCTAGCTGATCATAATCAAATACGGTACGTATGGTATCGGGTACGCATACCGGTATGTCCTCTATTTTCTCTCCGTTCAATATCCTTATAGCAATACCTGCTGTGTAATCTCCCTGAAGCTTTCCGCTTAGTAATGCTCCTCCAACTATTCCTCTATTTAATCCAAAGTCATAGATGTGATAAACAGGTACATTACTTTTTTCACTTATCTCACCGGTCACATATTCGAGATCAAGGATACGATCTGCCACATCTCTATAATAGGTAGATATTAATACGATACTATTCCCCGCAAGATCACCTACATGCGAAATGATGTCTTCATACAACCAGTCATTGTAAGAAATAACATTAAGCTCAGAGTCATAATCTTTTATCTCATCAATAATTAGTTGACCTGTTGATAAACCACTTTCTGAATTATCATACAGCAGATAGATATTTTTCAGAGAGGGATTTATATGCCGAGCCATTTCTACTGTCTTAACAGGGTTAATTACTTCGATTACTCCAGTAACTCGATCTGCCTTCTGGGCCAAAGCCTCATATCCACTTTGATTTACACCACTAAATACAATTGGCGCATCAGAAAATAATTCACTTCGATGCTCCAATGCAAATTCCAGGGCAACATCATCTGTAGTAATGATAATATCGATCACCTTGCTTTGATATTTAAATTTCAGATATTCATATAGATATTCCAGGTTTTCCTCATTGGAATAGTTTTTCCAATCCATATACTCTGTCATAATTATCATATTATGACCACTCGATTGAAGCCGGTTCATAATACCGTAATTTTCTTCATTTGTCCAGGTAAACCCTTGGTGGTAAGAATTTAGAATCAGTACATTGTTTACCTCAATCTGTACTTCAGCATTAGAAACACTGGTATACGAAATACCAGGAATAAAGAAGCTTACTATTAATACCATAAGTATAGTCCATTTTAAACTTTGTCTTCTCATGCTATCCTCATTTGTTTATCCATCGAGTTACAATTACATGTAACTATTTCCAAATACTATTATGTTAAATATACCATTAATCGACTCTTTTTTCAATAATTGTTTATTATTTAACATATGATTTATTGTGAGATAATACATTTCAATTTGAGCTGCTCTATTATATACTTGTGCTATATATCGATTATATGTTTCGTAGTTTATTCTATAATAAAATAGCAAGAACAAGGGAGATGATAATATGACAAATAATCATAAAACTAATCCAGTAATATACTCTGATTTCCCAGATTGGGATATCATCCGCGTTGAGGATACCTACTATATGGTCAGCACGACCATGCACTTTATGCCAGGATGCGATATCCTCCGTTCTTATGATTTAATGAACTGGGAATATGTCACCCATGTCTATGACATCCTAGATGACACTCCGAACCAACGCTTGGAAGGCGAATTAAATATCTATGGCAAAGGAATGTGGGCTCCTTCCTTTCGGTACAATAATGGAACCTTCTACATCTGCTTTGTGGCAAATGATACCAGAAAAACCTATCTATACAAAGCTAACAATCCCAAGGGACCATGGACAAAACACTACATCGAAGGATTTTACCATGATTGTTCTCTGTTTTTTGATGATGACGATAGAGTCTATATTATTTATGGAAATAAGGAAATTCGTTTGACAGAATTGAAGCCAGATCTCACTGGACCATTGCCCGGTGGCCTTAATCGAATTATAGCCAGAGATGAGGATCGGATCCATCTTGGCTTTGAAGGTTCCCACTTGTATAAGCACAATGGCAAGTATTATGCCTTCTTCTACCATTGGCTATCCTATGGGGGAATAATGAACACAAGAGAATGGATTACATTTTGATAGTATCCATTCTCTTCGTAATTTGTAACATAATAATTTAGAACACTATGACTATTCGGTATACAGTAAATCCCTTAGAGTCGGGTGAATCGATGCGTATGCATAGCCACAGTTTCTAACGTGCTGAGCATAAACTAGTGAAATATGGTTGTGGGGATCCATAATGATACAGGCACCCGCAGCGCCATCCCAGCCAAATATTCCAGTTGGAGCTTTTGCATCACATTTTTCTGGCTCTAGAAGCACTTGAACACCACAGCCGTATCCATAGCCTACTCTGCCCATCTTCTTCGCCAGATCTTCTCTCTGTCTTGGTCCAAGCATATTCGTTCTCATCCGTTCGATCGTTTCTTCCTTCAGAATACGTACTCCCTTTGCGCTTACTCCACCACAGGCCAGTGCATCGGCAAATATACCATAGTCCTCTACACAGCTGATTAGCCCGGCACCTCCACTTTCATAGCTTTCTGACAGTTGATAATTGCAGGATGGCTCCATCTCTGAAGAGACATGATTATCATTGTCATACATATACTGAGTTGCCAATCGTTCGTGTTTATTCATCGGCTTTCCAAAGAAGGTATCCTTCATCTCCAAGGGAATAAAAATATTCTTAGAAAAATACTCTCCTAGGCTCATTTCTGACACAACTTCAATAATTGCTCCAACCACGTCATGACTTAAACTGTATTCAAAATGCTCTCCCGGCTCAAAGATTATGGGGGATTCAACAAAGGAGTTCACCAATTCCTGTGTGGTTGCCTTCTGACCTCTTTCCTCCAACACTCGCTTAATTCCAGGGCGATCCAAATTATAATCCAAACCAGATTGCATGGATAGCAAATGCCTAACTAATAATACATTATTGCTAGGCACCTCCGAATCTCCTGCTCGAACCTTAAGCTCCTTATATGCTGGAAGATACTCTGATACCGGCTTGTCCAAATCAAGTTTCCCTTCTTCCATCAGCTGTAAAGCTGCCGTCATAGTGATCAGCTTGGTTGCCGAAAACATCAGATATAATTCATTTCCCTTCATTTCTTTGGTTTTAGCCGCATCAGCATATCCACTATAATGACGATAAACCAAGTCATGATTTTTATAAATCATACAATCTACAGAAGGTATTCCTTCCGCCTCTAGCGCATTCAAATAGTTTGTAATTTTCTCAAAATTCATCTTTTTCCCCTTAACTATAATAAATTTAATAGACAAGTATTTTATAAAAGAACAAAGGCCCTATCATCCATTATTCATCTACCACCAATGATTATAGGGCTTGTAACATTCTTCCATAACCATACTTTAGTATAGCATAGTCTAGAACGGTTTTAAACTCCTTTTGAGATGAATATTGAAGTACAAAACTAACTCTAATCGCTATTTATTATTACTTGCTGGATCAAATAACTAGACTGCAAAACGAATGGTGTATCAAACAAGGCTTATTTACTACGGCTTACACGAAGGCCTTGATCTGGACCTCTACCATTCGCCTCGAACTTACCTCGATAAGATGGCTCGCAGCAACTGACATCGCCAATCCAACCACCACCCTTCCAAGTTCGCAAGTAGCCACTACCTATATTTAAATCTTCGTACCAGTCCCAACACCATTCCCTTACATTACCCGACATATCATAAATACCTAATTCATTGGCTGCCATAGCTCCAGTCGATTTCGTTTCATTTTTGTTATTTAATATTAACGTCCAATTCCAGTCACCGGATAAATATTCGTCGCCAGCGTTTCTCCAATACCAAGCGGCTACCTCTGCATCATCGCTTCCACTGTAAGTATAGCTTTCACTCTTTTGGCCTCCACCAGCAGCATATTCCCATTCCACTTCTGTTGGCAATCGGTAGCCATTGGCTCCCTCATTGATTGTAATCGCCCATTTGATATCATCAATCTCGTTCATATTATCAGAATCTTTATTTTCCTTGTCTATATTGTAATAAGGCTTCAAGCCTTCTTTCATACTCCTGAGATTACAGAACTCTATCGCATCGTACCAGCTGACCATTTCTACCGGCAAATCGTCTCCTTTAAATTCAGAAGGATTATTCCCCATAATATCCATCCATTCTTTTTGTGTTACTTCGTATTTACCGATATAAAAGTCCGGGATTGTAACTTTATCTTCATAATAGTTGGAATTCGTATTCACAAAAGTCCCACCTTTGACTAGAACCAAATCCTCTGGAACTTTTTTTGAACAGGAACATAAGTTAACAATTACGATTAAAAGTAAAAGCAATAATTTCCTCATGAATTTTCTCCTTATCCGTAAAAAGTAATAGATAATGATTTCTTAATTACATGGTTACCCTCTCACATTTTAAAAAGGTAATATTCACGTAGTATATAGGTAAGTGGCATTATTATTCTTTAAGGCCGCCAGCTATGTGAATGGCCAGCCTTAGGTATCAGCTTCTAACGACTCAAAACTTTGTTATTCTCTGTTAAATGACTTGTAATCTGATTCTTAACTGATCTCTTACCATTCAATGTTTTATTACCAAACCGTTACATTAGCATATCCACTGCTTTGATATCCCTCTACGCAGAATGCCTGATAAGACCAGTTATATCCCAGATTCATACCTTTACTTCTCCAGGCATTGACATGGTTGCCAAAATTAATTTGAACATTGCTTCCAGTCGGTCTCTTTGCCTGCCTAACACTCCAGAACTGTTGGAATGTCTGAGTACCATCGATGGATGGAGCGTTATAACGCATCGTGGTATAAATGTCATAGGTACCACCATCACTGTACAAAGAACCCTTATAATCTCCAGTTGGTCTATAAGAGCCCCAGGAATCAACTACATAATACTCAATAAGAGAATTTCTTGTCCATCCATAGAGCGTCAAATAACCATTACCGGATGGCTGCCATGCACCGGCGTTGTAACCTACAACTCTGTTAGCAGATCCAGTTCCCCAGCCTTTACCAACTACAAAGTTGCCGCAGTTCTGCCACCAGACACTAAAATTACCGCCTGATCCGTTGGTAGGATTAACTGTTCCACCACCATCGGTCCAATTCTGCCAGTAGTCCGTTGCTGCCAATGCAGTTCCTGCAAACATGCTAGTAAGACTCATTGCGATTGCAATAACTAAAGCTAAAACTTTCTTATTTAATCTACGCATACTATAGCCCTCCTTAATATGGTTGCCACTTACCTACATACTAATGGAATATTATCTTTGCAGATCACCCCTTTCATTTGGTTATAAATTTTCCATATACCAGCTTGTCCTCTTTTGATTATGTAAATATTACCGTGGTAAATATTTACATACATACAATAACATATAATGTAAATTTGTGCAATATTTTTATTTTAATAATTTTTATTTGATAGGTATTATAACATTTGTATGTATGTAAGATTCATTTATATATATATTTAGTATTATTTGTATAATATATTTTATTTTAATGTTTTATCATTAGTTATTTTGTATATTCCATTGTATTATTCGGAATATACATACTATTGCAACATAAGATAAGTAACTACAGCATTCGCTATTGAAAAATAATAGTTACGCAGTAGTTCTTTTTTACTAGTTAAAATAACAAGAATATTAGATTAAGAAACCTGAATTAAACATTTACACAAAAAAATGAAGGTTTGCTTTCGCATTAACCTTCATTTTTTTCACAGGGGCTATGGATTCTTTGCCCTGATGTGTTCATCATCTTATGATTTTACTCTTCCATTGGATTTAAACTTTGGCGTTCTCTTTGTTGATTCTCTTTTTTCTTTCAGTATACCATCTGCGGTCATTCGCAATTTTTTCTTTTTAGGTGCATCGGATTGCTTCGTTATTCCACTCTGAGTGGTTTTATGGGATGACGCTTTCTTTGCGGATGTTGATGGTCTGGCTGAGGAATTAGCAGCCATGTCATTTTGTGATGCGATTGCCCGTGATTTATCTCTCCTTGGCTGTGTTGCTTTGACCGCAGGAAAATTGTTCATCAGAGGATAAGGGTGATCACTGATTTCCTCTATACGTTTTCCAATCAACTTCTCTATATCAGCAAGTTGCTCTTTCTCATCAAAATCGCAGAATGAAATCGCTACGCCTCCAAGACCCGCTCGACCAGTACGGCCAATACGGTGTACATAAGTTTCAGGTGTATTAGGAAGGTCATAATTAATTACATGAGACAATTCATCAATGTCAATACCTCTTGCAGCGATATCCGTTGCAATCAATATACGTAACTTCTTATTTTTGAAATTACTTAAGGCACTTTGTCTCGCTCCTTGGGATTTGTCACCATGAATCGCCTGTGCAGTCACATTTTCTTTTGATAATTGCCGAACTATTCGGTCAGCACCATGCTTAGTTCGGGTAAAGACCAAAACTGATTCTATGGATTTATCCTTGAGGATATGGAGCAATAAATCCTTTTTATTTATTTTATCAACATAATATAGATACTGTTGTATGATATCCACTGTCGAAGATACTGGTGCTATCTGTATCTTTGCTGGCTTCTTCAGTAAATTATCCGACATCTTAGCTATGTCCGGTGGCATAGTTGCTGAGAAAAGTAACGTCTGCTTTTTATCCGGTATTTTAGCTATAATCTTCTTAACATCATTTATAAAGCCCATGTCTAGCATGCGGTCAGCTTCGTCTAGTATCAATATTTTTATATTTTTTAAATCGATCAGCTTTTGATTAATTAAATCATTCAATCTACCAGGGGTAGCTACAAGAATGTCCACTCCTTTTCGCAGACTTTCCTCCTGTGGTTTTTGAGATACTCCTCCAAATATTACACAATACTTTAAATTCGTATATTTACCATAAGTACGAAAGCTTTCATAAATTTGAAGTGCTAATTCTCTGGTGGGCGTGACAACAAGTGCCCTTATTTTTGTTTCTGCGGTACGAGGTACTTTCTCTTCACTAAGCAACTGTAAGGTTGGTATAGCGAATGCAGCTGTTTTACCGGTGCCAGTCTGTGCGCATCCAAGTAAATCTCTTCCGCTTAATATAATCGGGATTGCCTCTTCCTGTATCGGTGTTGGAACTTTATAGTTTTCTTGTTCTAAGGCCTTTTGTATCGCTGGTATTACATTTAATTCTTTAAATTGCATATATGCTCCTAACTTTATTCGTTATTTGTTTCTATATTATTTGTTCAATGTTATTTGTTTCAATGTTATTTGTTTCAATGTTATTTATTTCAATGTTATTTGTTTCTATGGCTAATCGCTAAACCTTTTAAGAAGTTTTTAGGATATCGATCTCCACATTTCTTATAATTTCGTTGTCCTTCTCTTCGTAGTACAGCACTTAATTCACTGTTTGACAATTCAATTCCGGATAACTTAAATATATCCAGCATGTCCCCGCTAGTAAGAGAAAGCGCTATTTTAAGCTTCTTCAGTAAAACATTATTTACTGCATCGTTATCTTTTATCAAAAATGCTTCTTGTTTTTGTTCCTCGCCTGATTGTGAATCGCGTTTTCCTCTTTTGTAAACAATAAACCCATTCAAAAAGCTCTCTAACATGAAGTTATTACACCTCTTCATATCATCATGTTGAATGAATTCATCCTTATCCAAATCAAGGTTACTAACATTCTTGGGCTTCAATAGCATTCGTTGCAGTTCTTCCTTCGTTAGATTAATTCCGCCCAATTTGAATATTTCTATCATGTCAGTATCTTTAATATCCAAAGCATATCTTAATCGAATCAATATATCGTTATTATTCATTTTTCCCTTTCTAATAAAAAGTAGCCTAAGATTTCTAGTTCTCTCGTTCTTATCGTATCCTAATTGCATCTAACCCCTGCCTAGAATTTTCAACAACTTCTATTTTAATCAAGAAATCGAACTCCTCACTATGCAGAGACAAAAAATAAGAGAGTATAGATCTTACCTTACTCTCTCTGAGACTATCTATCAGGTCACACAAATTAATTTTAAATTTAATCCGACACAACTAATTCCCAAACAGTTTTTATCTTATTAGAAATTGTTTTAAACTCAGAATTACCAGTTTTCACACCGCAGTGCACTATAATACATATGTCTACTATCGAATTATGGTTCAAAACACAGTATTTGTCAATATGTTTTGAAATTTTTATTATCATTTAATCATTAAGTGACTTTTTATATGCATTAATTAGCTGATTATAAGAAGAAATGAGGGGCAGTAGGATGTTGAACAAAGCCTCGCAAGCGTGGCTTCTGAAGAATGCGCAAGACGCATTCTTCTCTGTCTTCTCCTCGGTACACTGCCCCTGTAAATACAAAAAAGTCCACTCTTACGAGTGAACTTTTCTATACTTACAGGGGCAGTAGGATTTGAACCCACGACCTGCGGTTTTGGAGACCGTTATTCTACCAGCTGAACTATACCCCTATTTATGTTGCCAACTTATGTCGCCTATTTATAGTACTATGAATTCTCCTTATTGTCAACATAATTTTATATTTTCAAGACATGTTAATTTTATATTTTCAAGACATGTTTATGACTTTATATTTTCAAGACATGTTTCTTTAATGTTTTCAAGGTATCTTTTAAGATGGATCCTTTTACCCTATCTTTAGCAATGTATTTTACTAAGTGTTCCTTCTCACCTAACGTTTGTGAGGAATATTCATCCACTACAAATCCATAGTTAGAATCATCTCAGCACAGGCAGTTGCCTGATTGATGCTATCAGACACTACATTTAATTTATCTCTTAGTTCCTCGGTTAGGTCCCAATGACAAGCTACTTCTTTCTCAATCATATGCAAGCCTACATTCTCCTCAGCCGCTGTTTGCTTAATATCTTCCATAAGGAGGGTAAGCTTATCCAAGAACCTAGTCACCTGTTGTTGTTCTTTATCAGACAGGCTCTTAACATCAGTGCAAAAACATTTTTTTAGATTATCTACCAGCAGACATCCTTCCCTAGATAAGTTTAAGGTTTTGTCTGCAACATTCATCGTTTCATAAGATATCTTTTCAATCACATGCTTTGATAGGTCCATTTGTTCCATGATATCTGATGCTTGTACCATATGTTCATAGGCACACCCAAGCTGTATAATCCTTTCACTTACCATATCCCTCATAATGATCCCCCATATTATCTAATTATAAAAATGTATATACTTCCCTTGCTAAGTACGTACAGCTAGCGTAAGGATGTTATCTTATGTACATCTTCATAACTTCTTGAATGTTTCTAACTCCGATCAACTTAATGGATGCATTTTTTATACTATCTTTATTGGCCTGTGGTAGGATACATATCTCAAATCCCATCTTAGTCGCTTCTGCCACCCGTTGTTCTGCCATGTTTACCGCCCTGACTTCACCGGTTAGTCCTACTTCTCCAAAGACTATGGTCCGATTATCGATAGCGGTATTCTTATAGCTGGACAGAAGAGCCGACACAATTGCAAGATCCAAGGCTGGTTCGTTAATCTTCATACCTCCAGCAACATTGACATAGGCATCGCAGTCCGACAGTTGTAGTCCAACTCGCTTCTCTAATACTGCCATTAGCAGATTGACACGGTTATAGTCCGTACCAGCTGAGGTTCGTCTTGGCATATTAAAATTCGTCCTACTTACGAGCGCCTGTATCTCGATTAGTATGGGTCTTGTCCCTTCTATAGAGGCTGTTACCACCGAGCCTGGTTCCCCTTCCGGTCGGCCATTCAGCATATATTCAGAGGGATTCTTAACCTCAGTCAAACCGGAGCTTCGCATCTCAAATACTCCAATCTCGTTGGTCGAACCAAAACGATTTTTGACTGCTCTTAACACCCGGTAGGAGGCATAGTTATCTCCTTCAAAATAAAGAACTGTATCCACCATATGTTCCAAAACTCTGGGACCTGCTACCATCCCCTCTTTTGTCACATGACCGATGATAAATATTGTGATACCAGAACCTTTCGCTAAACGCATCAAGGCTCCAGTAACCTCTCGTACCTGGCTAACACTACCCGGTGCTGAGGATACCTCTTCTTTAAACATCGTTTGAATGGAGTCAATTACTACAATATCCGGTTTATGTTTATGGATCGTATCCTCAATCAAATCTAGATCTGTTTCACAAAGGAGCAGTAGCTCGCCGTGAAATACGCCGAGCCTCTCTGCTCTCATTTTAATCTGACTTAAGGATTCTTCTCCTGATATATATAATATTTTTCTTCCTTGATTAACAATTTCTCGGCACATCTGTAGAAGCAAGGTGGATTTACCGATACCGGGATCGCCACCGACCAATACTAGGCTACCATTCACGATACCTCCACCTAATACCCGGTCTAGCTCTCCGATTCCAGAATTCATCCTAGTCTCTGCTTCTGTCTTGATTCCAGTAATCAGTTCGGGTTCACGACTTTGTTTTATACTGCTGCCGCTTCCCCTCTGGCTTTTCTTAGCAACCGGTTCTTCTACAAAGGTATCCCATTGTTTACAGCCGGGACACTGACCTAACCATTTTCCTGATTCATGACCACATTCCTTGCAGAAAAAAACGATCTTTGATTTCGCCATATTATAACTTAACCACCTTTATCTCAGCCTTCTTCTCCTCGTTTAGTTCTAAGGAAAATACTAATTTACCACCTAAATTTGTTTTCATTTTTCCAAGCTGCTCTTCATTTTTTAAGATTTCATATTCCTGCTCAGCCTCAAGCTCAAGCGTGATTTGGGCTGTATCGTCTCCTTCTACCCGGAAGCTAATTTCTGCTTCTTTCTGGTTCAGATTAAATACTGCTGTTCCTGGTACTGACTCATATACAAACATTCCATTACGTTCCAGCTTCGTTATCTTGCTATAAGTCTTTACCTTGTATAAATCCCCTTCATGCTCAAAATCGGAAACCTTAGATTTTGCCTCTAGCTCATAATTACCAAAGCTTATCGTTCCATCATTTTCCTTGCGTATTAACTCTTGAATAACAGCCATGATATGACCCTCCTAAATGTATTTAACCTAATGTTCAAATATAGACCATATTTGTTCGATCCTCGAACATCTTTGAGCTACTTGGAATATTGTGTTAACATTATAACCGATATGTCAGCAAATTTCCACTATTTCTGCATTATATTACTTCTTTTCATTACTATTTAGACCTGGACCAATAAAATTGTCCAATCCTACGATCAACGATTTCTGATAAAGGAGTATCAGCACTGTCACTATTTTGCGCTTAATACTATTTCATTATCCAGATAATCAATGCTAACTGTATCTCCTTCTTTGATCGTACCTGCTAAAATTGCTTCCGCTAATTTATCCTCAATATTGGTCTGTATCGATCGTCTTAAAGGTCTTGCACCATACTTCTCATCAAAACCTGTCTCCGCAAGATAATCAGCCACTCTATCATTAGCTTCTAAACCAATATTCATCTGTGCTTTACTTCTCTTTGCGATAGTATTTATCATGATTGAAACGATACTCTTAATATTTTCTTTCGTCAGGACATGGAAGACGATGATTTCATCAATACGGTTGATAAACTCCGGCTTGAAGATTCTCTTTACCTCATCCATAACTCCGTCTCGCATTCTCTTATAATCCTCTTTATCGTCTACGACCGAGGTGAAACCAAGTCGTTTCGGAGCAACGATATTCTGAGCTCCTGCATTGGAGGTCATGATAATAATCGTATTCTTAAAGCTAACCCTTCTACCCTGGGCATCCGTAATATGACCATCATCCAATACTTGAAGAAGAATATTGAATACATCCGGATGGGCTTTCTCCACTTCATCAAACAAAATAACGGAATATGGATTTTGCCTTACCTTTTCACTTAATTGGCCACCTTCTTCATAACCAACATAACCCGGAGGAGAACCTATAAGCTTACTTATACTGTGCTTTTCCATGTATTCGGACATATCGACGCGAATAATTGCATGCTCGCTACCAAACATTGCTTCCGATAGTGCCTTGGATAGCTCTGTCTTGCCGACACCAGTTGGTCCAAGGAATAGGAAGGAACCAATCGGACGGTTCGGGTCCTTTAAACCGACTCTTCCGCGGCGAATTGCTCTAGCAACGGAATTAACTGCTTCTTCCTGACCAACAACTCTCTCATGTAGAATTGTTTCCAGGTTCTTTAGTCGCTCGGTTTCTTCTTCTGCCAGCTTCTTAACAGGTATCTTGGTCCAGCTTGCTATAATCTCAGCGATTTCATCCTCACCGACCACCAGCTGTTTCTCCAGCTTTTGTTTATCCTCCTGAAGTCTCTGCTTTTCCAGATTCTCTTGGAGTGCTTCCTGCTGTTTCTTTATTTCTCCAGCCTTTTCATAAGCTTCCTGCTTGATTGCCTTTTCTTTTTCTTCCTCTAAACGCTTAATCTCCTGCTCTAGATCTTTAACCACTGGAGACGAGGTAAAGGTGCTTAAGCGAACCTTGGAAGCAGCTTCATCCATCAAATCGATCGCCTTATCAGGCAGATATCGATCATTAATATAGCGACTGGATAACTTAACAGCAGCAACTAAGGCAGAATCCGTGATTCTAACCTGATGATGGGCTTCATATTTGTCTCTTAATCCAAATAAGATCTGAATTGCTTCCTCTTCGGAGGGTTCATCTACAACCACTGGTTGAAATCTTCTCTCTAGGGCTGCATCCTTCTCAATGTATTTGCGGTACTCTTCACGGGTAGTAGCTCCGATAATCTGCAGCTCACCTCTGGCTAGAGAGGGCTTTAATATATTGGACGCATCAATTGCTCCCTCTGCTCCACCTGCTCCAATGATGGTATGAATCTCATCAATAAACAACAGTACATTTCCATCACCGATAACCTCGCTGATTACCTTCTTAATTCTTTCTTCGAACTCACCACGATATTTCGAACCAGCTACCATACCAGAGAGATCTAAGGTTACAACCCTCTTTTCCTTAATGGTATCCGGAATATTACCTTCAATAATCTTTAATGCAAGTCCTTCTGCTATCGCCGTTTTACCTACTCCGGGCTCACCAACCAAACAAGGATTATTCTTGGTTCTTCGGCTTAATATCTGAACGACTCTCTGTATTTCCGTTTCACGGCCTATAACCGGGTCCAATTTACCTTCTCTGGCATATTCCGTCAAATCACGGCTATATTGATCCAAGGTGGGTGTAGCTGATTTCGCTTTACCCTTGTTTTTACCTGCAGAGTATTCATTCTTTGCTGCGCTGATATCAACACCTGCTGCCGTCAGAATATCGATATATACCTTCTGAATATTTACTCCTAGTGTATTTAATAAACGAACTGCGATGCAGTCAGTTTCTTTGATCAGTGCCATAAGAATATGCTCTGTTCCAACCAGCTGAGCCTTGAACTTGGCTGCTTCTTTATAGCTCTGGTCCAATATTCTCTTTGATCTGGGTGTAAAGCTACCGGCATCCATCATTTCCACACCACTATTTGGTGCTATCAACTGATTCACCAGCTCTAATACCTTATCTACGGTTACACCATTTTCCTCTAAAACCTTGGAAGCAACTCCTTCTACTTCCATCAGGCCCATAAGAAGATGCTCCGTTCCAATGTAATTATGAGATAACCGATATGCTACTTCACGAGCTAGATTCAAAGCCCGTTTGGCATTCTCTGTAAATTTATCATTCATCCTTGTGTCCTCCATTTCTATATCAAGTATAATAAAAACATTTTCATTCTTTTTATATGATTGTTGGTAATTCTTTACGGATATATTCAGCCCTAGATTGATCCCTAGTCTGACTTCCAACATTTTTACCAAGTGTCCACTGAAGGCTACCAGGCTGCACTCCCATCATCAGCTTATGAATATTAAATTCCCTATCAAAGTGGATTAATTCACAGTCTTTACCAAATTTTAGTTGGGAGAGAAATGCCATAGCGTCCTCAGAGGATATCTGTCTGGAATATTTCAATATGCCATAGGAGCGGTAAACCTGATCCTCTATCTCATCCGTATTTACCGACAACATATACTCTCTTCTTTTTCTTTCCTGTTTTACAACCTGAGTAACGATGCGTTTCAGATTATCAATGATTTCTCGTTCGGAAATACCAAGGGTCTTCTGATTCGATATCTGATATATACTGCCCAGACTCTTGGTTCCCTCCCCATAGATTCCTCGAATCGTCACCCCGTATTTACCAACCTCTGCGGTTAGCTTAGGTATCATTCTGGCCGAGGTTAAGGCTGGTAGAAATACCATACAGGAAGCTCGTAAACCGGTTCCTGCGTTGGTAGGACAAGCGGTTAGATAACCGTACTTTTCATCAAAAGCAAAATGTAACTGCTCATACGCAATATCATCAATTCTATCTGCCTCTACAAAGGCACCCTCCAGGTTCATTCCGCCAACAATCGTCTGAATCCTCACATGATCTTCTTCATTAATCATGACACTGACGGTTTCATCTTCAGAAAGGATTAATCCGGTAGTCTGTTTCTTCTCCGCCAATAAGGGGCTAACAATATGCCGCTCTACCATGGCAATTTTATCAATATCACTTAGGGTGCTAATATTACAGGAGTAGTATTTTCTATCATTTTTCTCTGCCAGGGATTTGGTGATACTCTTGACGTCATTCACCAGCTGGATTGCCTGCTCTTCCTCCAGCTTT
Source organism: uncultured Herbinix sp. (assembly GCA_964391115.1). Taxonomy (GTDB): domain Bacteria; phylum Bacillota; class Clostridia; order Lachnospirales; family Lachnospiraceae; genus Mobilitalea. Next base: position 16,804 of record CAYMLE010000006.1, on the reverse strand, counting down.
GAGGAGAACGGGTATATCTCCAGGTTCCTGGCCAACCGGATACGGCTAGAAATCACCACATCACTGTCAGGCACTACCTGTTCATACCATTTAAGCATTCTTAGCCTCCTCCTCCTTCATATCACGGATCAAATCTCTGAGTCTAGCTGCTTCCTCAAACTCTTCCTTCTCAATCGCTTCCTGAAGCTTTAAGGATAGACGTTCCGACTCTGAGATATCCTTAAGTATACGATCGGTTTGTGACAAATAACCCTTGGGCCGTTTTCCCGTATGAACCTCTGCTCCCTGGATACCCTTCAGCGTTTTTCCTAACACCTGATGAAAGTTTCGATAACAGTCCGCACAGCCAAATCTCCCTTTCTGAAGAAATTCTTCAAAGGAGGTATTACATTTACTACATACGATCTCTGACTTTGCTTTATCTTGACTCCTATTTGTTGTGTTATTGTATGCCTCTAGCAAAGTAGAGAGCAGATCATTCAGGGTCAGGTCGCTACTTAATAAAGGTTTTTCCATTTGAAAGGATGTGTAATCGGTTGCACATTCTTCGCATAGATGCTGTTCTTTCTTTTGCCCATTTATAATTTCCGTATAAAGTATCTTGGCATCCCTCTTCTGGCATCTGTTGCATAACATAGAATCTACCCCCTTTCAAATTCATCAAAGACCTGATCTACAATCTCATGTACTTCCTTACAGCTGATGTTTTTGCAGATTGCCTTTGCAAATATCACATTTAGATCGTCCTTCATTTCCTTCATAGCCTCCAGCTTATTACAGTCAATGGCAATCACTGCGCCCTTTCGACGATCAAGCTTAACATAACCCTCCTGCTTTAAAATAGAGTATGCTTTATTAACGGTATGCATGTTAATACCGATGTAATCTGCTAGTTCTCTTACCGAAGGCAGGTTATCTCCCTCTTGAATCCGAGCGGTTGCGATCCCAAATATTATTTGATTCCTAAGCTGAATATAAATAGCTTCGTCACTATTAAAATCAATCTTTACATACATGATAAACACCTCATCACATGAACTGTTAACGTTATATCTGTTATATAAGCAGTATAACAGATGCAGTTTAGAACGTCAACTATTTCCTTTTTCTACCTTTTGATGATCTGTTAGAATTCATATAGAGGCGAATGGATACCACCACCATAAGAGCACTGAATATACTAAGTATAGTAATAACCATAACAGCCTTCATAAGGTTATTTCGGTATTGCTTCTCTTTATCTTCATTCGGATTGGAGTTAACATCATCCACGTATTGCAACGGATTATCTTGAGAATAACGCTGCAGTGTTTTCTCCACTCGGTCATATTGATAAAAGCCAGCCTCACCCATTTCATTTTCAGCATAAATTAGCAGAAAGTCATATTCCAAATTATTTTCCGGCGCATAAACCTCAATTGAAGTATCCGAAATAATAATTCTAGTTTTTATATAGTTCTTCGGGATTTCTACCTCTGGACCTGGCTTTACCAGTTTATAAGCTCCATTATAAATAGCAAATAATTCATCCTCGATCGTTGTTATTTGAAAGCTACCATGCATAGTCGATGGCGAGGAATTACCATCATTCAGAGTTTCTCCTTCTTCCGGAGCAGATTCACGGAATACATTGATAGTATATTCTATGACATTTCCTGATTCTGCAACCACAGTTACGTTAATTTTATTTTCCCCCTCTTTCAGAGAATCATTACCGGATATTTGAACAACTGCAGATTCATTTTCTCTGGTAGCATCAATTACCAATTTTTTAGTGTTATTATTTACAATGGTATTATATTGAAACACTTCCTTGTCAAACGGAGGGTTTAGTTCTGAGGGACTAATCTTTAGGGCACTTAAATAAGCATTTGTGGAGGCAGTTTCGGCTGCCTTAACATCCACCGTCATGTCATTACTCGATACGGCCATCTCAATTCCAGTTTCAAAATCATATACCATAATCGAATTTTGGAAAGCGATCTTGCTCGTTCCAACCGTAATCGCTTTAAACTCAAGTGCATATTTTCTATCATACTCTTCTTCGATAATATTCATATCCTTAATCCTTAAAAACCCGCTACTTCCAGTGATAAAGGAATGCTTCCCCACATATTCTAGCACCTCATCATCATAGGTCAGGTTTGCTTCAAAATCTCCAAAGGCCGTATCGGATGATATCGTAATATATACCAATACACTCTCACCAACCGTAAACTCCGTTGTCTCTGAGGTTATCCATACCTTAGCACTGGCTGCATGGCTCGTTTTTGCTGGGGCCAGTGTTGTAGTTACGATCATTATTAATAATACTATGAAATATTTTATGCTGCGTTTCATTTAATATCTCCCTTCGATGAATAACGTTTCTGTCATTTATATAATTCTATATTACAAAATTTCTTACCAAATGACAATATCCGGCCAGCAGGTTTTTCTCCCCGCCGGCCGGATGCTATGGCAACTGTTTGTAATACCCTGTCTGCCTATTTCATCTGTTCTGCAAGACGGATTACTTTCGTTCAATTGTAACAATGTAATTAGCGATGTCACCATTCTGTGCTATCACCGGAATAACAATTTCATTTTTACCAACGTTTAGAGGATAATATCCTCCACCGCTGATGCTTGCTTTCTTGCTCACTGTAGTCGCTTTAATCTCTACGATATCCACTACATTCTCAACAATCAGAGTATAATTCATTACGGTCTGGTTGAAGGTTGGTGTCATACCCAAGTCCTGACCATTCATGTCCGTAACCTTAAGACTCTTCAAGCGGTTATTTGGATTAAACTTCGTCGTCGGTATGGGGGCCGGGCTGTATGGCATATTCTGATAAACTGGAATAGAAAATACAATCGGTGATTCAATCATACTCTTATAAGCCGTTGCGATCTTCTTTCCTTCTGCCCAAGGCGCCTCAACATTCGTCATGTATTGGTGGAAATAGGTCGAGGTCGGAGTTACATTGAATTTTTGTAGATATACTGTATCCTGTCCACGATTTATATAACCCTTACCCAGAAAATTCGATCCTCCAACTATGGATTTATATGGGCTGGTCCAAGGAAGTAGGTAGGTGGTCCAATCCGTTTGCTTAGCTCGGTTACCTTTGGCATAGTTCAGTCCATTGGCGATCGCTCCGCCACCAGCGCTATCATTGGCTCCGATATTATAAAAATTATAATACCCTTCATAACCCTTATAGGTTCCCGATACACTATTGCTTAAGGTGTTCGGTCCAGTTACCACCTCTTGTTTCACCCTTGAGGCTAGGTGATAAGGGCTAACTCCTGAAAACTCGGCCGCCTTGATAAAGGTATCACTGAAGGTCATCGTATTCGAATTCCCATTATCATCGATATAGGAATAAGCATTATTATACATCGCTGTTCCTAATAATACATTCTCTACACCGTTTTTATTCTGATACTGACTCTGGTATCTAAGGAGCTCAAATTGGAACATTCCGGTTTCCGTTAGGAAGTTCCGGGGATCCATGTAATACTCAACTGCTTCCTTGGAGGCAGTTACCCAATAGGTACCATCATAGATGATAAATTTATCCGTCCTCCAGTCATAGGCACCCTCCGCAAAGGACAACCATTCCACACTTTTCGAATTAGGAATTGTATTCTTACCGGGAATACTTTCATTGGCAATGACTGTGTTCCAATCTAGACCAGTATGATATGCAGTAAATTCCCAATTTGGATGTAAGCTATGGAGCTGACGCAAGGAGTTCTTATAGCTCTCAGGAAATCCTTGAGCTAATAACTTTAGTTCGAAATCTACATTGTCCTGTCCGCCGATAATCGGTGTTGGCGTAGGAGTAATGTTTACTGGAGGCGGGGATGGATTGGTTACTCCCGAAGGCAGTTCCTCTCCTATGTAAATGTATTCCGCTCTCACATAACCACTGATATCATAGTTATAGGTAATGAAATACCATACCTCACCATTGACTCTGACCGAATTCTTTACCGATACCTTGGCTCCACTTGGAAGAACGATTGGTTGATTATTGGCATCATTGAGGTAATTCTGAGAAGCTAATATATTCTCCACAACATTCAGATAAATAGTGTTGCAGACATATCCAGTCATCTCTGAATAAATGTCTTGTATCTGTACATTTTGTATCTCAAGGATCTGCCCCGGTGCCGGAGTCGGTATCGCTGTTGG